>SKOH01000069.1 GCA_007120165.1 Clostridiales bacterium
AAGGCGGATACGCTGAAGGGGTACAGTATTACCTGGGAACCTCCGATCCTGCGACACTTTACTGCAAAACTAAAGCCTATGATCTAAATACATGAGCAGAAGCCGGAGATTCTTCTCCGGCTTTTTTTAAAAGGGGGGTACATTAATGAGTAAAGAGAGCATTCAGTCCGTCGTGAAAGCGCTGAAAATTTTAGAACTTTTTACAGAAAAGCCGGGCTGGAGCATTACGGAAATCGGGGAAAAATTGGCTTATCCCAGCAGCACCGCCCACCGGCTAATAATTACCTTGGAAGAAGCGGGATATCTTTACCGGGAGGATGAGACGAAAAAATATTTTCTGACGATCAAACCCTATTTAATCGGAAGCAAAACCGAAACCGTAAGTCAGCTGGAAAAACAGGCTCAGCGGGTGATTCAATTACTGGCCCAGGAAATCAATGAGAGTGTGAATGTTTCCATTGCCCAGGGAATATATGCGGTGACGGTGTTAAAAGCAAATCCCGAACGAAAGTTCTCCGCCGTGCCGAATATCGGCGATAAACGTCAGCTTCATGCCACTTCTGTTGGCAAATGCTTGTTGGCCTTTAACAGCAACGGCTGTTACGATCAGTTGATGAATTCGAAGGAATCCCTGCTCGCCTATAACAAACGGACGGTTACGGATCGGGTGCGGATTGGGGAAGCATTAAATACCGTAAGAGAGAACGGCTTTGCCATCGATCGGGAAGAAGTGGAAGACGGCCTTACCTGTTTCGGGGCACCGATATTTGATGAAATGCGGCATTGTATTGCGGCAATCAGTATTTCGGTACCAACCTTTCGAATAGAAAATGAGAAGGTTTTTATTGATAAAGTGATTCAAACCGCTTCAGAAATTACGTCGAAATTCTAAAAGCCTCCAAAAAAAGAGAAAATCTCTTCTTTGGAGGTTTTTATTATTCTTCCATGGAAATAAAGGAGGATCGATGGTTCTTGTCGAAATGGTAAGATAAAGCAAATATCATCCGGACTTTACAATGCAATAGCAGAACATCCGGTTAAAAGGAGGAAAATTTATAATGGATATAAAGTTTATTGATAATCAGAAAAAACAACAAAAAGCACCGTTAATTCAATTCGGCGTAGAAAAAGCAACAAAAGCAAGAACCTTTCTTGAAAGTGTTCCGGGATATTCGATCACACCCCTCACCGAGCTTCCGGAACTATCGATGTTCTTAGGCGTTCATCGTATTTATATTAAAGACGAGCGTTCCCGGTTTGGTCTCAATGCCTTTAAGGCCCTTGGAGGCTGTTACTGTATCGGCAGATATATTGCAAAGAAATTGGGCCTGGACATTGAAGAACTGTCCTTCCAGAAATTACAAAGCAAAAGCGTAAAAGATCAGATCGGGGATATTACCTTTGTTACCGCTACCGATGGAAATCATGGCAGAGGCATTGCCTGGGCAGCAAAAAGCTTGGGATATAAAAGCGTGGTGTATCTTCCGAAGGGAAGCGCCGAGGAGCGGTTAACAAACATCCAAACCCTGGGAGCTAAGGCTCATATTACGGATTTAAATTATGATGATACCGTGCGCTTTGCAAAGGATCAAGCGGAACAAAACGGCTGGGTGCTGGTGCAGGATACCGCTTGGGAAGGTTACGAAGAGATCCCCGGCTGGATCATGGAAGGGTATACTGCCATGGGACTGGAAGCTGTAGAACAGTTGAAGGACATCGCTTTTACCCATATATTTCTTCAGGCGGGGGTCGGGGCCATGGCCGGCGCATTAACCGGTTTTTTTAGGGATTATTACAGGGAGACGGATCCGCCGATCATTACCATTGTGGAACCGGACAAAGCTGACTGCGTCTTTAGAACCGCCGCCGCTAAGGATGAGACGCTGCACCGTGTCTCGGGGGATCTGAATACAATCATGGCAGGACTCGCCTGTGGAGAGGTCTCTACCAGCGGCTGGAAAATTTTAAAAGACTGGGCCGATAATTTTATGTCCGTGCCGGACTATTTGGCGGCTAAAGGGATGCGTATCCTTGGGAGCCCCTTAGGGGGTGACCCCAGGATCATCTCCGGAGAAAGCGGCGCCGTAACCCTGGGAGTTGTGGCGGAGGTCTTACTACGTAAGGAAATGAAGGGTCTGAAGGAGAAACTGGGCTTAGATGAAAAATCGGTCATTCTTTGCATTTCCACCGAAGGAGATACCGATCGGGAGAGTTACCGAAAAATCCTCTGGGATGGAATGTATCCAAGTCTTTAAAATCTCAGGGCCAGGGAAGAGAAAAATTCTGGTAATTATAAACAGAATTATCGGAAAGTTTTATTTATCTATGATATAATTGGTTATAAGTATGTGATATGCAAATTTTTTTATCTGTAAAGCAGCTTAACCAAAATAACCAAGGAGGTTTTTTTATGGCGGAAAACGGAAAATGTCCAGTAACGGGAGCTACAGCCGGTGATCCGGCAACAGGGGTAACCACCGAAGTTACAGCTAAGAAAGAGATGAAAAACAAAGAATGGTGGCCGAATCAGTTAAGACTGAATATCCTCCATCAGAATGCACCGGTTAGAAATCCCTTAGGGGAAAGCTTTAATTATGCGGAAGAATTTAAGAAGCTTGACCTTCAGGCGGTTAAAAAAGATTTATATGATTTGATGACGGATTCAAAGGAGTGGTGGCCGGCGGACTACGGCCATTACGGACCTTTGTTTATAAGAATGGCCTGGCACAGTGCCGGGAGCTATCGGATGAAGGACGGCCGAGGGGGCGGAAATACGGCAAATCAGCGTTTTGCACCCCTTAACAGCTGGCCGGACAATGTTAATCTGGATAAAGCCCGAAGGCTGCTTTGGCCGATCAAACAGAAATACGGTAAAAAACTGTCCTGGGCGGACCTGATGATCCTTACCGGAAACTGTGCGCTGGAGTCCATGGGGCTGCAGACCATAGGATTTGCCGGCGGCCGGGTAGATATCTGGGAGCCGGAAGAGGATACCTACTGGGGACCGGAGGATGAGTGGCTGGACGATAAGCGCTACTCCGGAGAACGGGAGCTGGAAAACCCGCTAGCGGCGGTACAGATGGGACTTATTTATGTGAATCCCGAAGGACCGAACGGCGAACCTTCCGCCATCGGTTCAGCGAAGGATATTCGGGACACTTTTGCAAGAATGGCAATGGATGACTATGAAACCGTAGCCCTTGTGGCCGGGGGCCATACCTTCGGAAAATGCCACGGCGCCGGAGATGCGGATCAGTTAGGTCCGGAACCGGAAGCTGCGGAAATGGAAAATCAGGGTCTGGGCTGGAAAAACAGTATGGGAACCGGAAAAGGATCCGATACCATTACCAGCGGAATTGAAGGGGCCTGGACGAAGACCCCTACCAAATGGGATAATACCTACCTGGAAACCCTATTCAAATATGACTGGGACCTTGCCAAGAGTCCTGCCGGAGCCTGGCAGTGGCATCCTGTGGAAGAGGAAGCACAAACCGAAGTGCCCGACGCCCATGATCCCGATAAGCGGTGGGCTCCAATGATGACCACAGCGGATATGGCTCTTCGAATGGATCCGATTTACAAGCCCATAGCGAAGCATTTTATGGAAAATCCCGAGGAATTTGCCGAAGCCTTTGCAAAAGCCTGGTTTAAACTGACCCATCGAGACATGGGACCGGTTAGCCGTTATGTGGGCCCGGAGGTACCGAAGGAAGAATTCATCTGGCAGGATCCTATGCCGAAAGCGGATTTTAATCTGATTGATGAGGAAGATGCAAAAGAACTGAAAGGAGCGGTTCTTGATTCCGATCTTTCGGTAAGGGAACTGGTCTATACCGCATGGTCTTCCGCATCCACCTTCCGACGCTCAGACTACCGGGGCGGAGGAAATGGTGCCCGGATTCGTCTTGAACCTCAAAAAAACTGGGAAGTTAATCATCCCGATCAGCTGCAAAAAGTATTGGAGGCCCTGGAGAAAATTCAGCAGCAGTTTAATGAAAAGCAGTCGGGAGATAAAAAGATTTCTCTTGCGGACCTTATTATCCTCGGCGGATGTGCCGGTGTGGAAAAGGCGGCAAAAGACGCCGGTGTGGAAATAAGCGTACCCTTTTCGCCGGGAAGAACCGATGCTGCCAAGGAGCAAACCGATGCCGATTCCTTTAAGGTATTGGAACCGGAAGCCGACGGCTTCAGAAACTATATGAAAAAGGATTATCCGGTAAAAGCGGAAGAAATGCTTATTGACAAGGCACAGCTCATGGGGCTTACCGCTCCTGAGATGACCGTGCTTATCGGCGGGATGCGGGCATTGAATGCGAATTACAATAAAGAAAAACACGGTGTCTTTACCCACCGGCCCGAAACCCTTACCAACGATTATTTTGTCAACCTGCTGGATCTGGAAACCAAGTGGGTACCCAAATCCGATAATCGCGATCTGTTTGAAGGAAGGGATATGAGCTCGGATGAGCTGAAGTGGACGGCCACAAGGGTCGACCTGGTATTCGGCCATAATACGGAACTACGGGCAGTTGCTGAGGTGTATGGCAGTTTCGATGCAAAAGAAAAGTTCGTGCAGGACTTTGTAAAGGCATGGAATAAAGTGATGAATGCCGACCGATTTGATCTTAGCTAAGAAGGTTTGAAACTCGCAGTAAAGAATGAAGATTTTTATAATCTAATCGTACCGTAAAATCACTCTCAAAAAAAAGGGAACTCCTTGCTAGGAGTTCCCTTTTTATCAGTCTTCGTCCAAGGGCTCCTCGATGCTGCGGCCTAAAATTTCCCTGGCTAGAAGCGGCTGATTGGTAATGAGCCCATCAATATCATATTGGAGGGCTTCTTTAATTGCCTCTTCGGTATTGACCGTCCATACCAGGATCCCTTTATTATTCTGTCTCGCTCTTCTGACAAAGCTGTGACTCAACATCCCGTGATGTACCGTGTAAAAATCCACATCTAAAGTGGCGAGGTTGCCTAAACTGTAATACAAAATCTGACTTGTAATAATCTCCGGGTTCATCTGCTGGACATGACGTACAAGAGTGTTGCTGAAGGATTGGATATAAGCCTTTTCTTCCATACCGTGGGCTTCAATAACCCGCGCAAGCTCCCGGGCAAAGGCTTCATCATTGTCATTGGTTTTCACGTCAATAAGAAGGGCTGTATCTCCCCCGGTGGTGTCAAAGGCTTCCCCCAGGGTGGGCAGCGGAGGATCCTCCGGGGGAAACCCCGGCGGGAGGGTTACGTCCAGTTCCAATATTTCCTCATAGGTTAAATCCCCGACAAAATCCGGCAGACCGAAGGTCCGTTGTAAACTGTAATCATGATGCAGGACAATTACCTGATCGGCGGTCATCATCACATCAATTTCCACAAGATCGATCTCCGCTTCCATGGAAGCTCGAATACCCATCAAAGAGTTTTCAAACTCCTCCGTAACGATGCTTCGGTGGGAAATAACGGCCACGTCCCGCCCTGCATATATGGTGCTTTGATTGATAAAATATCCGGCGAAAAATGTTGCAATGATACTGACAATCAGCATCGACGGAAAAAGGATGCTTTTCCTCTTCAGCTGCACAAAGATTTTATTTTCAATAACGGTAAAAGCTTTTAAATTATAAGTTTTCATGTGGTCCTCCCGTAAGGAAGCCCCCTTCGCCTGGGTATAGAGTTTGGTAATGAAAATAATATTTAACGGAATCAGGATCATGGAGTAAATATAGGTCAAAAAACTGGATAAGGTCACCAGATAACTGCGGATAATATAATTCACTTCCATGTCTAATAATTGGGGGATGGAAGAGAGGGCGGTGAAAAAAAGTGCCCCCAGGGAAAATACCACGATGTCGAAAATCAGCAGTTTAAAAAGGAGCGTAAAACTGATCTGTTTTGTCAGTTTCATACTGGTTTTCATTCCCGGCCACACTCTTTGATCTTCGATTAATACTTCGTGCAGGGTGAAAATCAACCTGAGAAGCAGATAAATAAACAGCCCCACCACCAGGAAATATAAGAGCCGTGTCAAAATGTTTCCCATGATACTGTCCATCAGAAGCTGAGGAAAGTTAACAAGTTCGGATAACTCCGGCATGACCGGTATATTGACAATCGGAATAATCAGGAAAAAAAGCAAAGCCAGATAGAGGGCTCCCAAGCCCAGCATCCTTCTGATGGAAGCCAGGGACGTGAGGATTCCTTCCGAAACGAGAATTTCCTTACCAAAATTATTTTTATGGGCCAGAATAATTAAGGTCCCTACCTGAATAAAAGTGAAGCTTACTGCTAAAGTGGACAGCAGCACCAGACCGATGATTCCTCTGGGATCCAGAAGAAGGGAAAATGCCCCGGAATTGATAAGGACTCCGGAACTGACAACCAGCAATAAGCGATTTAAAAAATACCCTAAAAAGGGAATCAGTACATAACTGCTTAAAAGCAAATAAAAAAAGCTGAAAAGCAGGTATTTCCTCCAGGATTTTCTAAAATCCCAAAGGCTGCTTATAATTAATCTGAACATGCAATATCCCTCCAAGCGTTTTCCATAGATTTCTGTCCAGTCTAGCTTAATTATACCCCAGATCAGGGAATAATGCACAGGGTAAAGGTTTTTACGGCACGGCTGAAGGGTAAAGCGTAAACATTGGTAAAGAAGAATGTTTATGAAATATGATATAATATCTATGAACAATAAAGGCTACAGTACAATCAAAAATGGAGGGGAAGTTATGAAATTTGCAAAACGTATGGATTCGCTTAAGGCTTCTGAAATTCGGGAGATATTAAAACTGATTGAAAACCCGGAGATCATTTCCTTTGCCGGAGGCCTGCCGGCACCGGAATTATTTCCTGTGGAGGAGATGAAAGAAGCCGCTCGGGCTGTTCTGGAAGAAGACGGACAAAAAGCCCTTCAATACAGCAGTACGGAAGGTTATTTACCCCTGAGGGAAAAAATTGCCGGCAGAATGGAAGAGGTTGGGGTTAAAACCACAGCGGATAATATTCTTATAACCAGCGGCTCCCAGCAGGGGCTGGATCTTTCCGGGAAAGTTTTTATAAACGAAGGGGACGTGGTGGTCTGTGAGAGCCCCAGCTATCTTGGGGCAATAAACGCATTAAAGTCCTACTCTCCCAAATTTGTGGAAATTGATACCGATGACGATGGAATGGATATGGAGGCGTTGGCGAAGGTACTGAAGGAAACCGAGCATGTTAAAATGATCTATGTGATTCCGGACTTTCAAAATCCTTCCGGCAGAACCTGGTCCGTAGAAAGACGGAAACAATTAATTGAACTGGCCAACGAGTTTGATCTTCCCATAGTAGAGGACAACCCTTACGGAGAACTTCGATTTGAAGGAGAGCGGCCGCCGTCGATTAAATCCTTCGATACCCAGGGCCGGGTAATTTATCTTGGAACCTTCTCGAAAATCTTTTGTCCCGGACTAAGGGTCGGCTGGACCCTGGGAGATGGGGAAATTCTGCAAAAATACATTTTTGTAAAGCAGGGAGCGGATCTTCACACCAACACCCTTACCCAGCGGGAAATCAACAAATTTATGGAAGTCCACAGTATTGATGAGCATATTGAAAAGATTAAAAACGTTTACCGGAAAAGACGGGATGTGATGATGGAAGGGATTCGGGAACATTTCCCCAAGGCCGTGAAGTATACATACCCCCAGGGGGGCCTTTTTACCTGGTGTGAGCTTCCGGAGGAAATGGACGCGAAGGAAGTCTTTAAAAAGTCCATTAAAGAAAATGTGGCCTTTGTACCGGGGGGATCCTTTTACCCCAATGGTGGAAAAGAAAATACTTTCCGCCTGAATTACTCGATGATGTCGGAAGAAAAAATCCGGGAAGGAATCAAACGGTTAGGAAAAGTATTGAAACAGGAAATTGAAACAAGATAAATCAGGAAATTTTTTGCAGCACAAAGAATTACGAGGAAAACCGATCAGCGTAAACTGATCGGTTTTTTAATGATAAAAATTAAGGGAAGCTGCGGTTGACATTCAAAGGAACGGGGACTATAATAAACTTAACATATGAATACTTGTTCATATATTAAATTATAGGGAGAGAAGATTATGAAAACATCCAAACCAAGACTGGAAAAATGTGATTGTACCATCATTCATCAAGAGGTGGTAAACAGCGTAGCTGAGAACATGCCGGAAGAGGAAAGTCTGTATGATTTAGCGGAGCTGTTTAAGGTTTTCGGCGATACCACCAGAACCAAAATATTATATGCCTTATTTGCCGCAGAAATGTGCGTATGCGATATTGCAGTGCTTCTCAATATGACCCAATCTGCGATTTCCCATCAACTGCGGGTACTGAAGCAGGCAAGGCTGGTAAAGTTTCGAAAAGAGGGAAAGATCGTTTATTATTCCCTGGATGATGAACATGTAAAAGAAATTTTTGAAAAGGGCTTAATTCATATCAATGAAATGAAATCCTGATAACGATAGGGCAAAGGAGAAGAGGACATGAAGGATAAAATCATCAAAAAGGAATGGGCCCTGGAAGGTCTGGGTTGTGGAAACTGTGCGGAAAAAATGGAGTACCGGATTAGTAAGCTGCCGGGGGTGGAGCGGGCAAGAGTGGATTTTATCGCCGGCAAACTAACCCTGGAAGTGGATAAAAAGCAGGAAATAACAGAAATCCTACAAAAAGCCGCGGGCATCATCGATCATATTGAACCGGGGGTGCAGGTAAAAAACTATCCGGACAAAGGCAGTAAACCGAAAAGCTTCGCTGTCGGTGCGGAGGATTCCGAGTCAAATAAAAATCGAATAAGACTGCTGATCGGAGGCGGAATTTTCGCCCTGGCAATGTTGCTGAATCTCTCTGAAAACTTGAGTCTCAGCCTCTTTCTTTTTAGTTACGTAATTGTGGGGGGAGGAATACTTTTAAGAGCCGGGAAAAACATCCTTCGAGGACAGGTGTTTGACGAGAACTTTTTAATGGGGATTGCCACCTTGGGGGCCGTGGCCATCGGCGAATATCCGGAGGCCGTGGCGGTAATGCTCTTTTACCGTGTAGGAGAGTATTTTCAGGACTTAGCCGTAAACCGTTCCAGAAAATCCATCGGTGAACTGATGGATATACGACCGGATTTTGCCCATTTAAAAACCGGCGGGGGCCTTAGAAAAGTGGACCCGGAGGCGGTTCGAATTGGAGACGTGATCGTTGTTAAACCGGGAGAGCGGGTGCCCCTGGACGGGAAGGTCCTGGAAGGAACCTCCGCCGTAGACACCTCCGCCTTAACCGGGGAATCCCTGCCCCGGGATGTAGAAATTGGAAGCCGGGTACTCAGCGGCTTTATTAATAATAGCGGGGTACTTACCATGGAAGTGTTAAAGGAATTTGAGGACTCCACCGTAGCTAAAATCCTGGATTTAGTGGAAAATGCCAGCAGTCGGAAAGCTCCGACGGAAAATTTCATAACAAAATTTGCCCGGTATTATACTCCGGTTGTGGTGATTACCGCATTACTCCTTGCCGCGATTCCTCCAATGGTAATTCCGGGTGCGTTGTTTTCTGAATGGATTTATCGGGGTCTTGTTTTTCTTGTGATATCCTGTCCCTGCGCCCTGGTGATCTCAATTCCCCTCGGATTTTTCGGCGGGATTGGGGGCGCCTCCAAAAGAGGAATATTAATTAAAGGAAGCAACTATCTTGAAGCCCTGAATAACGTGGAAACCGTGATATTTGATAAAACCGGAACCTTGACGGAAGGAAAGTTTAAGGTAAGAAAACTGGTTCCCGCTGAAGGCTTCACCAAGGAGGAACTTCTTGAATATGGGGCCTATGCCGAGGGCTTTTCCAATCATCCTATAGGACGATCCATTCTAGAGGCGTACAACCAGCCGGTGGATACTGCAGAACTGAGGAATTATCAGGAAATTCCGGGACTGGGAATTAAGGTGGACTATAATAATAAAAATATTCTAGCAGGAAACAGTAAACTGATGGACCGGGAAAACATCCACTATATATCAGCAAAAACCCTGGGGAGTATTGTTTATATTGCCGTAAACCGACAATACATCGGGTATATTGAAATTGCCGATGAGATAAAAAAAGACAGTAAAAATGCGGTCCGTTCCTTAAAAGCTTTAGGGGTTAAAAATACCATCATGCTGACCGGGGATCGTAAAAATGTGGGAGAAGAAATCGGAAGAAAGCTGGGACTGGATACGGTTTATGCAGAGCTGCTGCCGGATCAGAAAGTGCAAAAGCTTGAGGAAATTGAAGGCGAAAGAACCACGAAGGGAAAAGTACTGTTTGTCGGAGACGGTATCAATGATGCGCCGGTATTAGCGAGGGCGGATGTGGGCGTTGCCATGGGCGGGCTTGGTTCCGATGCGGCCATCGAGGCTGCGGATGTGGTAATTATGAATGATGAACCTTCAAAGATCGCCACGGCCATAGGAATCGGAAGAAGGACCCGAAGGATTGTATGGCAAAATATCATTGTCGCCCTCGGGGTAAAACTGATTTTTTTAATCCTGGGGGCCATGGGGATCGCTACCTTATGGGAGGCGGTGTTTGCCGATGTAGGGGTTGCGCTGCTGGCGATCCTGAATGCCATGCGGGTGATGCAGGTCAAAAATTAACAAAAAGCGGACCGTTAATCCCTTATGCTCTCCCCCTTGTCCCCTTGTTGCAGTGGAACTTGGGGGATTTTTATTGATATTTATTCCTTGGGGTGATATTCTTAAACGTAACGTTCGCAATTGAAGATGCTAGGAGGGTTAAGATGACAGAATTGGAAGGGAAGGGCTGTCCCCAGATCATGCCCCAGGAGAGCCGAAAATCCCTTGAAGAAATAGAAAAGCTTATTATTACCAAATACCGAAAAAAGCTTTGGACGAAATTCATCAAAGCCGTTAAGGATTATCAGTTAATCCAGTCCGGTGATAAAATCGCCGTGGCGATTTCCGGGGGAAAGGACAGTCTGGTAATGGCAAAACTTTTTCAGGAACTCAGAAAGAACGGCATTGCCAATTTTGATTTGGAATTCATTGCAATGGATCCGGGATATCATCCCAGTATTAAAGAATTACTGGTGGATAACTGCAATCACTTAAATATTCCGGTCCATATTTTTGAATATAAGGTTTTTGAAATTGCCCAGGAAAAAGGGAAGGATTATCCCTGCTACCTCTGCGCGAAGATGCGAAGAGGCGCCCTGTATGGGAAGGCGGAAGAATTAGGGTGCAATAAAGTAGCCCTGGGACATCATTATAATGATGTGATAGAAACGACGATGCTCAATTTATTTTATACGGGGAATTTCAAAACCATGCTGCCGAAACTCAGAGCCCAGAATTTTAAAAATATGGAACTGATTCGGCCCCTGTATCTGATCGAAGAAAAGGACATCTCCGATTTTACAGGGAACTGCGGAATATGGCCTTTGAACTGTGCCTGTATGGTGGCATCGAAAAAAATCGGAAGCAAAAGGGAAGAAATGAAGACGTTTATCGAAGGGATAAAACAAACTTTTCCCCATGTGGATCGAAAAATTTTCCGAGCGGGGCATAATGTGAATATGGACTGCATCATCGGGTGGCAAAAAGATGGAGAAAAGCATAGTTATCTGGAGGCCTACGAAAAAGATTAATATGAGCAGTTTTAGAAAAATTTACTGGAATCAAACAAATTTTACTTGAAACCGACCTGCAGGGTCGGTTTCAAGCTTTATAAAGGGGTATAAATATACCAGGAAATACTTTTTATTAAGGAAGGACGGATGGGATCATGAAGCTATCTCAGCGAATCAAACTAAGTATGGAAGGACTCATTCAAGCCATAAAGCGCTACCCTGTAACCAGTCTTTTTCTGATACTTGCGGCAGTGGTTAACGGTTTTAGTATTCAGCGCTCAGGATTTGATCAATATGATCGTTTATTGGCCGCTTGTATTATCGGCGCCCTGCTTGGTCTGGCTGTCCAAAGTATTTATGAACGCTTTTTTACCGATAAAACTAAGCGGTGGCTCCTGGCAGCGGGAGCGGTTATTATAACCGGGCTATATTATCTAACCTTGTTAAGGTCCCCGGATTTCAGTCTGATTATTTCTGTTCGCACGACCGTTTTAGTATTTGCACTGATAGTAGGATTTATTTGGATTCCAACGATCCAATCTCGATTTCACTTGGACCAGAGTTTTTTGATCGTATTCAAAGGGGCCTTTACTTCATTATTTTTTGGTGCGGTGATTATGTTAGGGGTAAGTCTGATAATAGCAGCCACAGACCAGCTGCTTTTTGATGTGGGCTACCGGACATATCCCCACGGGGCGAATATTATATTTGTCCTCTTCGCCCCTATGTATTTTTTATCCCTGGTTCCCAATTATAATGCAGCCCCCGGGGTAGTGGAGGAAAGACTGCAATGGAGTCGTTTTCTGGAGGTCCTGGTGGCCTATATTATTATTCCCCTGGTTACGGTTTTTACCGTAATACTGGTCCTTTATATTGTTACCAATATTGGGGATCAATTTTGGACCGACAATCTACTGGAGCCGATGCTGGTGACCTACTCCATTACTGTGATCTTTGTTTATGTACTGTCTGGAACGTTGGAAAACAAGGCGGCTTATCAATTCCACAGAATTTTTCCGAAAGTTCTTGTGCCCATTGTGCTTTTTCAAACGGTGGCATCCGCTCTTAAAATACAGGAAGAGGGGTTAACCCATGGACGCTATTTTGTAATTCTTTATGGAATTTTTGCAATCATCAGCGGGGTTTTGTTCAGTATCTACAAAGGGAAAAAGAACGGTATGGTAGCCCTTCTGCTGATCGTGTTTTCGATTATTTCGATTATGCCTCCGGTAGACGCCTTCGGTGTAAGCCGAAGAAGTCAAATCAATCAATTGGAAAGTGCGCTGGTTGATAATGGTATGCTTATGGACGGAGAAATACAACGGGCCGGGGAAATCTCTGAAGAGGCCCAAAGAAT
The DNA here is from genome assembly GCA_007120165.1 of Clostridiales bacterium. Taxonomy (GTDB): domain Bacteria; phylum Bacillota; class Clostridia; order Peptostreptococcales; family T1SED10-28; genus Isachenkonia. The sequence continues at coordinate 12,975 of SKOH01000069.1, forward strand.
CATCAGCAGCACCACGGCCTATATCTATCGAATGAACTACACTGAAGATATTTCCTGGATTCCGGAGAACTTTGATTATTACTCGGATTTTGAACAGGTATTTGGATTTACGCCCTCCGGCCTCCGGGGGCCCATCGATGGTCCGGTATACCGAAGCTTTTACAGAAACCAGGAGGTACCGATGGAAATTGGAAATTTTGATTATATGATTCAGACCGCGTTCTCCACCACCGAAGGCCAAAATGCCGGACAGGAATCCGGCTCCCGGGCAATCAGTTTCCAAGAGGAAGCTTATACAGCAGGCTGGGAGGGTACCGGAGAAACAAAGGGTTTTTATTTAAGGGATTCCCGGGATAATCAAGTGCTTTTTATTGATATTAATGAAATCAGCACCCGATTTGAGGAGATAGAGGCGGAAAATCCTGAAATCTCTCAACAGCAGGCCGCCTTTTCTGTAACGGATAATGGAAAACACATGGCAGTGGTTCTTAATTTTGTAGATATCCATTATCAAAATGACGAACCGGCTCTCAATGGAGACGGGTATATTCTAATTGGGGATGACAGCTGACTGAATAGGGAGGAAAACTAAAAAAAGTCCATCGGAGTATTCCTTCGGTGGACTTTTGGAATGAATCCCGGTGGCCTGCGATTAAATAATATGTTAGCGGGTATTAGAACTCTATAGCAGTGTAAATTAATTATTAAACAAGGAGTTGTATGGATGGCTTGCTATTAAAAGAAAAAGGGAGGAAGGGTATTATGTTTTTTAAACAAATTGAAAGCGAAGGTTTGGCTCACTATTCCTATATGATAGGAGAGGGAAAAGAAGTTGCAGTAATTGACCCCAGAAGGGATATCGGAGTTTATCTGGAAGAGGCCCGCAGGGAAGGAATGCAGATCAAATGCATTTTTGAAACCCATCGAAATGAAGATTATATTATTGGATCCAGGGAACTTGCAGAACGAACCGGAGCAGCAATCTATATTTCCGGCCATGAGGACGTAGGACATGTATACGGAGAAAAAATCTTTGATGGCGACAAATTCAACGTTGGCTCACTGACCATTCAAGGGGTGCACACCCCGGGACATACCCTGGGGCATATGAGCTATGCCGTTTATGAAGAAAACAGAGAAAAGGCCTATATGGTTTTTACCGGGGACTGTCTTTTTATGGGGGATCTGGGACGTACAGATTTTTACGGTGAGGAGAATCTGGAAAAGATGACCGGTCTTTTATATGACAGTGTATTTGAAAAGCTTATGCCCCTGGGGGATGAAGTACTGGTATTTCCCGCCCATGGTGCCGGTTCCGCCTGTGGGGAGAGCATGGAGGAGCGCCCCTATTCCATGCTCGGTTATGAAAAAGCGTATAATTCTGAGCTGCAGGTTGACTCTAAGGAGGAATTTATTAAAAATTTTGCCAGGATGCGTATCAAGCCCAGATATTTTGAGAAAATGGAAGAGGCCAATGTTAAAGGGGCAGAATTTGTAGGAGAGGAAGTAAGACTGGAACCCCTATATTTAGAAGATATTAAAAGCCAAGGCATCACGATCATTGATGGAAGAACGAAGGAAGCCTTTTTCGGCGGACATATCCCCGACGCCCTGTTTTTCAGCCCGGATAATTTTTCGACCTATATCGGGACCTTGCTGGATACCGATACGCCCATTGCATTTTTGGTTGAAGGGAATGAAAGCGAAGAACTGGAAAGGCTGTATTGGTACGCCCGGAGAATCGGCTTTGAGAATGTCAAGGGATATATTGCCGACGGAAATCTCCAATGGGAAAGTATGGAAAAGGATTTGGAGCGGCTCCCTACCGTGACTGCAAAAGAATTTTTAAATTTGGAACAGGAAGACTATATCCTATTGGATATCCGAAAACCCGAAGAAATTTCCTCAAAGGATCCCTCCGATAACCGCATAAATATTCCGCTGCAGCTGCTGTACAACGAGTACGGGAAACTTTCAAAGGATCAGCCGATTTATGTGCTCTGCGGAGCGGGGTATCGTTCGGCTATTGGAGCTTCCTATCTTAAAAGCAAAGGCTACGATGCCAGAGTTATCGCCGGAGGAATGATGACCTTAAGCTCCCTTTTATAAGAGAATGTTTTTTCGGTTACCCAAGGCATGGTAAATCCAATGGAAAAATGGAAGCAGGGGGGAGGATCTCATGACTCAGGAAATTGCAATAACCTATGGGATATTATTATTGGCCATTGTATTATTCGTAACAGAAAAACTGCGAACAGACCTTGTGGCGATACTGGTCATGATTCTCCTTGCCTGGTCCGGGGTAATTTCCATTGAGGAAGCCTTCTCCGGTTTCGCTTCAAATGCCGTGATCGCGATTATGGGGGTTATGATTTTAGGATATGGGATAGACCGCTCCGGGCTTATGAACATGCTGGCGAAAAAAATTACCAATACAGTGGGAAACAATGAAAAGCGGATTATGGTATCGGTATCGGCAACGGTGGGGATTCTCTCCTCCTTTATGCAGAATATCGGGGCGGCGGCACTGTTTCTCCCCGCCCTCAGAAAAATCGGCAAACAAGCCGATATCCCCGGGGGCCGACTGATTATGCCCATGGGTTTTGCAGCAATTCTCGGGGGAACCTTAACCATGGTCGCCTCAGGGCCGCTGATTGTTCTGAACGATTTGCTGGAGGATGGAGGGTACGACGGGTTTAACCTTTTTAGCGTGACGCCCATCGGCCTGGCGCTCCTTGCTGCGGGGATTGGCTTATTCTACTTTTTTGGAGGGGTTATTCTGCCCAGTGCCGGAAAGGAAGAGGAAGGGGAGAGGAAAAAAGATCTTCAAAAGCTTTATGACTTGCCCAAGGAGCTGCGGGAGATTCGAATCCCGAGAGAAAGTCCTTTAGCGGGAAAAAATATTGAAGAGATTAAAATTTGGGAAAACTATGACCTTCATATTCTTGGTATTTGCGAAGAAGACAGTATCATTTATGTACCGTGGAGAAAAACCACACTGAAAGAAAATCAGAGCTTGGTAATTCTTGGAGAAGAGGAAAAACTGGAGACCTTCATCAAACAGAAAAAGCTGATAGAAAAAGAACAGCTGGAACATTTCTCGGAACTCAGCCAGGAGGAGTATGCCGGATTTGCAGAGATTATTGTACCGCCGAGATCGGCAGCGATCGGGAAAACCTTAGGGGAGGTGGCCCTTAGGAAAAATTTCAAAGTGGAACCCATTGTCTATATCCATCAACAGGGACACCAGACCAATCTGCTGGATAAGCCTTTGGAAGCAGGTCTGGAGATGGTGGTCTTCGGCAGATGGGAAGATTTAAAACAAATGAGATCTTCCCAGGATTTTGTCATTATGTCGGAACTCCAAACCCCTGAAAAAAAGGGGAAGGATAGAAAACTCCAGGCGCTGTTTTCCATGGGTATGGCGCTGGTGCTGGTAATTATCGGTTTTTCCCTGCCCCTAAGCTTTTTTTCCGGGGCCCTTTTGATGGTATTTTTAGGTGTGGTACCCAAGGAAGAACTATACCAGGCTATTGGATGGAGAACAGTTTTTTTACTTGCAGGACTGATTCCTTTGGGAATTGCCTTTGAAAAAACCGGCGGTGCGGAACTGGCGGCAAGCTGGATGATGGAAATCGTAGGGGGATGGGGAAAACTTCCTATTATATTGGCCATTGCTTTGTTGGCTATGATATTTTCTCTTTTCATGTCCAATGTAGCGGCAACGGTATTATTGGTACCCCTGGTCCTGATTATTGGAGAAAACTTCGGAATGGACCCCAGAGCCCTGGCCTTACTGGTCGCAGTAGGTACCGATAACTCCTTTGTTTTACCCACCCATCCGGTAAATGCCTTTACCATGGGACCCGGAGGTTATCGAAATAAGGATTATATGAAAGCTGGAGGATTGATGAGTATTTCATTTTTAGTAGTGCTGGTTACCATGATTTACTTCTTTTATTAATTGTTTACGGCGATCACTGCTCGTAGCAGAATACGTCAGCAGGTAAAAATACCACTTGAAATTCATATGAAGCACAGCAGAAAGGAGGAGGAGTGAATGGGAATTTTCACAGCGACAGCGTGGTCTCCCTATGTAGTAGGGGGCTTGATCGGACTTTTAAATATCGCGGCATTACTGATTTCCAACAAACCCCTATCGGCATCCACCACTTATCTGAAAGTAAGCGGAATGATCAGAAAGATATTTCAACGGGAAAAAGTACAGCAGAATGAGTATTACGGCCAGAAAACTCCGGAGGTGGACTGGGGGGTTATGATGGTATTTGGAATTATTCTCGGATCTTTCCTCTCCGCATCCTTATCAGGAGACTTTCAGCTTACCCTGGTTCCGGAAATGTGGGCAGCCAACTTCTCGGATGCCTTTTTACCGAGATTTATCACCGCCCTATTTGGGGGTATCATTTTAGGGATCGGCGCCCGATGGGCCGGGGGCTGCACCAGCGGTCACGGGATCAGTGGAGCGAGCCAGCTCTCAATTATCAGCTGGGTTGCCGCCATCGCCTTTTTCATCGGGGGTATCATCACCGCTTTGATCAAGTACAGTATATAGGAGAGGAGGGAGAGTATGGAGAGACAATATGAGAATAAAAAACTTCAGCTGTGGCTGGGGCTGCTGATCGGAATCGTCTTCGGATTTTTACTGCAAAAAGGCGGCGCTACCAAGTACGACGTGATTTTGGCCCAGTTAAGACTGATGGACTTCACCGTTTTAAAGATCATGTTATCCGCAGTAATCGTAACAATGCTGGGAATCAGTTTTTTGTATCCCAAGGGAAAAATCCAGCTTCATCCAAAGCCCGGTTCCATTAAAAACTCGGTGGTGGGAGGTTTACTATTCGGTGTGGGCTTTGCAATCCTCGGATACTGTCCCGGAACTATTGCGGGAGCCGTAGGAAACGGATACCTGGACGGACTTCTTGGAGGAATGATCGGAATTATTCTGGGTTCGGGGATTTTCGCTTCCATGTACAGTACACTGAAGAAAAGGAATTTCATAGAGGATGACCATTTCAGCGAGGTATCATTATTCCAAAAAATGAAAGGCACACCTTTTAAATACACCATACCCTTTGCACTGGTTTTGACAGGATTTATGGTGATGCTTGAATGGGCAGGACTATAGGATAAATTATTAAAGAATCGGACACAGAAAAAGGAAGGAAAGAGATGAAAAAGTCTCTTTCCTTCCTTTTTCAGCAGAAGGCTAAATTTAAACCTTGCCTCTTCGAAGTCTTGATAAAATCACGTTGATTTCTCCCCCGATGATAAGGATAATGCTGCTGATGAAAAGCCATAAAATAACCACGATGATGCTTCCCAGGCTTCCATAGACATTGGAATAATTAGAAAAATTGTTGACGTAAATGGAGAATCCCAGGGAGGCCAATAACCAAAATACCACCGTAAAGAGGGACCCCCAAAAGACACTTTTAAATTTCAGTTTCAGGCTCGGAGCCAATTTATAAAACAGCATGAAAAACAAAATCATAACAACAATGGGTATCGGGAATCGTATCCAGTTCCAAAGATCAATAAAATTGTCCGATAACCCGAAAAAGTCGAAAACATAGGTCCCGATAACCTCACCGAACACAATAAAGAAAAAGGAGAGAAGGATCACGACGGGTACCCCAATGGTGACCACCAGGGCAACCGCCTTCACATGGAAAAAGTTCCGGGTTTCTTCTACGTTATAGGCGGTGTTGGTGGCCTTGATTAAGGCCTGAGCCCCTTTCAGGGAACTCCAAAGTGCGCCGATCACACTGAAGGACAGCAGGGCGCCGCTGGTATTGGTAAATACCTCTTCGATGGTATCAAGAATCAGTTCCTGGCCCTCATCCGGGAGTAAGCCCTCGATATTCCCAATAAGGGTTTCGTAATCCAGCGGGGTATACTGAAGGACGCTTAAGAGGAAAATAAGAAAAGGAAACAAGGCCAGAATAAGATAAAAGGTTGTCTGAGCCCCCAGGTCCGGCACGTTATCCTCTTTTACATTGTGGATCAGAGCCTTAAAGAAGGTTTTAGAATTCTCTTTAAGATCCTCGTCGGACTCCTCCGGTTCCTGATCATAGGCATAAACGCTTTTCTCTCCCGGGGAGGGGCTGGAGGTATCTTTATGAACGGCAGATACATTTTTTTCGCTTTGCGGTTTTTCCGGTTTCCTCTGGACAGCGCCGGTATCGGGATTTTGGAAAACCTTAATATTGCGTTTGAGATTAAAAAGCTTCAATACAAACAGAAGGAGGGCTCCCAGCAACAGGGCGAGACCCAGAAAAAACAGAGCCCACAAAATATTATCCAAAGAGATGGTATCAAACATCAAATCACTCCTTTTTCTTTGATAAGTAGTTTAGATGGCGATATTAAAAACCTTCCGGCAGTTTTCCAGCATTTTTAAGGATAGTTTCGGATGTCCAAAAGCCTTGGAAAGGGTTAGGGCAAGGTTTAATGAATCCAGATAATCCTCATGTTTCAGCCGGAACTTAATGATTCCTTTGTTATAGTAAAGCAGGTTTAAACCATTATAGTTTCGATTGTTCTGACAGGACAGAATCCCTTCGTTTACAATGGATAAAGCTTTAAGATCCTCCTTTGAGCGTATGTATACCGTGGATAGATTATGGCAGATCTTCGGGTAGATTCCATCGTTTTTATCCGAGGACTGCTGACAAAACTCCAAAATTTCGATATAGGCATCGGCATCTCCCAACTGATTCAATACAAACGCCACATTCATCAGTATTCGAATTTCAAGAGTGGAATATACAAAATCGGAAAAGGTGCCAACTGAAAAAGCGGGAAGGGTACGCTGCAGCCCCCGGACCAGTTCCTCCAATGCCTTCGATGGGGCTGTTTCTTTTTTATAGAGTATTACCGCTTTGGAAAGATGGATCAGCTGCTGAATTTGAACCTTGAAATAGGACTGGGTGGAGTTCTTCAGCAAGGATTCAAGTTCCAGTATCTCCTTTTCCAGTGAGTCGATTTCGTCCCGGTCGAATTTCAGTTCCAAACGGTTATACACCTCGTTAAACAGCAGGCTGTGGTCAATTCGGTACTGGGAAAACACCAGCAGTAAATCCTCTTTGTACAGGGAGGATAAGATTTCCAGGGTTTCAAATTTGGGAATTACTTTTCCTCCCTCCAAACGGCGAAGGGTGGAAGGGTTGATGCCGGTTTTTTCATACACTTCATTTTGACTTAATTCATACTTAAGGCGTATATCCCGTATTTTAATGCCGAAATTCCTAAGATTAAAATCCATAACAGTCTCCTTTACTCATAGGTTTATCTATAACATATTTACCTTAAAAATCTGATTTGAAACAAATTATAAGAATTAATAACCCGCCATAAAGAACCGATGCTCCCGATATACAAATCCTTATAGCAAGAATCGTGCCAAGATCAGCCTTCCCCACCGTGCATTGATGCCTGCTGTAATATCATCAGAACTGTTATATTATATAATCAAGCAAATTATATACATTAGTAAAGGAGGCTGTCTCAATGAAAAGACTGATTGCTTTTAGTATGATCGTTACCGGTTTGATGTTTACAATTGTTGGTGGGGGGATGGAGATGAATAGTGGAAAAGCAGATGACGGGCTCTTCGAATGGAATAGCTTACCTATGGAAGAGGAGGGGATAGCAAAACCGGATGATGGACTGTTTGAATGGAACGATTTTACCGATGAAGAGTACTCTTAATCAAAACCTGAGGAATTAGTACAGGGATAGCGGGAGGGGATGGCATGGGACAGATCATTGAAGAGTATTATCCCAATCCTCAGGGAAACGGGAGCAGCTTAAGAAATTCTTCGAATGAACGGATCCTTAGAAATGTTTTCTCTTTCTCTGAAAAACCGAAGGTGAGCAGGGTTGACAGAAGACTGGTTATTCAGCACACCCTGGATACAGACAGTCTTCGTATTGAAGGACAGGAAAGGCATATGGATTATGTGGAGGGCTATAGCATAGCCATTGGCAAAATCTTATTCATCACGGGAGATCAGCTGAGGGATTTAGCCCTGGCTGCTAAACTCCATGATGTGGGAAAGGCTTTTTTAAAACCGGGGATTTTAGATATGCCCCGTAAACTCAGTGATAAAGAAATGGAAGAAATAAAAAAACATCCTGAAATCGGCTATTGGCTGCTGAAATCCGATAGCCGCTATCAGAAAGTGGCAGAGTATGTAAGACATCACCATGAACGTTGGGACGGGCTTGGATATCCGGGGGGATTAAAGGGCGGAGAAATACCACTGTTTTCAAGAATTATTGCAGTAGCCGATGCCTACGATGCAATGACATCAAAACGGGTCTATCAAAAGACGAAAAGCTGTCCGGAAGCGGTCCGGGAATTAATCAAGCATTCCGGCAGCCAGTTTGATCCGAATATCGTAAAGATTTTTGTGGAGAAGGTTTTGTGGATAAAGCCCTGAGCTTAAGGGGTGCTGTGAAATTAGCTCCTCAAAGCGGGTACTGCATTTTTCATCAACAGGAACTCCTAAGAAAAGACTGATTTTCTTGGGAGTTCTTGTTGTGGAAAATAGTTTGAAAATAGACAACATAAGAACTTTTTGCAGCGGAAAAATATTCCTTTCCCCCTGCAGCGGTTCAGCGTATAATAAGTAGGGTATGTAAAAAAGGCAGATCATTTAATTTAATAATGATAAGGCTATCGAAACAAATGGAGGGAACCCTATGTTTGGTGTGGAATGGATTGAATGGGTCGGTTATACGGCATCGGTGCTGATTTTAGTATCCCTGTTAATGAGCTCGATCGTTAGACTTCGCTGGATCAATTTGATTGGGGCGGGGATTTTTTCCCTATATGGATTTACCATCGGCGCCCTTCCCGTAGGGGTGATGAATCTGGGAATTGTACTCATTAATATTTACTATCTCAGAAAAATCTATGCAAGAAAAGAGTATTTTCAAATGGTTCCGGTGGATAAAGACACCCAGTACTTTAATTATTTTCTGGAATTTTATAAGGCGGATATCGAAAAATATTTCTCCCACAACAATTTTCAAGTCAATGAAACCACAGTTGGACTGTATATTTTAAGAAATATGGTGCCCGCGGGGGTATTTCTCGCCACAGAAAAGGATACGAATATCCTCCAGGTACAATTGGACTTTGTAATTCCGGAATATCGGGATTTTAAAATCGGAAATTATATTTTTGAAGACCGAAAGGATTATTTTTTGAATCTCGGATACAACACCTTTCACAGTTATGCGGTGAATGAAAAACACGAAAATTATTTGGGAAGAATGGGGTTTGTAAAAATCGATCGAAAAAAGAATCTCTATGAAAAAGTGATTCAGTAATTTTTCCATAAGGAGATGACAAAGATGTTAACGGAGCACGTGGTCAGTTACTATCAAAAAGGACATAATTGAGCCGAAGCAATGTTGCTGGGCGGCAACGAGTATTACAGTCTTGGATTAAGACCGGAGACTTCTAAAATATTTGCAGGTTTTGGAGGCGGTTTCAACGCCGAAGAGTTATGCGGCGCTCTCAGTGGCGGGGCAGGGGTTCTGGGACTGGTGTTTACCCGGGAAAATGGATATGAGGCCGGTGTTGTTAACGAGGCCACAAAGGAATTTGTTGAGACCTTTAAAGCAGCGTTAAGCGCTACAAATTGCAAAACCATAAAAGAAAGTTTTCGTAAAGATGACATAAAATGCACCCCGGTAGTAATAAAGAGTGCAGAAATTCTGGAGAAGATCATAAAAAAGTATCAAAGATAGAATCAGATCCAAGAAAAACAGAGGATCCCAAAGTTTAGGGATTCTCTGTTTTTTTATTCTTTGCAGTGTAGCGTTTAAAATTATTTCCCTACAATGGAAGCTTCTTTAAACAGTACCATGGGGGAATAACCCATATGATAAAAAATACTGCGCATAACTTCGTAATGGGTTCCGACGGCCTCCACATTTTTAAACATATCATAAATGTTTCCTGCAATCATTGCCCCTTTAACCTGGCCTTTCAGCTCACCGTTCTCAATAAGATAGCCCGAAGAAATATTCAATGAGAAATCCCCCCGATTGATATTTCCGGTGTGGGCTCCCATAACCCCGGTAATCAGCAATCCCCGTTTTATGCCTTTTATTATCAGCGCATCTTCCTGATGATCTCCCTCAATCACCAGATTGGTATCAAAGATTGACGGGGTGTCTTCGATTTCCTTGGAAAAGAGCGTACGTTTTAAGGCATTCCCTGTAGGGGCCTGGTTCAGCTTATTGCCTTGTTCGATATTGACCAGGTAATTCTTCAGCACTCCCTTTTCATAGAGTACCGTGTTTTTCGCTGGGGTACCTTCATCATCAAATAAACAGGTATTGACCCCAAAGGCCATTTTTCCGTCGTCCCGGATGGTAATTTTTTCGGAAAAAAGCTTTTTACCGATCTGATCTTTAAGAGGGGACGTGCCTTTTAACACATTGCCGCCATGAACGCCCCCCAGGACTCGAAGCATCAGGGCTCCCATGACATTGCCGGAAAAAATCACCGGCATTTTTTCATTTTCCATATGAATGGCGGTATTGCCCAGACGGTGGCGTTGAATCAGCTGGTCCAGATCCCTATCGGAAACTTCCGGAACTTTTCCCGAGGAATACTCCTTTGAGCTTCCCATAAACCCTTTTTCCGTCAGGGTATTAAGGGAGATCGAAAGATTGGAGTAATCATAGGTTTCGTTGAAACCCGCACTGTTCAGTAGAGATATCCGCTTAATATTTTTTTGAACACGGACCCCCGTGGGAATATCCGGTGCTTTTTCCTTAAGCCGGAGGGAGAGGCTAAAGGCCATTTCCGTTAACCCTTCGGTGCTCAACTGGTCTACCTCCGGAGAGAAGGAAAACACCATCCGGGGAGGCTCGCTGGGAAATTCGACGGCATCGGACTTTTGATTCTCCAGCGCAATCAGTGCGCGGTCCACTAAGGTGTCGTCTTCTAAGGAGGTGGAGACCGAGGTCCCCATTAGTCCGTCCCTGGTAAGCCTTAGGGACACTTCCCGTTTCTTTTCGCCGCTGATATCCTTTAGCTTTCCCAGCTTAACGGATACAGAAGTACTGTGGATATCCCGTTTATAAACTTCAGCCCCATCCCCTGCGGCCAGAGCTTTGTTTAATAATTCTCGCATATTACTGTCCTCCTATTCCCATATTTTTGATTTTAATCGGAGCGGAACCCTTTCCCGACTGAATTAAAATCTGGCCCCCTTTACCGCAGCCCCCGGCCTTGGAAAAGGTTACGTCACTGCCGACCATTTCAATGTTTTTCAGGGTGGTAAACAGGTGACCGGTAAGGGCAAGGTCCCGGACCATATGGGTGATTTTCCCTTTTTCGATTCGGTAGCCCCCCTGTACGGCAAAGGTGAAGGTCTCTCCGCTGGTTTGTCCTCCGGCGGAGCCGAAGAGGTAAAGTCCGTCATCGATGGAGGCGATCATATCCTCTAAAGAACTGTTTCCCTGATCAATATAAATATTTCCCATGCGAACGATCGGCGTAAAACCAAAGTTTTTTGCCCGGGCATGGCCGGTGGGTTCTTCGTCCATAAAGCTGGCGCTTTCCAGGGAGTGGAGCCGGCCGGTTAATTTTCCCTCATGAATTAACGATACCGGTCGTGCTTTGGTTCCTTCGTGGTCATAGATATAGCTGCCCGGGTGGCCCTTTCGGGTCGGGTCGTCTATTACATTAAAGTTCTCCATAGCAAAGGATGTTCCAAGGCTCATGGTGCTGCTGAGACTTTTATTCCCAATCAGATTATCAGCTTCGCTAAGATGACCGAAGGCCTCATGAATAAAAAGACCCCCTACATCGCTGTCTAATATCACATCGTAATTCCCGCCTTTAACCGGTTCGGCGCTGAGAAGGTCCACGGTCTGCCGAACCTTCGCAAGAACTTCCTCGTCTTTATCCAAAAGTTCGCGGTAATCTTCATTCCCGCCAAAGGAAAGTCGGGTCAGTTGGGTCAGATCCCCCCGTTTTGCTGTAATTCGAAAGGTCATCCCGCAGATCAGTTCCTCCTGATGGATGTCGCCCCCCTGGTTGTTAAGAATCAGCGTGTCGGTAAACTGCTCATAGTACTGGGATTCAAGGTCCGCGATTTCCGGGTGCTGAAGTATTAGTTTTCGGTATTTTTCCAACAGTTCTTTTTTCTGGGAAATAGCCTGTTGTCTGGGATCCATTGTGGGAGAGACCGTTACCCGGGCTGTATTTTTCGGGATGCGTTTTAGTTGTTCTTTTCCGGGATTTAAGTCGCTGGCGGTTTTGGCTTCCCGAAAAGCGGTGGCAATATCCTTCGGGTCGGTAAAGGCGAAACTTCCGAAACCGCCGCCGGAGAGCACCCGAACATTTCCACCGCTTTTTCTTACTATAGATACTTCGTCAATCTCATCCCGGCCGCCTTTAATAGCGGTATGGGAGAAGTCTTGATATCGAAGATCACAGAAATCATCGGTAAGTAAGGCTTGCTTGAAAAACTGCTTATCCATCATTTTCCTCCTTTTGCCCGGGGATATCCCGAGCCTCATTTGTTCCTATTTAATTGTAACACGACGAATTATTGAGAACCAGAAAATATTCTAATTATTTTAAAGATGAAGAAAACTTCCGATAATAAGAAAAAAGTTCGAGGGCTAAATTTACTATATATGATACAATATTAATAAGTATTTTTTCACTTATGGTTCAAGAAGTGGATCAATAAGATTTTTCCGTCCGGGGGTGGAGGACTACTCCTTCCAAGGACGCTGTTATTTCCTTTTGATAACAGATACAATAAGGGGTGAAGTATTTTCAGTTGAAGGCTGAAATTATACAGATATCAGGAAGATAAAGGAGAGGATTGTATGAGTAATAAACATAAGGCCCTGATTGTGGGGGTAAATTTAAATTCCCGATCGAATTTTGAAGAGTCTATGGAGGAGCTGAAAAATTTAACGGAAGCCTGTGACTACCAAGTGGCCGGGCGCATGGAACAAAACCTTAAATCCATTCATCCCGCTTTTTATATGGGAACTGGAAAAGTGCAGGAATTAAAACCTTTTTTAGAGGAATTGGAAATTGATGTGGTGGTATTTAATGATGAACTGAGTTCGATGCAGCTGAAAAACATTGAAAAAGTACTGGATACCATCGTACTGGACCGGACCAGTCTGATCCTGGAAATCTTCGCGAAAAGGGCGAAAACCAAGGAAGCGAGACTGCAGGTGGACGTCGCTCAGCTGCAATACCTCCTGCCGAGACTTGCGGGAGCCTATGAAGCCCTGGGCCGCCAAGGGGGCGGTGCGGGACTGAAGAACCGTGGAGCCGGGGAGAAGAAAATCGAGCTGGACCGAAGAAGAATTGAAGACCAGATTACCGATCTTCAAAAACGGCTAAAGGAGATCAGTAAAAAAAGAGAGGTTCAGCGGAAACGACGGGCAAAAAGCGGACTGCCCATGGTCGCCCTGGTAGGCTATACCAATGCGGGAAAATCCACGTTGATGAATGAAGCGGTGGAAATGTATGGGGGTGCGGATTCGAAAAAAGTATGGGTAAAAGATATGCTCTTTGCGACACTGGATACCTCTACCAGAAAAATTGAGCTGCCGAATCAAAAATCCTTTTTGCTGTCCGACACCGTGGGGTTTGTCAGCAATCTGCCCCATAATTTAATAAAAGCCTTTCACTCTACCTTAGAGGAAGTACGGGAAGCGGATCTGCTTTTACATGTGATTGATATCTCCAATCCCGATTATCGGGAACAGATGAAAATTACGGAAGATACGCTGCAAAAGATCGGTGCTGTGGATATCCCGATACTGGATGTATATAACAAGGCAGACTTAACCGATATTGAAATTCCTTTAATGATTGAGGATAAAGTCTATATCTCTGCGAAGGAACAGGTGGGAATGGATATTCTGATGGAAGCCATTGAACGAAAGGTATTTAAAGATTATAAAAAGGTTACCTTCTTAATTCCCTTCGATGAAGGCGATGTGGTGTCCCACTTAAATAAGCATGCCACGGTCCGTGGCCAGGAATACAAACCGGAAGGCACCTTGCTGGAAGTAGAGTGTAAAGTGCAGGACTGCGAAAAATACCGGAAATATATCGTAGCCGAGGAAACAGAGTAAATAATATAATTTAAGTACTCAGTCAAACTGAGTACTTAGGAGGTGATATATTGAATCGAGATCCCTACTTGCCGTTAACGGAAACCACATATTATACGCTGGTTGCATTACTAGAGCCCTGTCATGGGTATAAAATACTTAGTGAGGTTAAAAAACTCAGCAACGGCCAGGTGCATCTTGCACCGGGAACCTTGTACGGAGCGCTGGAAAATCTGGAAAAGCAGGGTTTAATAACCCTTGTGGAAGAAGAGGGCCCAAGAAAGAAGATTTTTCAAATTGCAAAATCCGGGCTGGAAGTACTGAAAAAAGATCAGCAGCGACTTCTTCATATGGCTAATCTCTTGGGAAAGGACCTCCAGGGTGACTTTTCGAAGGATAAAGACACAACTCGTGATAACGCTGACAGCCATGAAAGCCCCCCGGCTGCAGAAAAACGAAATAACCCGGGTTTCATAGTAATAAAAGACCAGGATGAAAAAGAACAAAAGCAATACATAAACAGCAGTAATACCGGAAAAAAGATCAACCGGCCTAAACCGGAGAGGAAAAAAAGAGAAGAGGATTTGTTTTATTAAGGGGAACTTTCAAAGGGCAGGAAACGTCTTAAGTAATAAGGGACAGCCTTAGACAATAATGGGAAAGATAGGATGGTTCTAAATGGAAAATAAAAGAGATCAAAACCGAAGAGAAGATTACCGCAGAAGAAACAGCAAAGAGAAGCGTAAGCCTGTGGACCTTTCAAAATACGTATTGTTTTTTTATTTATGGGCAAGTATTTTCTTTTTGGAGACCCTGATCCGCATCAGTACTACCGGAAATTTATTTACTATCGCACTGCTTTTTTCGTTCATTTTCGGAGGGGTGCTGGCGCTGATTATATATGGGTTGGCGGTGCTGTTCGGACCCAAGCTTCGAAGAGCCCTTCTTGGCATTATTCTTTTTATCTTCGGGTTTATATTTGCCTTCCAATCAGTGTATTATTATATGTTTGGCACTTTTAATACCATCTACTCGGTAAGACATGCAGGGCAGACCACGGAGTTTTGGCGGGAAGCTTTGTATGGCATCGGGAACACCTGGTATTTTGTAGTGTTGGCATTTTTGCCCTTTGTCCTTTTTTTGGTTATCGGTAAAAAAATCAACCGTGCTCCCAAAAGAACCCCCCTCAGCTTCGGTGTGATTTTAATATTCGCTGTGATGCTTCATTTTGTAGGGGTGGGTTTGGTCCATTCCCAGAACCAGGGGGAGAATTCCCCTTATAATCTTTATTATAACATTCATTATCCTCAGTTTTCTGTGGATAATTTAGGTCTTGTTACCTATACCCGCCTGGATGCCCAACGACAAATTACCGGATGGAATCCGGGGTTTGTGGGAGAGATGCCCGAGGAACTGCAAGAGGACTTTGAAGAAAGACCCGAGGAAACCCAAGGGGATCAGACCGGAAGCGGAGAAAATGTCAACGGGGAGGAAGATTCCGAATCCCGGCTTCCTGAAGAAGAACCGGAAGAGCTGGGCTACAATGTTCTGGATATTGATTTTGATGAACTGATCGAAAAAGAAAGCCGGGAAGAGGTTCTGGAACTTCACCGGTATTTCAGCAACCTGGCCCCCAGTCAGAAAAATGAATACACCGGTAAATACGAAGACTACAATTTAATCGTCATTACCGCTGAAGCCTTTTCCCATTTGGCCCTGAATGAAGAGGTCACCCCCACCCTTTACAAACTGGTCCATGAAGGCTACCATTTCGAGAATTTTTACACGCCGATTTGGGGAGTCAGTACCCTGGACGGAGAGTACGTGGCCAATACGGGATTAATTCCGAAAAGCGGCGTATGGAGTTTCCGTCAATCCAGCAGCAATGCCATGCCCTTTGCCCTGGGCAATCAGTTCAGCGAACTGGGTTATGAAACCCGGGCCTATCATAATCATACCTATACCTACTATGACCGTCATTTATCCCATCCCAATCTCGGGTACTTCTATCAGGGGATTGGAAACGGGCTGGATATTACCCGGCACTGGCCGGCATCGGATTTGGAAATGATGGAGGTAAGCATACCGGAATATATTGAAAATGAGCCCTTTCATACCTATTATCTGACCATGAGCGGACACCTCTTATACAGCTTTGAGGGTAACCATATGGCGCTGAAAAACCGGGACGTGGTGTCCCATCTTCCCTATTCCACCCAGGCAAGAGCCTATCTGGCCACCCAGGTGGAACTGGACCGGGCAATGGAACATCTCCTTAATGAGCTGGAAGAACAGGGTATTGCAGAAAATACATTAATTGTTATGAGTTCGGACCACTACCCCTACGGGCTGGAGCATGAAACCATTGAAGAGCTTCAGGGTGGATCGGTGGACCGGAATTTTGAGCTGTACCGCAACGCCTTCGTGCTGTACAATCCGGGAATGGAGGGGGAGGTATTCAGTGAACCGGCCTCGAGCCTGGATATTATGCCGACGGTTTCCAATCTGATGGGACTGGAATACGACTCCCGACTTTTTATGGGGCGGGATTTATTTTCCGATACAGAACCGCTGGTAATATTTCAAAATAGAAGTTTCATAACCGAGAACGGAAGATACAATGCTGAAACCGGTGAATTTATACCTGATGAAGGGGTGGAAGTGCCGGATAATTATCAGGAGCAGATTTCCAATCGAATCAGTGCAAAATTTTATTTCTCCGCAAGAGTCCTTGATCTGGACTACTATGGCATTATTCAAGAGGCCTTGGAAGAGTAGTTATAATATGGGAGGGTTTATTAGGAATCCTTTATGGTAGAGATCAGGAGCATAGGGTAAGAATTTAAGGAGATTAAAAATGAAAGGAGCTTGATTATGGAAAAAAGTTTTAAGGCCTTACGGATTATCGAAGAGGGGGATCGCTATCTTAGAAAGATTGAAAATCGAAAAGTTTCGGATTTGCCCGAAGGAGACACCCTGATTAAGGTCCGGTACTCCTCCCTGAACTACAAAGACGCCCTTTCCAGTGCGGGCAATAAAGGGGTAACCAGAAACTATCCCCACACCCCGGGCATTGACGCCGCCGGAACAATTGTAACGAGCAGCGAAAAAACTTTTTCTGAAGGGGAGGAAGTAATTGTTACCGGATACGATCTCGGGATGAATACCGAGGGAGGTTTCGGAGAATATATCCGGGTCCCTTCGAAATGGGTGGTTAAAAAGCCGGAAGGCCTGAATCTCAAAGAGAGTATGATTTACGGAACCGCAGGTTTTACCGCAGCCCTTTCGGTTTACAAATTAACCGAAACCGTGGATAAAGATGCAGGGGAGATCCTGATTACCGGAGGAACCGGCGGGGTGGCAAATATTGCATCGAAGATTCTGGTTAAACTGGGTTATGATGTGGTGGTGGCCACTGGAAAAGTGGACAGCCAAAAAGAGGAACTGTTAAAGCTCGGTGTGAAATCGGTAATTTCCCGAAAAGAGATTCAGGATGAAAAAGGAAAAGCCATGTTAAAATCCCGGTGGGCCGGCGTGATTGATACTGTGGGAGGCGCTACCCTCGGAGACGTGATCAAAAGTGTAAATTATAACGGAGCCGTGACCACCTGTGGAAATGTCGGGGGAGATAAATTTGAAAGTTCCGTATATCCTTTTATTCTCAGAGGCGTCACCTTATATGGTATCGACTCGGTTCAGTGTCCGATGGACTTACGACTGAAAATCTGGGAAAAGCTGGCGGGACCCTGGAAAGCCGAGAACCTTCAGGAAATGATTTCCATAGTCAAGCTGGAGGAATTGGAACAGAAAATCGATGAAATGCTGGCGGGTAAAAAAGCCGGGCGCATTATATTAACCCATGAGTAGTAAAAATAGACCCAAGGATTATACCTTCAGCGATCTTCAACAGGAGATCTAGAAAATAAAAGCCATGACCGCCGCTTCAGATGGTCATGGCTTTTATATCGATATACGATGAACTTTTCCCATCGGGGTAAAAGAATTAAGAGATTTTTTCCGGTTCCGGATAATCCTCTCCAAAGGTATCCACCGTTACTGATTGGAGGCGCTGTTCCTCTAAGGGGCGGTCCATGGAATTTCTTTTTACTTTAACGATTTCCTCCGCATGCTCAAAACCTTCAATGATTTTTCCAAAGGCTGCGTACTCTCCATCCAGATGGGGCGAGCGTGCCACCATGATGAAAAACTGGGAGCCGGCGGAATCGGGATCCTGGGCTCGGGCCATGGACAGAACCCCCGCTTCATGTTTCAGATCGTTCTTAAAACCGTTGGAACGGAATTCCCCTTTAATAGAATATCCGGGGCCCCCCATGCCGGATCCTTCGGGATCTCCCCCCTGAATCATAAAACCGGGGATCACTCGGTGAAAGATTAACCCGTCATAAAAGTTTTTTTCAACTAAAGAAATAAAATTACGAACGGTATCCGGGGCGGTTTCCGGATAAAGCTCAGCCTTCATACTATTGCCGTTTTCCAGCGTGAAAGTTACCAATGGATTTTTCATTTGCAATCATCCTTTCAAAATAATAAATTCTAACCGGTAAGGTCAGGTTTCTTCTATTATAGTAACGTTTCCTTTAATTTACAAGGGAGCGGGGAAATATATTTGTGAGGGATTGGAATTAATGATAAAATAAATCCACTGAAACAATAACTCATCATAAGGAGTGAAGCCAATGGAATTGATGTATCGGGGAAAGACCAAGGATGTGTACCAGCTGACCGATGGAAATTATCTTTTACAGTTTAAAGACGATATGACCGGCACCGACGGGGTTTTCGATCCCGGGTCCAACGAAGTGGGTCTGACGGTGGAGGGCGCCGGAAGAGCGGGCCTTGCCTTAACCAAATTCTTTTTTGAAAAATTAAAGGATAAGGGGATCCGTACCCATTATATTGATGCGGACCTGGAAGGGGCCAGCATGACCGTAAAACCGGCGGTGGTTTTCGGGAAGGGTCTGGAGGTTATCTGCCGGTACCGGGCGGTGGGAAGTTTTTTGCGACGCTACGGGGCTTATATTAGTGAAGGGGAAAAACTCGACGGCTTTGTGGAGGTGACCCTTAAGGATGATGAGCGGGGAGACCCGCCGATTTCCAAAGATGCCCTGGCAATGCTGGGACTTTTGACGAAGGAAGAGTACGAAAGGGTAAAAAGCCTTACGTTGGAAATCGCGGAACTGGTAAAATCTCAGTTGGCAGCAAAGGACCTGGAACTCTATGATATCAAGTTTGAATTCGGAAGAGACCTCACTACCAAAGAAATTATCTTAATCGATGAAATATCCGGAGGAAATATGCGGGTCTTTAACGGAAAAACACCGGTAGAACCCCTGGAACTGGAAAAAATCATGCTGGACAAAATGTAAAGCCATAACAAAGTCCCGGAACCGGGAAATCAAATTTTATAAGCAGTAAGGAAAGGTTGATTGGATGAGTAAAATATTAGTATTGGCGGAAAAGCCTTCCGTGGGAAGAGACATCGCAAAGGTCCTTCGGGCGAATAACAACAACCACAGCTATATGGAAGGACAGGAGTATATCGTCACCTGGGCCCTGGGTCATCTTGTGACGCTCCAAAGCCCTGAGAAATATGACAAGCGCTACCAACAGTGGAAACTGGAGGATTTACCGATGCTTCCGGAACCGATGAAACTGGAAGTAATCCCCCAAACCTCCAAGCAGTTCGCCCAGGTTAAAAAGCTGATGCATCGAAAGGATGTCAAAAGTATTGTAATCGCCACCGATGCAGGACGGGAAGGGGAGCTGGTGGCCCGGTGGATTATTCAGCTGGCCGCAGTAAAAAAGCCGATTAAGCGTTTATGGATTTCATCGGTTACCGATGGCGCGATAAAAAAAGGTTTTGCCAGCTTAAAAGACGGGAGAGAATACCAGAACCTGTTTCAGTCCGCCGCGGCCCGTTCGGAAGCGGACTGGATTGTTGGAATGAATGCTACACGGGCGCTGACCTGCAAATATAATGCCCAGCTTTCCTGCGGCCGGGTACAGACGCCGACCCTGGCCATGATCGGTCAGCGGGAAGAGGAGATTCAAAACTTTATCCCGAAACCCTATTACGGATTAAAGCTTTCAGCCAAAGGGGTAAACTTTACCTGGTTTGATGAAAAAAGCAGTTCCAACCGAAGCTTTAACAGCGATAAAATTCAAGAGCTGTTTCGCAAACTGCAAAATGAAAAAGCGAGGGTTGGGGAAATCCGTAAACAGAAGAAAAATCAAATGCCTCCGGCCCTATATGATTTGACAGAGCTGCAAAGAGAGGCCAATAAACGCTATGATTTTTCCGCGAAGGAAACCCTGCGGATCATGCAGGGCCTATATGAAAGCCATAAAGTGTTAACGTACCCGAGAACCGACTCCCGCTACTTATCCACTGATATTGTGGAGACCTTAAAAGAGCGTGTAAAAGCCGTAGCCCTGGGAAACTACCAAAGCACGGCGAATAAAATCCTGCAAAAACCGATTAACGGTAATAAAAACTTTGTCAATGACGGGAAAGTATCGGATCATCACGCTATTATTCCTACGGAACAGCGGGTACAGATCAGTAAAATGAGTGAGGGGGAAAGAAAAATCTATGACCTGGTGGTTAAAAGATTTTTAAGTGTATTACTGCCTCCCTTTGAATATGAGGCAAATACGGTAAAACTCACAATAGCGGGGGAAAGTTTTTATGCCAAAGGAAAAAAAGTACGCTCCCTTGGATGGAAATCCGTAGAAGAGGATACAGAGGAGGATGACCGGGAGGATCAGAAACTGCCGGAATTTGAAAAAGGGGAAGTGCTGCTCCCGAAGGGACTTCAAGTCAGTGAAGGAAAGACTGCTCCACCGGGATACTTTACAGAAGGGACCTTGCTCTCCGCCATGGAAAATCCGAAAAAGTATCTTACAGGCAGCGAAAAGAGTTTGGAAAAGGCGTTGACCGAAACCGGAGGTCTCGGCACCGTTGCCACCCGGGGAGACATTATTGAAAAACTTTTTAATACCTTTTTAATAGAGAAAAAAGGAAAGGATCTTCGGATAACGGCTAAAGGGAAACAGCTGCTGACCCTGGTTCCGAAGGAGCTGAAGTCCCCGGACCTTACAGGAAAATGGGAGCAGAAGCTTTCGGATATTGCAAAGGGGAAACTTTCCAAAACCGACTTTGTATCGGAGATGAGGGAATACACCAAAATCGTTGTCAAAGATATCAAAAATAGTGATACCACCTTTAAACACGACAATATTACCGGAAACCGCTGCCCTGAATGCAGCAAATACCTTTTAGAGGTAAAGGGTAAAAGAGGAAAGATGCTGGTTTGCCGGGACCGGGAATGCGGCTATCGCAAAAATATTGCTAAGGTAACCAATGCCCGGTGTCCCAACTGCCATAAAAAGATGGAACTTCGGGGCGAGGGGGACGGCCAGATATTCGTCTGTGTCTGCGGTCACCGGGAAAAACTGTCGGCTTTTCAAAACCGAAAAAAAGAACAGGGAGATCGGGCTTCCAAAGGGGAAGTGCAGAAATTTCTAAAGCAGCAGCAAAAAGAAAAGGAACAGCCGATCAATACCGGACTTGCGGATCAGCTGGCCAAATTGAAACTAAAAGATGATTAACGGTATCGTTGAGTAAAACTGCTGAATATTCAAGGCCGGAGACTTCCCTTAGAAGCTCCGGCTTTTTTATTTCTCGATTTCCTTCGGGAAGGCTTTACAAAGGAGAAGATTTTCGGTATACTGGGAGTACTGAAAATGATATTCGTTATCATATAACATTTAGGAAAGGAGGAACGCAAATGGCAAGAAATTTAAATCCCAGATTTAAAGAATCCCGACGCTTAGGGGTAAATATCTATGGGCATCCCAAAGCGATGGATCGATATAGAAAGGGCATGGGAAGAGCAGACAAGAAGCTTTCCACGTATGGAGAGCAGCTCCTTCAAAAACAGCGCTTAAAAGCCTATTACGGGGTACTGGAAAAGCAGATGCGGCGGTATATGGACCAGGCGAAGAAAAGCGCGGATATTACCGGTGATGAGCTGGTTCGGCTGTTGGAGACCAGACTGGATAACATGGTATACCGTATGGGCTTTGCAAGCTCCATTCGTCAAGCGAGACAAATGGTTGTCCACCGTCATATCCTGTTAAACGATAAGCGGGTGGACCGTCCGTCCCATCGGGTAAGTATCGGGGACCGGGTTACCCTGAAGGAAAGCTCCAGAGAAAACGAAGGTTTCAGAGATAACTTTCAGCAGTTAAAAGCCCATCCCTCTTATATTACAAGGGATGTGGAGAGCTTTACCGCAACCTTAACAAAAAGTCCTGATCGGGAAGAAATCCCCGTTGAAGTAGACGACCAATTAGTAGTAGAGTACTACACCGCATTATAGGAATGGTGTAAATTTCTGCAAACACAGTTGCTGCAGGACCTGGCTAACACCCAGGCAATCATAGTACATCAGTTAACGTAACCGATCAATAATTAATTGATCGGTTATTTTTATGGCTTTTTGAACGTCAAGGATGAAAATTTTATACCGGAAACAATATGATTAAAATATTTTAATAAATTATACCGATACAATTAAATTAAAATCAAAAACCGTATTGCGATAAGGGATGAAACAGATTATGATTATACCAGTAAATAATACTGGGAGGTAGCTAATTTGAAAAAAGGAATAGCAGGAATTATTTTAATGAGCATATTCGCAACAATTTTACTTATGGGTTGTTCCAATGAGGAAGAGGTACTAACCATGGGGTTTGTACCGATGCGGGACGGAGAACAGCTGATTGAGTCTTTAGAGCCATTAGAAGAGATGCTCTCGGAAGAAATGGGAATAACCGTGGAAGCCTTCACCGCCACAAACTATGTTGGAGTGGTGGAGGGTCTGGGCTCCGGGCAAGTGGACTTTGGCTTTATTCCTCCCTTTGCCTATGTATTGGCCAATTCGGAAAATGGCGCCCGTGTAGCTATGACGGTGTTAAATGCCAGTGGGGAAAGCAGTTATCGATCCCAGTTTTTAGTCGGTGAAGATTCGAATATCGAAAACTTTGAAGATCTTTATGGAAAAACAGTAGCCTTTGTGGATCCCTCATCCACTTCCGGTTATTTATTCCCCGGTGCCCATCTATACGACCTGGGGATTGATATCGAACAGGACATTACCTATTTATACAGTGGAGGCCATGATCAATCCCTTCAACTGCTGCTAAGCGGCGATGTGGATGCAGCAGTGACCTTTGTGGATGCAAGGGATCGGTTTAAAGAGGATTTTCCGGAAGCTATGGAAAATACCCGGGTCCTCGGCTATACCAGAGACATCCCGAATATCAGTGTAACCATCAGTAATTCTATGGAAACAGAAATGGAAGAAAGGCTTCAGGA
>SKOH01000089.1 GCA_007120165.1 Clostridiales bacterium
CAATAACATAAAGCTTGACATGGATAATCAAACAGGATTTAATAAAAGTAACGAATATTCAAAATATGCCTATACAGGGTACGGAACCGGGGGATTTAAACAGCAAGGGGCAATGGAAAAAAACTGCGTTACGCTGTCAAGGACAGGCGGTAGAGAGAACCTTTGGGAGGTTGGAGTAATTGAATAATAATTATAAAATGTGTTTTACATCAACAAATGTAGCCGTGGTTTATAAAAGCAGGTACGGCAGCACGAAAGAATATGCTCAGTGGATAGCCGAAGAAATCGAGAGGGACCTGTTTGAAGCAGCCTCCGTAACCGGACAGTATCTCGAGCAGTATGATACGATCATCTACGGTGGCGGGCTGTACGCTGTTGGAATCCTGGGCATTAAACTGATTCGGAATCACTTCGAAAGCTTGAAGGATAAAAATATCATTGTGTTTTCCGTGGGACTGGCCAAGGAAAGTCCCGAGGCCATGGAGGATATTAAAGAGAAAAATTTCTCCGAAGAGATGCAGCAGACAGAGCTCATTATGCTGCGGGGCGCCTTTGATCTTGAGAAGCTGAGCTTTAGCGATAGAATGATGATGAAAGCCTTAAAAAGAAAAATACTGTTGAAGGATCCAAAAACCCTCAATGAAGAGGAACTGGGGATTCTTCAATGCTTTGAAAACCCGGTAAATATGATTCGCCGGGAGTCCATACAGCCGATTATTGATCGGGTGAGGAAAGAGCAGAGGATTCCAGCCGAATGTAAAGATCTGTCAGGGAAAGAATGACTGATGAGGATTCTGCATGGGCAGTACTACGGCTTTTAGCGTTTTTTCAAATCCAATTGCATAATTGACGGAACTGTCTTATAATTTAAGGGAAAGAAAAACGCCGTAGGAGGGATGCTGTGAATATTTTCAACGAAAAGTTAAAGGAAGTATTCTTTGCCATACTGCCCATTACAATAATTGTCATTATCCTGCGACTGACCCTTGTCCCCCTGGATAATCACTTAGTGGGAATGTTTCTGGCGGGTTCGGTATTTATACTGTTCGGACTGACGTTTTTTCTAATCGGGGTGGACTTGGGGATTGCCCCATTGGGTTCCCTGCTCAGTTCGGTGATTACAAAGAAGAACAAGCTGTGGCTGGTCATAGCAGCCGCCTTTATTTTGGGCTTTATCATATCCATTGCGGAACCGGGACTGTTGATTCTGGGAAATCAAATCGATGCCCTGACGGCGGGAGTGATATCGAGTTTTACCATCCTTGCGGTAGTCTCCCTGGGGATCGGAATTTTTATGATTTTAGGTTTTTTCCGGTTGATTTATAATATACCCCTGCACATTATTCTCCTCGGTTCCTACGGAGTGATCTTTATTCTGGGGATATTCACCTCTCCGGAATTTTTAGCCATCGCCTTTGACAGTTCCGGTTCCACCACCGGAGTGTTGGCGGTGCCTTTTATTTTGTCCCTGTCCCTGGGAATCACCGCCATGAAAAAAGACAGTAAGGCCTCGGAAAAGGACAGCTTCGGACTGGTTGCCATTGTTTCCGTCGGCGCGGTGATATCAGTAATGATCCTCAGCCTATTTACCGAAGTTCAGGAGTTTGCAGCGGTGGAAATGGCGGAAGCCGACGTTGGAGACTCCATTTTCCGCAGCTTTATCAATGCCATCCCCGGAGCCTTTCTGGAAAGTATTTTTGTATTTGTCCCCCTGGTTGCGATATTTTTCCTGGTCCGCTTTACCTGGCCGATTAAAAAAGAAGTGCTTCGGAAAATGACCTTCGGGTTTATTTACTCCCTGATTGGTCTCAGTCTTTTTCTGGTCGGGGTAAACACCGGATTTATGGCGGTAGGCAGTGAAATCGGAGCGTATCTTGTGGGTCTCGATACGTACGCTTACTTAATTCTGATCGGTTTTATCCTCGGGGTGGCCACAATTTTAGCGGAGCCGGCGGTTTACGTTCTGATTCATCAAATCGAAGACGTTACCTCCGGGTATGTAAAGAAAAACATCGTCCTTGGAGCTTTGGCCCTCGGGGTCGGGCTGGCCATTTCCCTGTCCCTTCTTCGGATCGTGGTGGAGGGAATTCAGCTTTGGCATTATTTACTGATCGGCTACGGGGTTGCCATGGGCCTTACCTTTATCACCCCGAAACTTTTTGTCGGAATAGCCTTTGATGCAGGGGGTGTGGCAACAGGTCCGATGACCGCGACATTTATTCTGGCCTTTATTAACGGGGCGGCTTACAACCATCCCACCGCCGACGTACTGGTGGACGGGTTTGGCATGATTGCCATGGTGGCCTTAATGCCGATCATCACCCTGCAGATCCTTGGTACAATTTTCAAACTGAAAACCGTAAAAAAGGGGGTAGGCGGAAGTGGCAAAGCATAAAATTCCAAAGAAGGATAAAAACATCGTAAAAGCGGGTGCGGTAAAAAATGAAGTTTTTAAACTATATCTGGTAATCGTTCATCATGGTACGGGAAGCAAAGTGATCCATATTGCAAAGGAAAGCGGTATACCCGGAGGTACCATTATCCTGGGAAAGGGCACCGCTCAGAATCCTGTGCTTAAATTTCTGGCATTGGCGGATTACCGAAAGGAAATTGTTATGGTTCTGGGAAAGGCCGGGCATGGGGAGGTTTTTTTAGCGAATGTGTCGAAAAAGCTGAAGTTTCATAAACCCAACAGCGGAATTGCTTTTTCCATTCCCGTCAATGAAATTGTCGGTTCGAAATACGGAGCCGGTGCAAGGCCTGCAGCAAATACCAGTGGAGGTGAGAAGATGGAGATGTATCACTCGATTTTTGTAATCGTGGATCGGGGCAATGCCAAAGAAGTGGTGGATGCCGCCAACGAATCCGGGGCCAAAGGAGCCACGGTGATCAATGCCCGGGGCTCCGGGATTCATGAAACCAGTAAATTATTCGCCTTTGAAATCGAACCGGAAAAGGAAATTGTGATGATCCTGGTAAGGCGGGATATTACCGAAAAGGTTACCCGGGCCATCAAAGAAAAGTCATCAATCGACGAGGCAGGCAAGGGTATTATGTTTGTCCAGTCCGTGGATGAGGTGTATGGAATCCAGGAATAACGACGGATTCCGGCTAGAGATGACGGATAAAACGGGAAATAAAAAATCGTGAAACAGAATTTTTAAGATCCCCTGCACACCGGGGGATCTTTTTTTGTTGTGCAAGTCCCTGAATTGGGTAAAAATGTTGTATTAAGCGATTATCAAAGTTCAGGAGGAAAAACCATGAAATATGATTTTCATACCATAGTGATTGGTGCCGGCAGTGCGGGTTTGTCCGCCGCTAGTATCCTGGCAAACCTTGGGGCGAAGGTGGCGCTGATTGAAAAGAATAAAATGGGAGGGGACTGTCTAAATACCGGCTGCGTTCCCAGTAAGTCCCTGCTTTATCAGGCACGGCATAGCGGTTTTTCCGGGTCGGAGGAAAGCTTTAAGAGGATCATGAACAATATTCATCAGACCATAGGAAGGATTGCTCCCCATGATTCCGAGAAGCGCTTTGAAGGGATGGGGGTCACGGTACTGAAAGGAAGAGCGAAGCTGCTTAATGAACACCGCGTGGAATTTTTTCCGGGGGAGGAAGAAGGGAAAAAGCAGAAGACCCGGGAACCTCAGGTAATCAGTGGAAAACACATTGTGATTGCCGCGGGGTCCAAACCCCGGGTGCCAAAGCTGGAAGGACTGGAAAGGGTTCCTTACCTGACCAATGAAAATCTGTTTTTGCTGGAAAAACTTCCGAAACGATTTATTATTTGGGGAGGCGGGCCGATTGCAATGGAAATCGGGCAGGCTTTCAACAAGCTGGGCAGTGAAGTGGTAATTATTTCCCGAGGGCACCGTCTTTTTAAAAGGGATGAGCCCGAGGTTCATCCGGTGATGAAAAATCTCCTGGAAAGGGAAGGGTTGAGTTTTTATTTTGG
>SKOH01000096.1 GCA_007120165.1 Clostridiales bacterium
ATTTGGAAGCCATTGGATTTAATATGGTGGAACAGTACTATGAACAGCTGCAGAGTCCCCATGCGGTAGATGTGGTCTTTTTTCCGGAGATCAATACCTGGAATGGGCGGGACACGGTACAACTATTGATTCAAGATATTCGATCCCATCAGGAATGATTAACGGAAGAAGGATTTGAACATCAGGGAATAATAAATAAGATAGTCAATCCATATAACAAGCCCCCGGAACCATAATGATCGTTAATGGTTTCAGAGGGCTTTTTTATGGTTAATAACAGACGTGGCATTTTAGCTACCGTAGAAAACCGAACTGGTTTATCAGAACAGGGAAGAACAGAAAAATCACTGCGATAATCGTCATGATCCAGATCAATTTTTTATACCGCTTACTCATTTTCCCCTGTTCCATTTGGATATGAACAAAGGCTAAGGATCCTCCGGCAAGGAGGATAAAAATGGGACGGTAGGGTGCCAGGGACTGAAAAAATGAAAGGCCGAAGGTCCCTAACCCGAGGGACACCAATATCACCGGGCCTACTCAGCACATCATTGCAAAAAACGAAGCCAACATGGCCCCTGCCCCGGAAAGAGTAGATTTAATATGGTTCATAGCATTCCCTCCTTCTTCGTAGTAAAAATTATTGCTGTGTCAATAACAGTGTACCATAAAATAACTTCAAATGCTATTAAATGAGAAGGATTCTCTTTTGAGGAGAGCCCTTCTCATTTTTTGCCTAATACCCCAGGTAAACTTCTGTAGTTTTAATCACCACTGCCGTTAAGGGATCCAAGTAAATGGACTGATCATCCAGGAAAAAACCCTTGGGATCGGTAATCTTCTCCGTACCGGCTCTTTCTCTGTCCACCACTACTTCACCCTTGCGTAAATCGTGGTGAAGCGTGAGCTTTCGGTGGATTTGGTCTGCATTTACAAAAATGTAATAGGCTTCGGTTCCTTCAAGGTTCTCCAAACGATAAGCAATAACAAGATCCCAACTGCTTATCTCCGCTGCATGGATTTTCGTAACCTTTCGAAAGATCGCCTCCATGGTCTTGTGGCGGAAGGCATCGCTGGAGCGCCTTAGGTGAATCAGCCCCTTGGTATATTCCCGGGTCTGGGTATGAAGGGGATAGTTTTCGGCATCGTAAACCCGGGCCCAATGGAAAAGATTGACCGCATCACTGGAGTCGTAGGAGTCATGGATAAAATAGGGATATTCAAAGGGTTTACCATTTCTGCTTTTCATAAAAGTGGACTTATAGGGAGCTTTTTTCACCGGTTTTTTATAATCAGGGTGTAAAAACTGCTTGGTTCGTCCGTATTCCTGCCCGGCATGAAGAAAGGCCGTGCCCTGAGCGGTAAGCACCATAAGATTCCCCAGCCGAATTCGACGCTGTATTTCTTCTTCATGATGTTTCGGATCTTTCTTTATTGACTGGGCAATCACATCGTGAAGGGTAAGATTGTCATGGGCTTCAATATAGGGAACCACATCCCCGGGATGACTGGCTTTAAAGTTTTGGGGCATTGCCCGAAGATTGTCGTATATTTGGTGAATACTACGGGGTCCGCCGGTTAAAAAACGGGGCTCCCCTTCGGAGCCGAACCCGGATTTCAGTTCATTTCGAAAATCATCGGAGAAGGAGCCGACACTTTGGGTATACTGCATCCAGTCCTGATCCGCAGCCAATACTTTTTTTGCGCCTTCATCCCCTGCAAAGGTACGCCAGCCTTCGCCGATCATCAATATATCGGGATTGATTTCTTTACTCTGATCATAGGCCATCTGAATGGTTTCCGCATCGTGGTCTCCCATCATGTCAAATCGAAATCCGTCCACTTTAAATTCCGTTACCCAATGAAGAATCGAGTCTATAAGAAGGCGGCGGGCCATTTTATGGGTGGTACCCAGGCGCCCGCCGCCAAAACTTACACGAGGGGTCCCATCAGCATACATAAAATAATAATAGTTCGGTTCCAGGTCTTCGAGAATATGCACCGAGGCCGTGTGATTGTATACCACATCGAGGATCACTCCCATACCCCGATTATGAATGGCCTGGACTAAGGTTTTAAACTCCTCAATGCGTTTTTTCGGATCGGCGGGATCCTCGGAATACATTCCGGTAAGAGAAAAGTAGCTTTGGGGATCATATCCCCAATTGTAATTGTTCCCCCGGGAGGAGTATTCAAGGATACGCTCACCCCGCTGATATTCATTGGCAAAATAATAGCTCATAATCGGCAATAGCTGAACGTGGGTCACACCAAGGTCTTTGATATAGTCCAGCCGGTCGATGAAAGCCGTGAAAGTACCGAAGGGGTGATTGAGGTCCTTTTCAATCTCCGGATCCGATGTAAAATCCCGTACATGGATCTCATAAATAATCCCGTCTTCCCGCTTTTTATAGCCCGGAATTTTGGCAAAGTCCAGATCAGGCCCAATGGTCGAAGGATTTACAATTGCTCCTTTCCCAACGGGAACCTGGGGGTCCTCCTGGTTCCAGGTGGCCATTGATGGCGCATAAGGGTCGAGGGCCAGCACGGTTTTGCCCCTACGGGTAATTTTATAATGGTAATAGTAGCTCTCCAAACTTGAAAAACCGGTATTGTCTTCATTCAATGTAATGCGCCAGGTACCTTTTTCACCCTTTTCCATCGATAAGTTTTCCATCAGAATGGTATAGGGGTTGTCCCGGTCATATAACACAACCTGTACTTCATCGGCACTGGGAGCCCACAGAATCAGGGTAGCGCTGCCGTCGTTATGTAATACGGGACCTAAGGTTCCATTATAATAAGGCCGGCCGTAGCCGTTAGTATAGGTTTCTCTGGTTAAAAAATCCATTGTTCTCCTCCTTCGTTGAAGCTAAAAAAGCTATAGGATATTTTACCACACTTTTGGTTTTTCTGAAAACCAATAAACTTTACCGATTCTTAACATTTCATTAACACTTCCTTAACCATGGGCCTTTGTAAAAAAACTATACTAAGCTTGTAACGAAGAATAAAACATCGTAAGAAAGATCAAATTAAAGGAGGAATTTACAGTGAAGAAAGCAATCCTTGCAGTAGCACTAATTTTAGTAGGATCTTTAGTATTATTTGGTTGTGGAGAGGATAATGGCGATACAGCGGTTGGCGGTGCGAACAGCGAAGAAAGTGGTACTAACGAAGTAAGCGGTGATATTGAAGAAACCGATGAAATCGATTTTTCCAAGATGATTGAAGCAAGAGGTTCCGACACCATGGTTAACCTCGGGCAGCGATGGGCAGAAGAGTTTATGGATGAATACCCGGAAGCCAGCATGTCCGTAACCGGAGGAGGCTCGGGTACTGGAATTGCCGCAATGATTAACGGCACTATTGACATTGCCCTATCTTCCAGAGCGATGAGAGAAGAAGAGCAGGAACAGGCAGCGGATAACGGTATAGAAGTTGTAGAATTTGTTACAGGCCGTGATGCACTGGCCATTGCCATTCACCCGGATAACCCTCTGGAAGAACTGACCATGGATGAGGTCAAAGCAATTTTCACAGGGGAAAAAACAAACTGGAGGGATTTTGGAGGGGAAGATGCTGAAATCACTTTGTACTCCAGGGAATCCAACTCCGGCACCTATGTATTTTTCAGAGAGTTTGTGCTGGATGATGAAGACTATGCTTCCTTTTCGAATTTGATGCCGTCGACTCAGGCAATTGTGGAAGCGGTAGAGCAGGATGTAAACGGGATCGGTTACGTGGGACTTGCCTATTTAACAGAAGGCGATGTTAAAGCCGTGGCAATTGCAGAATCCGAAGGGGATGAAGCCGTAGAGCCTGTGTGGATCGGCCGGGGAATGGATGCTAACGGCGCAAGAATTACCAGTATGTTGTCTGATAAAAATATCTACGAATATGCGGATGATTACGTGCAGTCTTTAGTAAAACATCCC
>SKOH01000213.1 GCA_007120165.1 Clostridiales bacterium
GCAATTTCGGAATTTACGATCCATCGGATCAGCTGGTGGTCATGAAGGAATGTATTAAGAACCTGAATCTGCCGGAAAAGGAGTTTCACCCCAAGGCCATGCTGGGAGCTGTGGGTCGGGCCAAGGATCAGCTGATCACCCCCGATGAGTATTTAAAAATTGAAGGGGACGATTATCGGAATCAGCAGATTGAAAAACTTTACCGGATGTATCAGCGGATGCTGCGGAAAAACAATGCGCTGGATTTTGACGATTTAATTATGAAGACGGTAACCCTGTTTAAAGAGCACGCAACGATTTTACGGTACTACCAAAATCAGTTTAAATACATCTTAGTGGACGAGTTTCAGGACACCAATATGGCCCAGTATACGCTGGTCAGCATGTTGGCGGACGGTCACAAAAACATCTGTGTGGTCGGGGATGACGATCAGTCCATTTACGGATGGCGGGGGGCGGACATTCAAAATATCCTCGGCTTTGAAAAGGATTTTCAAAAAACCAAAACCATAAAACTGGAACGGAACTACCGGTCCACCAATATTATTCTGGAAGCCGCCAATGAAGTTGTGGCCCATAACCGTCAGCGAAAGCCGAAAAAACTGTGGACCGACAATGATAAGGGAAAGGTTCTCAATTACTATAAAGCGGATCAGGAGCGGGATGAAGCAAGATACATTGCCGATACCATTGAAAAACAGAGAGACGGCGGAGAGCGGGCCTATAAGGATTTCGCCGTCCTATACCGGACCAATGCCCAGTCCCGAATCATTGAGGAAGTGCTGATTCAGCGGGGAATTCCCTATCAGCTCTTTGGAGGCACCCGGTTTTATGACCGTAAAGAGATTAAAGACATTCTTTCCTACTTAAAAGCCATTGAAAATCCCGTGGACGATGTGGCCATTAAACGAATCATCAATGAGCCGAAACGGGGCATCGGAAAGAAAACCCTGGAAAAAATCGATCAGTACGGAGAATTGGAAAATCAGGACTTTTTCCAATCCTTACGGGATTACCAGCATGTTCCGGGGCTCAGTACCCGGGTAAAAAATAAAATTCGGGGGTTTATGGAAATTTTAATTGAGCTGCAGGAAAGC
Source organism: Clostridiales bacterium (assembly GCA_007120165.1). Classification (GTDB taxonomy): domain Bacteria; phylum Bacillota; class Clostridia; order Peptostreptococcales; family T1SED10-28; genus Isachenkonia. The sequence continues at coordinate 1,098 of SKOH01000213.1, forward strand.
CGGAATGCGCTTTCGATTACGGAGCTGGTGGAAAAAATTTACCAGGACACCGGATATCAGGAGAGCCTGGTCCTGGAGGGAACCATTGAAGCAAGAGCCCGGCTGGAAAATATGGAGGAGTTTAAATCCATTACAATGGAATTCGATAAAACCTCGGAGGAAAAGACGCTGGAAGCCTTCCTGGGGAAGGTTTCCCTGGAGACCTCCATGGACCGGGGGGACGACTCGGAAGAAGGGGTGATGCTGATGACCCTTCACAGTGCCAAGGGGCTGGAGTTTCCCGTGGTGTTTTTACCGGGAATGGAAGAGGGCCTTTTTCCCTCGCCGATCTCCCTTCATGAAGGCAATGAGGAAGAGGAGCGGCGGCTTTGTTATGTGGGGATCACCCGGGCCATGGAAGAGGTCCATTTTATCCACGCCACGATGCGGACCATTTACGGAAACACCCATGCCAACGATATGTCCCGCTTCCTAAAGGAAATACCGGAGAATTTAATCAATATGGAAGACCCCTATGACCGGCGAACCGCCGTGCAGAAGCAGCGGATGAAAAAGACCTCGGACTTCGTCGGAACCTTTCCGATGGATGAGGTACAGCCGGGCAGTCAGGTTTATCACCCGAAGTTCGGACAGGGAAAAGTGGTGGGCAAACAGGGTTCCATGCTGACCATAATCTTTGATAAAGCGGGACTGAAAAAAATCGACCCCGCCTATATCAATCTGCAGATCCTGGATTAAAGGAGGGGCTTTAGATGGCAAACAACGAAAAAAAGCAGATAAAAGGGCAGAGCAGCGATTCAAAAATCCGTCAGGATAGCGATCAGAACAGCGATTCAAAAATTCGTCAGGATAGCGATCAAAGCAGCAGGAAAACCGACGGCGATGCACTCCGCCGGATGGAGGCGCTGGTGGAAAAACTGAATGACTATGCCTATCATTATTACAGTCTGGACGAACCCCTAATCAGTGACCGGGAATACGACGAACTGTATGACGAGCTGGAAAGGCTGGAAAAGGAAACCGGTACCCAGCTGACCCATTCCCCCACACGGCGGGTAGGGGGAGAGCCCTTGGAAAAGTTCGAATCCCACCGCCATATTCGCCCCCTTCTCAGTCTTGATAAGTCCAAAAACTTTCAGGATCTGAGGGACTGGGAAGCCCGGATGAAACGGATCCTCGGCGGTGAAGCCGAGGCATTGGAATATGTGGTGGAGTATAAGTTTGACGGACTGACCCTGAGTCTTACCTACAAAGACGGAGACCTGGTCCAGGGAGCGACCCGGGGCAACGGGGAAGTGGGGGAAGGGATTTTAGAACAGGTAAAAACCATTAAATCCATCCCCCTGACGATTCCCCATAAAGGCACGATCGAGATTCAGGGGGAAGGCCTGATGGGACTGTCCACCCTTGCCGCCTATAATAAAAAAGCCAAGACGCCCCTGAAAAATGCCCGCAACGGCGCCGCCGGGGCCCTTCGAAATCTTGATCCGAAGGTTACCGCCACCAGAAATCTGGAGGCATACTTTTATCATATTAATTATTATGAAGACCCGGAGTTTCAAAGCCATATGGAAATGATTCAGTTCTTAAAAGACCAGCGGCTGCCGGTGGATCCCCATATTTATTTATGCAGCACTATCGAAGAGGTGATCGAAAAGATCGAAGCCCTGGAAAAGACCATTCATGATCTGGACTTTTTAACCGACGGGATCGTCATTAAGGTCAACGGTCTAAGGGTTCGGGAAGAGCTGGGCTTTACCCAGAAGTTCCCCCGGTGGGCCATGGCTTATAAATTTGAAGCCCAGGAAATGACCACCCTGCTGAAGGACGTCCTATGGCAGGTGGGCCGTACGGGAAAACTGACCCCCACGGCGATTTTAGAGCCGGTGGAAATCGGCGGGGTGACCGTGGGACGGGCCACCCTTAACAACTATGGAGATATTCAGCGGAAAAAAGTTGAAATCGGCTGCCAGGTCTGGCTTCGAAGATCCAATGATGTGATTCCCGAGATTATGGGCACCGTAGAGGAGTCCTGTGAAGGGGCGACGGAGATTGAAAAGCCCGAAGTCTGTCCCGCCTGCGGCAGTGAAGTGGCGGAAAAGGGAGCCCATATATTCTGTCCCAATTCCCTGTCCTGTAAGCCCCAGCTGGTATCAAGGATTGCCCACTTTTCCAGCAGGGATGCCATGGATATTGACGGCCTCAGTGAAAAAATTACTGAACAGCTCCATGATGAAATAGGACTTCGGGGGGTTGCGGATTTATATCGTTTAGCGTACGATGATTTAATCCACCTGGAACGATTTGGTGATAAGAAAACGAAAAATATTCTGGAAGCCATAGAAGCGAGCAAGGACTGCGAGCTTCATCAATTTGTCTACGCCCTGGGCATCCCCAATGTGGGGAAAAAGACCGCAAAGGACCTGGCCAATCATTATAAAACCCTGGACAGGCTGCGAAGAGCCGAGACCGAAGAGCTGATCAGCCTTGGGGATATCGGAGCGATCGTCGCCCGGTCCGTGGTGGATTTTTTCGAGGACCCCAAAATTGCTGCAAGTATCGACGCACTGCTGGAAGCGGGGGTGGATCCCAAACCGGTAGAAGAACCGCCGGCCCCGCAGGCAGAAGCTGAAAACCCCTTTAACGGGAAAACCGTGGTTATTACCGGGAGCTTCGAACACTTTTCCAACCGCAAAGACATCCAAACCTATCTGGAAAAAGCAGGCGGCAAGGTTACCGGAAGTGTCAGCAGGAATACCGATATGCTGATTGTGGGTGCGGATCCGGGATCGAAGCTTGCCAAGGCGGAGAAGTTAAACGGTGAAGGGGC
>SKOH01000045.1 GCA_007120165.1 Clostridiales bacterium
CATAACAGCGGCGTTTCCATCCCTGCAACCACCGAGTACGAAGATAAATTTTCCGCTTCGGGTATGAAGATTTACCGACTGGAAGCCGCAAGAGGAGAAGGATAATAAAAGCCGGCTTAATGATTCCAGAAAAATATTACGTATTGAAGATCACACAATAAGCTTATTGTGGAAAGCAGATAAGCCATCTTCAAAAACAGGCCCTGCAGTCCGAAAAATATCCCTTCGGTATTTTTTCCGGTTTTTTTACTGAATACCGAACTGATTTCACTGAGCATGGCCGGAGGGAAGATGAAGGCCCCACCGGCTACCGGAATACCGATCAATGTGAAAATGATAAAGCCGAAAAACTCCGGGTATACTCTGCCGACCCCAAATAATGCGAGGGATAAGAAAATCAGCATAATTAATGAGATCAGCATCGGGGTTTTATATCCGATTTTTGCACACAGTTTATTAATCGGGTAGAAACAAAGGGCGCACATCCCGAAAAGAAGGGCCGATGCTAGGGTAATATAAGCTGTCGTGTAGCCCATGATGTCTACGATATAATAGTTTAGTGAGGCCCGTAACGTATTGAAGCCTAAAAAGAAAAATAAGAAGCCGAAGAGATACATTACAAAAGGGCGGCTGTTAAGGGCGGTTTTTATGGATGAGAAAAAAGGTTCCTTGGAAATTTTTCCTCCGGAAAACCTTCGCTCGTCAATGGTAACAGAAGTAATCCAAACGCCGAGTAAGGCCAGGGCAGAGAGCAATATCACCATATAGCGAATCCCTTTTAAATCATCCCCCCCTCCGAGAAAGTCAATTAAAATCCCCGGGAGAATCATCGCAATAGCGGTGTATAGTAAACGAAAAACCGACTGCCAGGTGGAGAGATTCAAGCGGTCCCTCCGGCTCTGGGAAATCTCCGGAATCAATGCGTTATAAGGCCCCGCCACAAGGGTGTAAAAGATAAAGAACAGGGACCCTGTCAGGGAGAGGTAAACAAAAGTCGAGAGACTTCCCTCGCCGGTTACCGGGTAAAAGTAGGCAACGGAACTTAGGGAGAGGGGCAGAATGCCGGCGAACATAAAGGGAATCCTGCGCCCCCACCGGGAATCAAAACGATCCGACAGGTATCCTACCACGGGTTCAAACACCACATCCACAAACCGGGCAATCAGTAATGCGAAGGATATGAAAATCGGTGGAAGCAGCGGGGTTAAGTTTGAGGCGGCGGGAGGAAGATAAAAATACAATACCCACTGGGCAAATATCTGATCAACAATGGCATAGCTTACCCCAATACCATAAAGTATTTGAATTTTCAGCGTTAAATTAGGGGTTTTGTTGGGGATTTCCAATAGATCACTCCTTTAAGTCTTAATTACAGTCCTTATGTTTTTTATGTAATGATCCTGTTTTACGAAACCTCATTTATTCCGATCTCCCTAGGAATCACCTTTAATATTATACCCCATCCTTTTCAAAATGTATAAGCTTCAGAGACTTTTTCAGTCATTTACAGATTAAGGAACTGAAAATTTTACATCAGATAAAAAGAATTATACAAATAAAAAAAATAATTTGAATACCGAAATAATTGTTGAAAAATTTCCAATAGAAAGATATCATAGAATTAACACTAAATTAGGAGGTTGATTATGAAAAAAACTTGGAACCTGGATGCCCTTTATACATCCTTTGATTCGGAAGAATTTCAAAAGGATTTTCAGCTGCTGAAAACAAAAATTCAGGAAATGACCCAGTGGGCCGTGGATCATTTGCAGGACCCGGAGCGTCCTGTGGAAAAACTTAAAAAAGTAATAGAAGATGAAGAAAAAGTGGGGACACTGATTCGTAAACTTATGTCCTATGCCAATCTCAGAGCCGCCACCAATGCCCGGGATGACGAGGCCAGCAAGTATATGGAAAAAATCAATAAAACCATGACGGACCTGACCAAAGCTTCGGTACTGTTAGATAAATGGTTAAAAGAACGGGATGATTTAAAAAGCTTAATCGATTCCTCGGAGAAACTGCAGGAATACGAATTTCACTTAATGGAAAAATACCAAAAGACCCAGTATCTCCTTAGTGAAGAAGAAGAAGTAACCATTGCAAAAATGCAGGAGACGGGGTCTAAGGCCTGGTCCAATCTGCAAAATGTAATCTCTTCCACACTGATGGTGGATATTGAGCTGGAAGGCAAAGAGCAAAAGCTGCCCCTGCCCGCTGCAAGAAATTTAGCTTTTCATAAGGACCCGGAAATTCGGAAAAAAGGCTATGAGGCGGAGCAGAAAGCCTATAAAAAAATCGAGGAATCCTCGGCCGCAGCCTTAAACGGTATAAAGGGCGAGGTGCTTACAACGACGAAAATGCGGGGATACAACAGTCCCTTAGAGGAAACCGTGCTGAAATCCCGAATTGATCAAAAGACCCTGGATGCGATGCTGGAGGCCATGGGAGAGAGTCTTCCGAAGTTCCGGGAGTACTACAAACGAAAGGGAGAGCTGCTGGGCCATAAAAACGGACTGCCGCTGTACGATATGTTTGCTCCCATAGGAGAGGCGGACATGAGCTTTAGTTATGAGGAAGCCAGAGATTACATCCTAAAGAACTTTAAAACCTTCAGTCCGGAACTGGAGAAGTTTACAAAAAAGGCCTTTGATAAGGAATGGATCGATGCCGAACCACGGGAAGGAAAACGGGGCGGAGCTTTTTGCGCCAACATCCATCCCATCGGAGAGAGCCGGATCCTTGCGAACTTTGACGGAAGTTTCAGCAATATGACCACCCTTGCCCATGAGCTGGGTCACGCTTTTCATGGGGATTGTCTGAAGGATGAGCATCTGATGAACAGCGGCTATACCATGCCGATTGCGGAGACCGCATCGATCTTTTGTGAGACCATTGTTGTGAATGCGGCACTGAAGGAAGCCGATAAAAAGGAAGCCTTTACAATCCTGGAGGCCAACTTACAGGGAGCAGGCCAGGTAATTGTGGACATAATGGCACGCTTTTTCTTTGAGAGCAAAGTTTTTGAAATACGGGAAGACCATGCATTATCGGTACAGGAGCTGAAAGATACCATGATCTGGGCACAAAAAGAGGCTTATGGAGAAGGGTTGGACCACAATGCCCTCCATCCTTATATGTGGGTTAACAAACCCCATTACTACTCCGCAGGGCTCAGCTTTTACAACTTCCCCTATGCCTTCGGTCTATTGTTTGCTAAGGGAGTATACGCTGAGTATTTAAAACGGGGAGAGGCGTTTGTACCGGAATATACGAAACTGTTAAAAGCCACCGGTAAAAACGAGATTAAGGATGTGGCAAAAATGGTAGGCATCGATGTACAGGACCCGGAATTCTGGAAAAGTTCCTTAGCCCTTATTGAAAAAGACATTGAAGAGTTTATACGGCTCAGCAAAGAAGTATAAAAAGGCAACGGCCCTTCCGCTGGGAAGGGCCGTTGAGACATTAAAGCAAAACAGCCCAGGGCAATTGTTAATTTAATGGCAAACTCCAATTGACAGTCCCGCCCTCGGTAGGCTATGATAGAAAGGTAATAATTAATCGGAGGTGAACAGGTATGAAGACTTATAAGGAAATTTTGGAAATGGCCGTGGAAAATGAAGTGGATGCCCGGGATTTTTACAAGGGGGCGGCGGAGAAGGTTCAGGATAAGAATCTTAAGAAAACTTTTGAAGACCTGGCAAAGGAAGAATCCAAACACAAAGCGCTTCTTCAGGGCTATTTGGAGAATGATATGCAAAACATGAAATTCAAAGAAAACAAAGATTTTCAGCTCTCGGAAACCGTAGAGGAAAAAACCTTATCCACGGATATGAGTTTTAAAGACGCCATCGCCCTGGCGATGAAAAAAGAGGAAGAAGCGATGAACATGTACCGTCAGTTTGCCGAGGCCAGTGAAGGGGAAGAGCAGAAAGAAACCTTTAGGGAACTGGTAAAAATGGAGCAGCAGCATAAAACAAGATTAGAGGATATCTACAGCAATGCGGCTTTTGTGGAAGTGTGGTAGGACTGAAAACTGAATGAAAATGTGCTGAAAAAAAAAGAGCTTATTCCTTAATTGCTTAAGGAGTGAGCTCTTTTATAGATATCGGTTTTGTCTGCCCCCTTCAGCAGTTTTTCGGTAATCCCTGCAATTAATAGAATCACAAACAGGTTTACCGTAAAGCGGGTCAGCATAAAAGTCCAGCCCAAAGCACTGGCTTCGAACAGTAATAACGGGATTTTGGTGGTGGACCAGGCTCCGATAAAAATCAGTACATTGGAAAATTTACTGCCTTTTTTAAGTAAAAGACCGGCTATGGGAAAAGCTACGTATAAGGGTCCGGCTGCCAGGGATCCCATTAAAAAAGCAATGATCTTTCCAAGAAATCCGGAATTCTCTCCCATAAGCTTCATCATCGTTTCCCGGGGGACCCAAACATCCAGCAGGCCTAAAATGATAAAGATCGGCGGTATCACATAGAGCATTTCCAATGTGTTTATCCGCGTATGGTAAAGGGCCGAAAAACCGATTTCCGGCAGGATCAGCAGCATCAAAAGGTTGATGAAAACTAAAACAAGAGCAAATCTGTATCGACGGATTAACTTATTCATCCTAATATCACTCCAATCACTAAGGCTACGACAAAGGAAAAAGAAAAGGCCAGGGTGTTTCGAAGTACCGCAGCCCGCTTGCCGAAATACTGGATTTCCACCGGCAGCGTAACCACACCCACCATCATTAATGTGGAAATAAACACGGCAATCTGCATAAATCCGGCTCCATTGTTAAGCAGCGTGGCAGCCAGGGGAAATGCCACAAACCCTGGGATCAACGTGATTCCTCCAACAACCGCTGCAAGAAGCATCCCGGGAAGTCCCGATTCTCCTCCGATCAGTCGGGAGATGGTTTCCGGGTCGACGGCGGCAAGCATTAAACCTACGATTACCAGAATGCCCATCAGCTGAGGCAGAATATTATCGAAGGCTTTCCAGGCTTTTTTCAGCGCTTTTTTCGTTTTCCCCGGATCTTTAAAAAAGGACAGTATTAATAACACTGAGGCCAGTACATAAAGGATTATTGTAAACATAGATAGACTCCTTTCTTTCTTTACCCCCTCCACCCGGGGGTATCGGTGTGATTCAATTATAGTAATTAAATCAGGATTTGTCAATGGAAAACCCAAATAAGATTGTAGGACATTGAAAAATTGGGTAATAAAGTAGTAGGATCAAAATAAATTTAGTAAGGATGTACCTGGAAAAGGGAAATACTGAAACATTCAGGAGGGTTTTTATGGTAAAAATTATTATATTGGAGGATATCGGATGAGGGTTTTCTAAACTGCGGCCCATCGTGGATGAGGCACTGAAAAGATTAGCCCTGGAAAGTGAAATGATCATGGTCTGTAATCCCCGGGAATTTCCTAAATATAAAGTACGTAAAACCCCGGCCATGATCATCGACGGAAAAATTGCCGTGGAGGGCTGGGTACCGTCGATTTTTAAAATGCCGGATATCATTGAAAAACATCGAAGATAAAGTAAAGGAGGAGCCCCATGATTATTAAGGGAAAGTATAATGAAGCCAAGGTTTTTACGGACGAGCTGGAAGAACAGACGAAGGAACAAATCCAAACCCTGTGCGATCAGTGGTTTTTAAAGGATGCAAAAATACGGGTAATGCCCGATGCCCATGCGGGGATGGGCTCGACCATCGGCACCACCCTGACGGTTACCGATAAAGTGGTTCCCAATCTTGTGGGGGTGGACATCGGCTGTGGTATGCTGACGGTGCCCATTGGGAAGAGGGAAGTGGATCTGAGAAAACTGGACCTGTATATTCGGGGGAATATTCCCAGCGGATTTAAAAATTATAAAAGGCCGCAGATTGATTATATTGATGAGATCAAAAGCCTTAAAGGAATTGCCGCCTTGGATAAAAGTGCCGAGGAGTTCAACAAAGCCCTGGGCAGTCTTGGGGGAGGGAACCATTTCATTGAAATCGACCGGGACGATGAGGGGGAGCAGTACCTGATTTTCCATAGCGGCAGCCGTAATCTGGGAAATCAGATTGCAAGACATTACCAAAAGATTGCTGAGAAGAATCTGAAGCATCAAAGGGAAATCCCAAAGGACCTATGCTATCTGGAAGGAAAAGAACTGGAGGATTATCTTCACGATATGGATTTGATTCAGCGCTATGCCCGGGTTAACCGGGAAGTAATGGCTAGAAAAGTCATGGAGGAATTTTTCAACCGTCCCTTTGGGATGGAAGAAAATTTTCATACCATCCATAATTATATCGACCTGAAGGAAATGATCCTTCGCAAGGGGGCGGTCTCCGCCAAAAAAGGGGAAAAAGTGCTGATTCCCATTAATATGAAGGATGGAAGTCTTTTGGGGGAAGGCCTGGGAAATGAGGACTGGAACTGCTCCGCCCCCCATGGTGCAGGAAGACTGATGAGCCGAAGGGAAGCCAAAAGACAGGTATCCATCGAAGCCTTTAAACAGTCCATGAAGGGGATTTACTCCTCCTCGGTAAACCCTAAGACCATCGACGAAGCGCCGATGGCCTACAAACCTATGGAGGACATTTTAAAGCATATTCACCCCACCCTGGTGATTTTGAAACACTTAAAACCGATTTATAACTTTAAGGCTTAAGCCCTGAAATTATTATGGTTCAGCAAAAGGCAGCGGGGTATCAATACCCTGAAAAAATTTAAAAGAGAGCGGGAATCAAAATGAGCGTGCGGGTGCTGGAACTTCGAAACGTGCATAAATCCATTAAAGGAAAAAAAATCATCAAAGGCATTGATCTGGAACTTTTTTCCGGGGAAGTTCTGGGGTTTTTGGGACCCAACGGTTCGGGAAAGACCACGACCCTTCGAATGATTGTGGGTCTTATTCGTCTGACGGAAGGGGAAATTCTGATCGGAGGGCATTCCATCGGAAAAGAATTTGTAAAGGCGATGGAGAATGTAGGGTGCATTATTGAAAATCCCGAGATGTATGATTATTTATCGGGATGGGAAAATCTTAAACTCCTGGCTTCGATGGAAAAAGGGATCACAAAGGAACGAATGAAGGAAGTGGTCTCCCTGGTGGGGATGGTAAAAAGAATTGATGATAAGGTATATACCTATTCCCTTGGAATGAAGCAGCGTCTGGGCATTGCCCAGGCTATTATGCGAAGACCGAAACTGCTGATTCTTGATGAGCCTGCCAATGGCCTGGACCCCGCAGGGATCAGCGAATTTCGAAAACTGATTCGAAAACTGGCCCATCAGGAATCCATGGCGGTGCTGGTATCCAGTCATATTCTAGCGGAGATCGAAATGATGTGTGACCGGGTGGCCATCATCAAACAGGGAGAAGTGGTTCGGGTAACCACGGTGGAAAATATCGTAAAGGATCAGGGAATTCTATGGAAAGTACGGGATATCCAGCTTGGGAAAAAAATCCTCGAGGAAGAATTTCAGGCGGCGGTAACGATCAAAGAAGATCAGACGCTGCTGGCTTTTATCGGGGAAGAACAGGTGCCCGGCATTAATAAACGGTTTATGGAGGCAGATGTGGGCTTAATCTATGCAAGTAGGAATCAAAAATCCCTGGAGGATCTTTTCCTGGCGCTGACAGAGGGTGATGAAATTGTATAATCTGGTGGGTAATGAAGTGTATAAAATCATTATGAAAAAGCGTCTTTGGGTGATCGTCGGGATTTTACTGATCCTGATCGGACTGTTCGCATATGGGGAGCACTATACCCGGGAGCGTACCCAAAACCAAATTGCAGAGCGTATAGGAATCGATGATGTGGAGGACTGGCGGGAAATTACAAACCAGCAGCTGATGGACCTGGAAAGAAGGCTGGACAACCCTTTTATTCCGGAAGAGGGAAGAGCCGGTATTCGGGTAAGAGCGGAGCAGTTACGGTACTATTTGGCAGAGGATATCAATCCCACCACTTTCAGCGCCGCCCAGTTTATCAGCAACTTTATGGAACAATCCATTTTTTTGTTTCTTCCGCTGTTAATCATCCTTCTGGCATCGGATATTGTATCAAAGGAAGCCACCACCGGCACGATTAAGCTGTTGATGACCCGGCCGGTTCCCCGGTGGAAGATCCTAATGTCTAAATTACTGGCCCTGACCATTTTAGAGATGATAGTAATACTGCTGATGGCAACCATTGCCCTGGGCATATCCTATATCACCTTTGGCATCGGCGGTTTCCGGGAGCCGGTCATCACCGGGTTCCGTGTAGTGGAGGGAGAGTTGGATGTATCCAACATTCAAACAGTATCCCGGGGAACTTATATTCTGATGACCTATTCCCTCGGTTACGTCGTGGCCTTTTCCATTGGGAAAATGGCCCTAATGGTATCGGTTTTGGTGAAAAGCACGGCGGCTTCCATCGGCATTATGATGTCTTCCTTAATCGGGGGGACCTTCCTGACGTTTTTTATCAGCGACTGGGAAATTACCCGGTATCTGTTCAATGTAAATCTTCGATTGACGGATTTTATCTCCGGGGACCTGCAGCCGGTGGAGGGATTAAGTTTAGGTTTTTCCATCACCATACTGCTGCTCTGGGCGCTGGCATCTACCGTGGCGGCCTTTGGCGTATTCAGTTATAAGGACATTTTGGATTAGGAGGAGAAAAAATGTTAAAAACAATAAAAAAATTATTTTGGCCGATTACCTTGGCCAGTGTAATTATTGCGATGCCTTTTTTCATTTTCGGTATCCTCCAATCCTTCCAGGTAACCCAGGGAGCAGCAGAGGGTGACCTGGTAACGGAAGACACCGGAATCGTTGAAGAACCGGAAGAGCGGGAGGAAGAAAAGGACGAAGGGTACTCCGTAATTACCCTTGGAGATTCCCTGGCCCGGGGCACCGGGGATGAAGAAAACCTGGGCTTTGCAGGGAGAACGGTGACAAAGCTGGAAGACCTGCTGGATCTTCCGGTGAATCATAACAATTATGCCGTGGACGGTCTTAGAACTTCGGAGATGCTGGAACTGCTGAATGATCAGGACTTTGCAGAGGAACTTGAGAAGGCTCAGCTGATTATGATCTCCATCGGGGGCAATGATGTCAGAAGCATCCAGGGGCTTCCGGCGGGGGAAAGGGAGGAGGCCTACCGGGAGATTGAAGAGGGGTATAGAGAGGATTTGGACGAAATTATTCTGGGAATCCGAGAGGAAAATCCCCGGGCTCTGGTGGTGTTTTTAGGACTTTATAACCTGGATTATACCGGACAAACCCCGGAAGAGACGGAGTTATTACTGCGCTGGAATGCCGTTACGTACCAGAAAATTGAGGGGGAGAGCAATTTTGTATGGATTCCCGTCTATGATCTTTTTCAGTTTCAATTAGGGGAAATGCTCTCTCAGGATCAGCTGCACCCTAATGGACTCGGGTATGAAAAAATTGCCGAGAGGATCATCGAAGTGATCACACCATATTTTCAATAGGCAATCTGTTTTATTATTAACATTTCCTTATTATAATCAGCCGGGATATTTGTTATAATAATTAAGCTGTACAGTCAAAGCAGTTAACTTGTTATCATCAGCGGATATTAATGAATTTAATGAAACTGGAGGACACGTAATGGATTTTATGCCGTTTATTTGGTTTTTATTAGGACTGTTGCTAATTATCAAAGGCAGTGACTGGTTCGTTGAAGGAGCGGTTTGGATTGCCCGGGCCTTTAAGGTTTCGGATATTATGATCGGAGCCACCCTGGTCAGTCTCTGTACGACGTTGCCGGAAGCCATGGTATCCACCAGTTCCGCTTTGAAAGGAAATACCGATATGGCCATGGGAAATGTATTGGGATCCATTGCTTTTAACTCCGGGGTGGTCCTGGCGGTGATTCTGATCTTTACCCAACCGAAAATTCAGCATGCCAACAGTCTAAAGCAAAACAGTAAAGGGCTTTTTTTTCTGGTGGTGCTGGTATTTGCATTGGGATTTATATTTGACGGACTTCAGCGATGGACAGGAATTCTGCTGCTTATGATGCTTGCCTTTTATCTCCTTAGAAATGTGTTGGAAGCCCGAAAAATCCAACGGGAGGATAAGCAGGAAAAGCAGTTGGAAAATCGTGAAAAATCCACCACCACCCCGGTTAAGAGAAAAGAAGTGCTGTCTTCGGTATTTATTTTTATCCTGGGGCTGGGGATGACGGTGTTTGGCGCGGATTTGCTGGTCAATAATGGAGAGATCATTGCGCAGCTCTTAGGGGTTCCGGACCTCATTATCGGGCTTACCATGGCATCGGTAGGGACTTCTCTGCCGGAGCTGGTAACCGCAATTTCCGCCATAAGAAAAAAAGCCCAGGATTTATCCGTGGGCAATATCATGGGGGCCAACATTCTCAATATCATTTTGGTTATCGGGATTATGGCCACCTTGGAGCCGGTACCCATTGCGGGCAGTATTCTCGGGTTTCATCTGCCCTTTGTACTGATTATCACGGCAGCGATTATGCTATTTGTTCACAGCCGAAAAAAGCAGCTGACAAAAAACATGGGCTGGTCCTTACTGGGTCTTTACGGGGTGTATTTAACCGGAATTTTCCTGTCCACCCTGTAACAGGGCTTCAATTACTTTATGGGTTTCATAGCCTTCCTTAAAGGTTACCAGATTGGCCGGTTCTCCGTCCAGGGCCTTTGCAAGCTCCAGGACTAGTTTATTGGTGGTGTTTTCTTCTTCATAGGGGAGCTGGTTTAAAATTTCGTCCTTTTGAGCAATCCAAATGTTTCGCCAATTTCTCAGCGCGACGACTCCCTTTTCTCCAAAGAGGGTCAGGGAAAGAAAATCTTCCCGGCCTACATCACAAAGGCCGTTAAACAGGACCTTTACGCCGTTATCCAGTTTACCGGTGGCCAGCAGCTCCCGCTCGGAAAGCCCCTGTTCTTTAGGATACGCTATTTGAGACTGAATATCGGAAACTTCACCATAAAAGCTGTTGACCAACTGAATGTAGTGGGTAAAGACCTCCCGGATAAAGCCTCCCTGTTCCCTGGTATCGATCCAGGGGTTTTGCTGCCAGTGGCGGGGCCATTCAGCAAAATATCCCGTCAGTTCCACCCGGCGAAGCTTCCCTAAATAATCTTGCTGAATCAGATTTTTTGCCTTGTTCACGGCACCGGTATAGGGCAGCGGAAAGTTCATTGCATTAATGACACCTTTTTCTTCTGCGAAGGTATACATATCCAGGGCCTCTTTGGTTGAATTGGCCAGGGGCTTTTCACAAAAGAATGCTTTTCCCGACTCGATGATCTTCATGCCGATACTGTGATGATGCTTGGGAGGGACTGCCAGATACACCAGGTCCACCAGGGAATTGTCCAGAATCTCCCGGAAATGTTCCACCGGGGTTAAGTCGTATTTTTTCGCCATTTCCTGCAGCCGGGTTGGATTTTTATCGGTTATCTGTATGATTCGAAAACGGGGGTTCTGATTGAAGGTTTTGATCAGCCGTTCCCCCACAACACCTACACCGATAATTCCTACATTATAAACATTTTTCATAAAAAACACCTCGCTTTATCAGTTTTATAACAATTTAGAATATTCCAATGTAAAATTATTATCTCATAATTTTTAACGAAGGTCAATTTAAGCCCTGGGGCGGAAAGGAAGGGAGCATTTTTATGGAGAGGTATCGCGGAATTCAACTGGATAAAGACAAAGAGGTCTACTTATATCAACAGCTTGCAGAACAAATTATTAGGCTGATCGAAAAAAAGGTCATCAAAGGGGAAGAAAAGCTCCCGTCGATTAAAAAGCTTTCAAAACTTTTAGCGGTAAATATTGCTACGGTGGTTCGGGCCTATGAAGTGCTGGAAGATAAAGAGTACATTATCAAGAAACCGGGGAGCGGCTCCTTTGTGAAGTCCCGGGAAGAAAAAATTCTGAATTTCGCCAGCGGGACCCCTTCCTATGATTTTTTCCCCATTGAGGATTTCAAAAAAATTATTAATCTGGTAATGGATAAAGACGGAGCTAAAGCCTTTGAATACACCCAGGGCCAGGGAGATCCGGAGCTGAGGCTGGAACTTCGGGAATATATCCGAAAGTATAACATTCAAAGCCACCAGGACCAGATTCATGTAATCTCCGGGGCTCAGCAGGGAATTGACCTGATTGTAAAAGCCCTGCTAACGGAAAAGGATACCGTTATTATTGAAAATCCCTCCTACACCGGGGCCATTGGAGCCTTTAAATCCCGAGGGGTAAAACTGGAGGGGGTCGACCTGAAAAACGACGGCATGGATTTGGAAAAGCTGGAACAGGCCGTCAAAAAGTCGAAACCCAAGGTGTTATACCTCATGCCGAATTTTCAGAACCCTACCGGCACTTCCTATAGCAGTTATCAGAAAAATAAACTCTTGGCCTTGGCAAAGACCTATGACTTTTATATTTTAGAGGATGATTATTTAAGTGATCTAAGCTTTTACTCTCAGGATTCCAGAACCTTAAAAAGCATGGATAAGGAAAACAAGGTGATTTACCTGAAGAGTTTTTCAAAGATTTTTATGCCCGGTCTGCGTCTGGGATTTCTGGTGGTCCCCGAAGAACTTCAGGCAGCCCTTCGGGAAGCCAAACTGATCTCTGATATTTCCACCTCGGGACTATTGCAGCGGGCCCTAAAGGAGTATATGGGCCGGGGGTTATGGGAAAAGCATATTGAAGCGCTGAAAAATTTGTACCTGAAACGTTTTGATTTTGCCATGAAAGAAATCAGGAAGCAGATGCCGAAAACCGTGAAATACTCCTTTCCAAAGGGGGGATTGAATTTCTGGTTTGAGCTGCCCGACGGAATAAAGGAACAGGAATTTATCCAACAATTAAAAACCGTTAATATTATTGTGGCCCCGGGGCATCTGTTTTTCCATCAGAAAACCGATAAGGCATATTTCCGTATGAGTATTGCCAATGTAGAAGAGCCGGAAATCCGTCAAGGGCTGGAAAAAATTGCAGAGCTTGTCCGCCGGGAAACCGGGGGGAAAAAATCGGAAACAGAGCCGATGATTTTATAATAAAATTTCCCGTCTTTAGCGGTGTTTATCCCGGGAAAAGATGGGCAAGTATAGAGTAAGGAATCAATCAGGAAAAAATGCAGGAAAATATTAATTATAAGAGGTGGTCCCATGAAAATCTATACAAAAACCGGCGATAAAGGGCAGACCAGTTTATTTGACAATACCCGGGTGGATAAAGACTCCATAAGGGTAGAGAGTTACGGTACGATTGATGAGTTGAACTCCAGTATCGGATTCGCCCGAAGCTTTATGAAAGATGAAGAAATCCGAAAAACACTCTTTGATATACAGCGCAGTTTGTTTGATGTGGCGGGAGAGCTGGCCACTACAAAGGGGGAAGATTTTCCGGAAAAAATCGGGAAAACCGACATCAAAAAATTGGAAGAAATCATTGACCGGTATCTGGACAGGATGAACAGGGAAGAAAAATCCATGTTTATCATACCCGGTTCCAATCAGGAGAGTGCAGCCCTTCATATGGCAAGAACCATTTGCCGCCGGGGGGAGCGAAGAATGCTTACCCTGAGTAAAGAGGCGGACATTCGGGAAGATTTAATCCGCTATGTAAACCGGCTGTCCGATGCACTTTATGCCATTGCCCGCTATTTGGAAACCAGTTTATCCTATGTGGATTTTGGTAAAGAAAAGCAGGACTAA
>SKOH01000216.1 GCA_007120165.1 Clostridiales bacterium
CTTCATTAATCTCCCCAAAAAATCTGGCCACCTCCAAAGACTTCGGTGATTCGTACAATTCTTCCGGGGTTCCGTATTGTATTAGTTCACCGTCAAACATCACACCGATTTTACTGGAGGTAATCAGCGCGTCCTCTTTATCATGGGTTACCAGAATCGTAGTAATTTTTAATTTCCGCTGAATGTCCACAATAAAGCTTCGCATTTCTTCTTTCAAGCGCTGATCCAAATTGGAAAAAGGTTCATCAAGAAGTAGCACCGCAGGGTCCACAATCAGTCCCCGGGCAATGGCTACCCGCTGTTTCTGTCCTCCGGAGATCTGGCCGGGGAATTTCCCACCCTGCTTTTCCAGTCCGACGAACTGTAGCATTTCCCTCACTTTTTTCCGTCGAACCTCCTTCGGCACCCGCTTCATACGAAGACCAAACTCGATATTCGCCCCCACGGTCATATGGGGAAAGAGGCGATGGTCCTGAAACACAATGACCGCTCCCCGTTTTTGGGTGGGAAGATGGTCCACGGATTTTCCATCGATGAAAATCTTACCCTTATCCGCTTTCACAAGACCGGCAATGATCTTTAACGTGGTGGTTTTACCGCAACCGGAAGGACCCAGCAAAGAGATCATCTCCCCCTGTTCCACCTTGAGGGTAAGATTCTTGATGGTCTCCTCTCCGTCATAGATTTTGCTGATATTTTCTAGTAATACTTCCTTCATAATTTCACCCATTTTCTGTTTACGATTTTTGGCAAGCTATTTTTTATCATCGGCTTTCCAATCACTTATCCTTCGTATAAAACACACCGGCAATACCGCTGTTTTTACTGTAGTACAGCCTAAGCATTTTTTCAATCCCCAACAGAGCCAATAGAGCCACCATAATGAAAACCAGGCTATAGCTTGCAGCCATCATCCGATCTCCACTTTGTATAAATGGGACCATCAGTAGTGGGAAGGTTTGCACACTGCCGCCGCCAATTAAAAATGTCAGGAAATACTGGCTGAAGGAGATGATAAAAATCATACTGCCGGCGGAAATAATCCCCGGCATAATCGTGGGCAGGGTGATATGGATAAAAGCTTGAAAACTACCGGCACCCAGAACTTTTCCCTGCTCTTCCAACTGATTTCCCAACAACTCAAAAATATTTGTGAATATCCGAATCCCATAGGGGATTACGGGAACAATATGGATTAAAATCACTCCCAGTTCCGTATTGGTAAGGCCCATACGGATAAATGTTCCGTGAATCCCCATACCGATGGCGACGGGCGAGACAATTAGCGGTGCCAATACAAAGATTTTGATAAACCCTTTTCCGGGAAACTCGTAAATTCCCAAAGCTTTTCCTCCCGGTATGGTAATGGCCAGAGTCAGTATTGTTACAAAAATAGAAATTCTAATACTGGTCATAAGACTGCCCAGGGCTTGACTGCCCGGTTGAAAGATTGCTCGAAGTCCCCGAAAGCCCAGTTCCCGGGGAAAAACTTCCGGAAAAGGCCAGGATACGGTCACGGACCACACAATGATCATTCCCAGAGGCAGTATAAAACTAAGACTTAAAACCATTAACAAAATTCGACTGAGTCTCTTGTCCATCTTATCGCCCCTCCCGGTAATACTGATATCGTTTAAATACCCAGTGATAGAGCCATACCAAGAATACAGAAATCCCTGCAAGGACCATATTCATAGCCATGGCGTAGGGTCGGTTCGTCCAATCCGGGTTAATGTGTTCTATGTAGGCCAGTACCGGTAATGCCCGGGGGGATGTTGGTCCCAGTAAAAAAGGAATTTCATAGGATCCGAAGGAGAAGGCAAAAAGAATAATAAAAGTGGAAAACACACTGGGTAGGGATAAGGGTAGAAAAATCCGAAAGAAGACATCGCTACCCCGAGCCCCTAAATTCCTGGCCGCCTCCACCATGTCCTGTTCAATGGAACGAAGCACCTGATAGACGATTAAGAAAATAAAAGGAGTCCCCTTCCAGACGTAGGCAAGAATGATCCCGATACCCCGGGAGTCAAAAATCATGGCAGGAAAGCCTTGGGATCCTTCGATCAATCCCAACAGAACTCCAAGTCTTGCAATCAGTCCACTTTGGGAAAACAATGTGAAAATCAAAAAAGCCGCCACTAAATGGGGCACTATGATCGGCAACTTCATCAGAGCCTGGAGGCCTCTGTATTCCTTTTTTTGTATCACCAACAGATAAGCAAGACTTACTCCGATTACCGCAGCAATTACCGAGGAGATCATTGAGACCCGTAAACTGAATAATAAACCGGAAAAGAAGCCTCTACTTTGGAAGACTTCCCGGTAATAATCAAGGGTAACTTCATATAAACCGATACCGGGATGATATCCGAGACTTTGTAGAGTGCTGATGCCCAGTCCCAATGTGAATACGAAAAGCAATATACTCATCACCGGAAGCAGGTAGATATAAGGTTTTATCGATGATTTTTTTAAATAAAACATAGTGATCTTCCTTAGTCTAATAGATTTTCCATCCAGATCTGATCAATGATCGGTACCAAGGCTGCCGGAACCTCCGGAAGACGATTATCCAATAAGAGGTCTTGTGGTAAAGCTCCTTTACCTATTTCTACGCTACCAAAGATTTCTCGCTCTTCTTCCGATAACTTACCATTATCCAGTACCGGCAGGTCTCCCCAGTTATTCGGATCGTATTTACTGGCCTGTACTTCGGGACTTAAAATTTCATTTATGACTACCATGGCTCCGGCTTTGTTGGAAGCATTAAATGGCATTCCGATAAAATGGCCGTTTCCAACGGTTCCCTGATCAAAAATAACACTTGAAGAGGTCTCTGGAAACATTCCGGAACTGATTCGCTGAGATACCAGATTGGAATTATAAGCCATAACCATGCGTACTTCGCCGTCAGCGTACATATTTTCCAATTGGGCGAGCGTAGCAGGGTAAGTCTCACCCTCCCGCCATAAATAGGGTTTTAGCTCCTTAAAATACTCCATGGCCGGTGCAATAGCTTCTCTTACCACTTCCTTTTCAGCCTCCATATCCAAAAACTGCTCGTGTCCTACAATGTCGTAAATAATATTACGTACAAAAACACTGCCGGTAAAGTCCGGTGGTGCAGGGAAAGTAATCTCCCCGGGATGGCCCTTAGCATAAGCCAGTAACTCTTCATGATTTGTGGGAGGATTCGGGGTTTGCTCCTGATCATAAATCATAACGAATTGAGCTTTCCCAAAGGGGGCTTCATATCCCTCCGTCGGATAGCCGAAGTCATACTTTACTTCCACATCCTCCCCGTCAACATAATCATTAAAATTCGGGAGCCTTTCCGTAAAAGGTCCATATAACAAGTCATTGGTCTTCGCAGTGTAAAAATTTTCTCCATTGATCCATACCATATCCGCTGTTCCTCTGGCCGCTGCCTGTTTTTCCCCTTGCAGTTTGTTTAAAATCTCATCAATATTCATGGGAACCCATTCCAGAGTAATATCGTACTTTTCCATCATCTGCTCTGCCACAAATCCACAGATCCAGTCGTTAATGGCCTGGTCTCCCCCCCATCCATAAAACCGGACTTCTGTCCCTTCCGCTTTTTCTAGAATCTCTTCCCAGGTCATCGTTTCCAGGTCCAAGGCTTCCTCTTCCTTATCTGCACATCCCATAAACAAAAACATTGTCATTAGTAAAATTATTCCGATTAATAACGTTTTCTTTGTGCTGCTCCTCTTTTTCATAGCATTGTCCCATATTCTACTCACAATCTACCTCCCATGAACTTTATCTTCGATCAATCAATGTTATTTCGTTTTCAAATCTTCCATTTCCACTCCCCGCTTTTTGCTGAGATATCCGGGAATAAAAGATACAATTACAAAAAATACAGCGCCAATAC
>SKOH01000176.1 GCA_007120165.1 Clostridiales bacterium
GTAAGCAGGGCGTCTTCTTTATCATGGGTTACCAGAATCGTGGTGATTTTCAGCTTTTGCTGAATCTCCACCACAAACCTTCGCATTTCCTCTTTTAGACGCTGATCCAAATTGGAAAAGGGTTCGTCGAGGAGCAGCACCTGGGGATCCACAATCAGTCCCCGGGCGATGGCCACCCGCTGCTTTTCCCCCCCGGAGATCTGGCCGGGAAGTTTCCCTCCCTGGGCTTCTAAACCTACAAACCCCAGCATCTCCTGGACCTTTTTCCGCCGAATATCCTTCGGTACCCCTTTCATACGAAGACCAAATTCAATATTTGCCCCGACGGTCATATGGGGAAATAACCGGTGATCCTGAAACACCATCACCGCCCCCCGCTTTTGGGTAGGCAAATGATCGATGGATTTGCCGTCAATAAACACACTTCCCTGGTCCGCCTCCAACAGCCCGGCAATGATCTTTAACGTCGTGGTCTTTCCGGAGCCCGAGGGGCCCAGCAGGGAAATCATGTCCCCCTTTTTCACCGTAAAGCTCAGGTTCCTCAGGGCTTCGTGTTTATCAAAGATTTTACTGATATTTTGTACTCGTACTTCCTTCATCTTCCCACCTATTTTCTGATTACCCTGATGCAGCATTCGCCGCGGTAATGAATTTGACTTTTCCACTATACTGCCGGCTGCTTTCAGCTCATTTTCCGGAATAAAATACTCCGGCGATCCCGGTGCCGCTGCGGTAATAAAGCTTTAGCACATTCTCTATCGCCAACAGCGCTAAAACTGCCGCCCCAATAAAAACCACACTGTAACTTGCCGCCATCATCCGATCTCCGCTTTGGATATATGGAACCATCAATAGCGGAAAAGTCCTGACACTGCCGCCCCCAATCAGCAACGTTGGAAAGTACTGACTGAAGGAGATAATGAAAATCAAGCTGCCGGCGGATATAATTCCCGGCATAATTGTGGGGAGGGTAATATGGAAAAAGGTTTGAACACTGCCGGCCCCCAGCACTTTTCCCTGCTCTTCCAACTGATCCCCCACCAGTTCGAAAATATTGGTAAAAATCCGGATCCCATAGGGGATGACCGGAACAATATGGATTAATACTACTCCAAGCTCGGTGTTGGTAATACCCAGACGGATAAAAGTTCCGTGTATTCCCATAACGATCGCCACGGGGGAAACCATCAGCGGAGCTAATACAAAAATTTTAATAAAACCCTTTCCGGGAAATTCATGGATTCCCAAAGCCCTCCCTCCCGGTATCGTAATTCCCAGGGTTATGAACGTTACCAAGACCGCGATTCTAATACTGGTAAGAAGGCTTTCCAGCGCCGGTGCGCCCGGTTGAAGAATTGCCCCTAGGCCCCGAAGGCCCAGCTCCCTGGGAAAGAGTTCGGGAAAGGGCCAGGAAACCGTTACGGACCATATAAGGATCATCCCCAGGGGCAGGATCAGCAGGGCGCTCATCCCCATCAATAATATTTTACGGGTCGCTTTTTCCATCTCATCCCTCCTTTCGAAAATACCGGTAATGTTTAAATATCCAGTGATACAGCCATACCAGCAGTATGGAGATTCCTGCAAGGACCATATTCATCGCCATGGCATAGGGCCGGTTTGTCCAGTCGGGATTGATGTATTCTATGTAGGCAAGGACCGGCAGTGCCCGGGGGGATGTAGGGCCTAATAGAAAAGGAATTTCATAGGAACCGAAGGAAAAAGCAAACAGAATGATAAACGAAGAGAAGACACTGGGCAGGGATAAGGGCAAAAATATCCGAAAAAACAGATCCCCTCCCGAGGCCCCCAGATTTCTTGCTGCCTCCACCATATCCTTTTCAATGGACCGCAGCACCTGGTAGAGGATTAAGAATACAAAGGGAGCGCCCTTCCAGATATAGGCCAGAAGGATGCCGATCCCCCGGGAATCGAAAATCAGTGCAGGGAACTGCTGAGAACTTTCAATGAGCCCCAGCAGCATCCCGAGTCTTGCAATAATCCCGGTTTGGGAAAACAATGTGAAAATCAGAAAAGCCGCAACCAGATGGGGTACAATAACCGGAAGTTTAAGGACCGTCTGAAGCCCCGGGTATTCTTTTCGCTGCATTACTAACAGATAGGCAAGGCTGATGCCGATCATTGCAGCGATACCCGAGGAGAGCATGGCTATTTTAAAACTGAATAATAAACCGGAAAAGAAGGCGCCGCTTCGAAAAACTTCCCGGTAATACTGAAGGGTAAACCCCTGTAAACCGATACCGGGATAGTATCCGAGACTTTGCAAAATACTGATACCCAGTCCCAATGTGAACACGAAAAACAGAATGCTCAGTACCGGGAACAGGTAGATATAGGGCTTCATTGATGATTTCGTTTGCTGAAGCATGGTAATCTTCCTCAGTTTAGCAGATTTTCCATCCATATTCGATCAATGATCGGGACCAAGGGGGCAGGAACCTCCGGCAGGCGATTGTTCAGTAAAACATCCTGGGGCAGGGCTCCGTCACCCGGATTTACGGACTCAAAAAGTGCCCGTTCCTCCTGGGATAATTTATCATTATCCAGTACCGGCAAATCTCCCCAGTTATCCGGATCGTATTTGCTGGCCTGGACTTCAGGGCTTAGTATTTCATTGATCAGCACCAGGGCCCCGGCTTTGTTGGGACTGTTAAAAGGGATCCCAATAAAGTGTCCGTTTCCAATAGTTCCGTTATCAAAAATGACACTTCGGGAGGTTTTTGGAAATCGCCCGGAACGGATTCGCTGGGACACCAGATTGGAATTATACGCCATTACCATCCGCACCTCGCCGTCGGCGTACATGTTTTCCAATTGGGCAATGGTGGCAGGGTACGTTTCTCCCTCCCGCCATAAGTAGGGTTTCAACTCTGTAAAATATTCCATGGCCGGTGCAATGGCCTCTCCTACGACCTCCGGATCCCCCTCCATATCCAAAAACTGCGAATGACCCACAATGTCGTATATAATATTACGTATAAAAACGCTGCCGGTAAAATCCGGCGGGGCGGGAAAAGTAATCTCTCCCCGGTGCTCTTTGGCATAGGCTAACAGTTCTTGATGGTTTGTGGGGGGATTGGGGGTTTTCTCTTCGTCATAAATCATCACGAATTGGGCTTTGCCGAAGGGGGCCTCGTAGCCCTCGGTAGGAAACCCGAAATCATACTTTACTTCCACATCCTCCGAGTCAATATACTGCCCAAAGTTTGGAAGGATCTTTATAAAGGGTCCGTATAAAAGGTCATTGGTTTTTGCCGTATAAAAATTCTCACCGTTAATCCATACCATATCCGCAGTTCCCCGAGCATTTCCCTGGTTTTCTCCCTGCAGTTTGTTTAATATTTCATCGATGTTCATCGGAACCCACTGCAGGGTTATGTCGTATTTATCCAGCATACGTTCAGCAAGAAATCCCCGAATCCAGTCGTTGACCGCCTGGTCGCCCCCCCATCCATAAAACCGGACTTCGGAACCTTCGGCTTCCGCTACAATATCATTCCAGGTCATATCCTCAAGGTCCGGGGCTTCCTCTTCGGTAGCGGTGCACGCCAGAAATAAAAGCATTGTTACCGTTACAATTCCTACAATAATCACCGGATTCACAGATCTTTCCATTCTCCGGAGTCTCTCTGATTGTAGGGTGTTTTGTAAAAAAAACTGCTTTAATATTTTACGCGGGATTTTATTCATAGTCTACCCCCCAGGGTTCTTGAAAACGGTGGCCTAAATGGGTTTTGCCGGTGAATTCAGCTCACCCTTTTCTGCTTTTGTAAATAAACGGGAATTAACGATATCATTACGAAGAATACGGCGCCGATGCTTAAATATATAAAGGTTCTTGTCAGATCTCCTTCGCCGCTGACCAC
>SKOH01000029.1 GCA_007120165.1 Clostridiales bacterium
AGCAGTCTTCCTTCGTACTCCACTCATCAGGGCGGTGGCTGAGGCCTTTATCGGAGCGGACGAAAATCATTCCGATCGGCGCGATATGGGCGAGGTTTAAACTGTCGTGGCCGGCGCCGCTGACCAGGGTCGTCGTTGGGATTTCCAGTTTCTTAGCTGAAGCCAGCGCAATGTCCATTAACACCGGATCGCATTTGATCGGATCCAGGTTATGAAGAAGCTGAAAGTGAAGATCCAGCCCCCGTTTATCGGCAATCTCCGCGAGTTTTTCCTTCATCCGGGTCTCGGCGATGTTTCGATTTTCCACATCGTCATCCCGAAGGTCCAGACTGAAGGTTACTTTTTCCGGAATAATATTGATTCCTCCCGGCTCGACACTGAACTGCCCGACAGTGGCAACGGTGTTACTCTGCTTTGCCGCAATCTTTTCAATCTGGGTGATGATCTCTGCGGCTCCGGCCAGCGGGTCTTTTCGCATATCCATCGGGGTACTGCCGGCGTGGCCGGATTCGCCGGTTAAGGTAATTCGAAACCACCGGGGCCCGGCAATGCCGGTTACCACACCGACGGATAAGTTCTTGCTCTCAAGGACTTTCCCTTGTTCTATATGAACCTCCAGATAAGCGGCAATGGAGCCCTGAGGCCTTTCGGCTTCTCTCAGTCTTTCCGGGTCGTATCCGGCGTCTTCCATGGCCTCTTTTAATGTGGTCCCCTCCCGGTCTTTATGCTCTAACATATACTTATCAAACCTGCCGGTCATCGCCTGGGAGCCGAGCATGCCGCTGCTGAACCGGGCTCCTTCTTCATCGGTAAATACAACAACCTCTAGGGTATGCTGAAGGTCTATATAGTCCTCGCTAAGGGCTCTTGCGACCTCCACACCGGATAGGACCCCGAGGGCTCCGTCAAATTTGCCGCCTTGAAACACCGTATCAATATGAGAGCCGATCATGATCGATGGAAGGTCCGGGTTTTTTCCTGTTCGCTTCCCGATCAGATTTCCTGCGGTGTCCTCGGTTACCGTAAGGTCCGCTTCCACCATATATTCTTTTATCAGCTTTTTTGCAATATCCTCTTCCGGGGAGAAGACCAGGCGGGTAAGACCCTTCGTTTTATCGACGTTCTCCCCGATTTTTCCAAGTTCCATTAACTGCTCCCACAGCCGCTCTTTATTAATCATCGGCAACCCTCCCGTAATTTTTGTTACTCGGTAAATACTTTTTTGATCCGTTCAATCCCCCAGTCGAGATCCTCTTTGGAGATATTCAGCGGCGGGGCAAACCGAAGGGTTTGAGCTTTGGTGTCTTTAACAAGGACCCCGAGCTTCATCAGCTTTTCCGAAAAGTCCCGTCCGGTACCGACTTCCTCTTTAATCTCAACCCCGACCATTAAGCCTTTTCCCCGGATGTCTTTAATTTTGCTGCTGTTCATTTCCCGAAGTTCTTTAAAGAAGTATTCCCCAAGCTCAACGGCCCGGTCAATTAAGCCCTCTTCCATCAGGACTTTTAACGATTCATAGGCCACTCTCGCACCGAGGGGGTTCCCGCCGAAGGTGGAGCCGTGGTTGCCCGGTACAAATACGTCCATAACCTCTTTTGTTGCGATCATTGCTGAGACCGGATACATTCCGCCGCCCAGGGCTTTGCCGACGGTTACCACATCGGGTTTGATGCCGTCGTGTTCATAGCAAAAGAGTTTCCCGGTTCGGCCGAGTCCGGTCTGGATTTCATCAAGCATTAATAGGACATTGTTTTTTTCGGTAATTTCCCGTACTTTTTTTAAATAGCCGTCAGGGGGTACGACAACGCCGCCTTCCCCTTGAATCGGCTCGAGAATTACCGCCACGGTATTTTCATTGATCGCCTCTTCAATGGCCTCGGCATCGCCGAAGGGCACGGTTTTAAAACCGGGAGCGTAAGGGCCGAAACCGTCGGTTGCCAGGTCCCCGGTGGACATACTGAGAACCCCGATGGTTCTGCCGGCAAAGTTGTTCTCCGCTGCAATAATTTCGGCTTTCCCTTTTGGAACCCCTTTTACTTCATAGCCCCAGCGCCGGGCCGCCTTTAGGGCGGTCTCCACGGCTTCGGTACCGGTATTCATTGGAAGACCCTGGTCAAAACCCGATAGGGTGCAGAGCTCTTCCAAGAAGTTTCCCATCTGGTCATTATGAAAGGCCCGGGACGTAAGGGTCAGTCTGTCCGCCTGCTCTTTTAAGGCTTTTATGATTTTCGGGTGACGGTGGCCGTGATTTAAGGCAGAGTAGCTGGAGAGCATATCCAAATACTTGTTGCCGTCCACATCGGTTACCCAGGAGCCCTCCGCTTCGGAGATAACCACCGGCAGCGGATCGTAATTGTTGGCACTGTATTTGTCGGTTTGCTGGATGATATAATCGGTATTTTTCATCAAAAAGTCCTCCTTTTATTTTTTCGTTAGTTAAGTGTATACCCCTAATTCACCCTATTAAATCACGTCCCGGTCTGGCTATTGGAAATGGGATATGCTAGACTGAAAAGAGGAAATACTTCGAAAAATTTTACGTTGAGAGGGGCAAAATGTGATGGACAATAAAAATGCTCAGAAGAGTAAGGTGTATTTTATCGATTTTAAGACCGGCAGTCGGGAGAAAAATATTCCGAATAAAATTCGGAGGCTCTATGAAAAAACCGGGATTGATGAAATTCTCGTTAAAAATGAACTGACGGCGGTCAAGACCCATTTCGGGGAGCGGGGGATGACGACCTATATTCATCCGGTATTTGTCCGCCAAGTCGTTGATAAGATCAAAGAAGGGGGCGGAAAGCCTTTTCTGACCGATACCAATACCCTTTATACCGGCGGCAGAACCAACTCTGTTGATCATTTGCAGACCGCCATTGAAAACGGATTTGCCTACCCGGTGGTAAACTGTCCGGTTATTATTGCCGACGGGATTTACAGCAAAAACAGTGTGGAGGTTGAAATTAATAAAAAGCATTTTGATCGTGTCCGGATTGCCGGAGATATTTATAATACCAATTCCATGGTGGTACTGTCCCATGTAAAAGGCCACGGGCTTTCCGGATACGGCGGCACGCTGAAAAACCTGGCAATGGGATGTGCCACGGCTTCGGGTAAACAACAGCAGCATTCGGACTCGAAGCCGGAAGTGGATCCGGAAAAATGTGTGGGATGTCGAATCTGCGTCGGGAACTGTCCCGTGGAGGCGATTTCGATGATTGATAAAAAAGCGGTCATTGATCAGGAAATCTGTATCGGCTGTGGAGAGTGCATTACCGTTTGTCCCCACCGGGCAATTAAAGTGCAGTGGGAGACCAATGCCGATGTCTTCGTCGAAAAGATGGCAGAGTACGCCTACGGCGCAGTAAAGAATAAAGCCGGGAAGGTTGCCTACATCAACTTCGTAATGAACGTAACCCCCCTTTGTGACTGTGTGCCCTGGAGTGATGAGCCGATTGTCAACGACGTCGGGATCCTTGCGTCTTTTGATCCGATTGCGATTGATCAGGCAAGTCTTGATCTGATTGACAGCGAGAAAGGCCGAGAAGGAAGCAGCCTTACCTGCAACCACGCACCGGGAGAAGATAAATTCGGCGGCCTGCATCAAAACGTAAACGCCCGGCGGATTTTAGAGTACGGCGAGGAACTGGGAATGGGCTCTCGGGAGTACGAGCTGATTAAACTGTAAACGGATTACTTTTATTTGATTTTATCCGGTCGGATAAAGGTCTAGATCTGGGGGTATGAATGAGTATTCGACCGGAAACCATTATTTAGGCGAAATATATGACTAGGATGGAGGTTAGTATGGATTATAAAGACTCCTATACGATTATTAATACCATTTTCAACAAAAATTGCAAAATACAGTACT
>SKOH01000182.1 GCA_007120165.1 Clostridiales bacterium
GATAAAATGCCGGAGGAGGATTTTAAACAGGAGCTCGAAGAGCAGTACCGGTATTTAAGAAGAATTTACGAGATCCGTTTTGTATAAGTTTTAGCAGAGTAGATAAACCAGAGCAGATAAATCAGAGTTATGTAAATTGGATCAATGGATTTAAACGGGACAGCAAAAGGGACGGCAGAGTTTGTGATACGCTCACACAAACCCTTCCGTCCCTTTTTCAGCGCTGCCGGTCCGCTGTATTTTTCAGTGAAAATATGGTATACTTAAGTCTTGAGATACACCAAAATTATAGGCATTTATAGGATTTTATTGTAATGACGGGAATAATAGGTTATTTGAAATATCATTCGGGAGGAATAAAATGAACAGAGAGAATTACCAGGCCGAGGGACAGCCGGAACGCTCCGGAAGAAGACCCAGGGCCCATAAAAAAGGAAGGATCCGTTACAGCATGAAGATGCTGAGCCTGTTTTTGGCAATCTTAATTGTGATTGCCGCGGTGGCGGGCTTGGTGTGGGTGTTAAGTGTGCTGAACGATACACCCCAGATTCAGGCAAGAAACATTTACGACTATATCGAGAAAAATACGATCATTTATGATAATACCGGCAGTCAGCTGGAAGTCATCGGACGGGAGGAAAATCGGATTATTGTGCCTCTGAACCGAATTCCCAAAACTATGCAAAATGCCATTGTGGCAGTGGAGGACGAACGCTTCTGGGGACACAGCGGTTTGGATTACCGAAGGATTGCCGGCTCCGCATGGCGAAACCTCACGACGGATTCCCGCCATGGCGGCAGCACCATCACCCAGCAGTTGGCGAAAAATGTGTATCTGACCCATGACCAGACCTGGAGCCGAAAAATCCAGGATGCCTACTACGCCATAGAGATTGAAAATCAGCTGTCGAAGGAGAAGATTCTGGAAGCCTACCTCAATACCATTAATCTGGGCGGACAGAACCACGGAGTGGAGGCCGCCTCCCAGGCGTATTTTGCAAAATCCGTCAGTGAGCTGGATCTTGTGGAAAGCGCATTGATTGCAGGAATCACACGGCACCCTGCCCGGTATTCTCCCATCCGCTTTATCCCGGCGGAGGACGTAACGGAAGAACATATTGTATATGGAGATTATCAGGAGTATAAGATCGTCTTTGATGAGCGGACGGTTCCCCGGTACCGTACGGTACTGGGACAGATGCGGCGAAACAACTACATCAGCGAAGAGGCTTATCAGCAGGCCCTGGCTGAAGGGGAGCGGCTGCACGAGCGGATCGATCCGGTGCGCTACGACAGCAATGAGGATTCGGGACAGTTCGCCGAATTTATCCGGGACGAAGTGGTCAGCGCCTTTGTAGAGCAGGGCTCCACCATTGACGAGGCAAGACAGATCGTCAGTACCGGCGGCCTTCGCATCTACAGTACCCTGGACCAGGAAATGCAAAACGTTTTGGAAGAGGAATTTGAAAACCCCGATAATTTCCCCCCCAGTCTTCGGGACAGTGACGGAAACTTACTTCGGGATGAATTCGGAAATGTCCAGCCCCAGGCGGCAATGATTATTTCCAATCCCTATACCGGAGAAATCAAAGCGCTGATGGGGGGCCGGGAAACCACGGGAAGCGGAACCTTTAACCGTGCGGTGGGAACCGGACGGCCGGTGGGCTCCTCCATTAAACCCCTGGCCGCATTTATCCCGGCCCTGGATAATGACCATACCGTGGCAAGCGTCATCGACGACCTGCCGGTATATTTCGATTTCAACAACCCCGGCCGGCGACATCCCCAAAATGTGGGGGATACCGGGTATTTAGGGCTGATTAACCTTCGGGAAGCCCTGACGCTTTCCAGCAATGTCAGCGCAACCAAATTACTGGATGAATTGAGCCCCTCGGTGGAGGGATCCATCGATGTGATGAGGGAGTATCTGAATGCCTTCGGGATTGAGCATCATGATTATGATTATTCCACGGTACTGGGTTCCGGGAGTGCTTCTCCCTATACAATGAACCGGGCCTTTAACGCACTTGCCAACCGGGGGGTTTATAAGGAATTGATCTCCTTTACCCATGTGACGGACGCTTCCGGAAATGTTCTGCTGGATCAGCGGGGCAAGATCGGTTCCGGTGAAGGGGACCGAAGAGTGGTGGATGCCGATGTGGCCTATCTGATTACCGATATGCTGCAGCATGCGGTAACGCCCGCCAATGAAGGCTACGGCTGGCAGGCAGCCATTCATCCGGAAAATGAAGGCATCCCCGTGGCGGGGAAGACCGGAACTTCCCAGGAACAGCGGGACGCCTGGTTTGTAGGCTACACCCCGTATTTATCCGCCGCCACCTGGATGGGGTATGACCGAAATGAATCCCTCGGCAGCAGCAGTGTGGTTTCCGCCCGGCTGTGGTCCAAGGTAATGGGCCGGATTCACGATATGGAAGGCTATCAGAATCAGGAATTCCCGAGACCGGGAAACATTATCGAGGTGGAGGTCTGCAGGATTTCCGGCAAACTTCCGACGGAACTTTGCGAGCAGGATCCCAGAGGGTCCCAGGTAATCACCGAGCTCTTTATCAGCGGTACGGAACCCACGGAGGACTGCGACACCCATGTATCGGTCCAGGTAAACCGAAACACCGGCCAGGCGCCGCGGTGGTTTAATCTGCCCTTCCAATTGGAAGAGAGGGTATACTTTGTCCGGCCGGAACCCTACGATCCCCAAGACCACGACGGCATTACCCCGCGGGATTACCAGTATCAGCTTCCGACGGATTAACGGAGTAATGGTGCAGAAAAAAGTTGAAAAGAATTAGCAAAACAGGAGTAGTTCACAGCGGCAAAAAATAGCGGTGAATAACTGTTTTAAGAAAAGTTGTGAACAAGCGTTACAAAAAATAAAAGAGACGAAGGAAAAGCGTCCTTAGGACCTTTTCTCTTCGTCTCTTTTTTTCGTACTAAATGAAGTTAAGCGTAAAGCTTCTACGCTACGTTTGCAGCCTTCCGGTCATCTTTCCGGGCAGCGGCGCTTATCGGTTCTTCGACCGTTACCTGGGGTTTGTCTTTCAAAATCGGTCCGGGCATCGGGTATACTTCTCTGCCGAAGGCACCGTTTACGATAATGGCCGCCGACAGGTAAATTCCGAGAATTCCTGCAATCAGCAGGGCGTAAGCCGGGATAAAGGCGAAGTCCGCCGATAGAATCTGCAGATCCATCAATGTGATAAAGGGTAGGGCAATGTTTAGCGCAAAAACAATTAAACTCAGGACCAGGGGGGTTTTTAAAAATGCCGGGGTCCAGAGAAGAATTGCCAAAGTCAGCACCATCCAGGCCCATCCGTCAATTCTTGCATCCAGTAAAATATTGCTGTTGGCCATTTGGAACTTAAAGAGCATTTCCAGTCCGCCCACCAGCATGAAAAATGCGCTGAAAAATAAAAAGGTGTTTCCGCCGGTGGTGTTGCCGCCCTTCAGGTCGATGATCGCCACAATGATCTGAACGACAAATCCGCCCAGCAGCCAGATGCCCAGAAGGGGAACGGCGGCATCGGTCACTCTGCCGGTCAGCAGTGCGAAAAAACAGAAACATGCGATGGCCAGGGCCACCAGACCCGCCGGGGTGGGATTCGACCATTCCTTGACTTGATTACTTTGACTCATATATACTTCCTCGCTTTCGATATCCTTTGATACCATAAATTTTGAAAATCTTTAAAGAGTATACCCCATTTAGCCGGGGATTGACAATAACAAAACAAAAAGTGCCATTAATCAGTTTTTTTCAACAGGCTTTCGGGTATTTCGAAACGGGTCAGAAAGTAGTGATGAATTCGTTCGAAATCGATATTTAACTGTTGGGCAAGATAAATGTAGTGGGC
>SKOH01000229.1 GCA_007120165.1 Clostridiales bacterium
ATGATTTGAATATTATCAACGAATTGTAAAAAGTGAATTATTAAAAACGAAGTAACTGAAACGAATTATAAAAACAAACAATAGTTAACCGAACTACAGTAAGTGGCAGCAAAAACTAAACAGGAAAGGATGAAAAATATGGAAAAACCGTTAGTCAGTGTGATTATGGGCAGCGATTCCGACCTTCCGGTCATGAAAGAAGCCCTGGATTTTTTAAAAGAGATGAAAATCCCCTATGAAGAGAAAATCGTCTCGGCCCACCGAACCCCCGACAGAATGTATCAGTTCGCCAAGGAAGCCGAGGCTCGGGGGATAAAAGTAATTATTGCCGGAGCCGGCGGCGCCGCCCATTTACCGGGGATGGTGGCCTCCATCAGCGCCCTTCCGGTAATCGGGGTGCCGGTTAGGAGTAACGCCCTCCAAGGGGTAGATTCCCTTCATTCCATCGTTCAGATGCCTCCGGGAATTCCCGTGGCCTCGATGGCCATTAATGGTTCGAAAAATGCCGCGATATTTGCCGGAAAAATCCTGGGTCTTAACGATCCGGAGATTCTAGAGCGGATGAAAGACTATACCGCATCCTTAAAGGATCAGGTGGAAAAGAAAGCTGAGGCTTTGGAGACGAAAGGATATCAAGCCTATCTTGATCAAAAATTGTAATTCCGGATTGTAATCCTGGAAAGGGAGGAAGACATGAATCCAACTAAAGGGGCCCTTCGTTATGAAGGAAAAGCCAAGAAAGTTTACGAAACCGAAGACCAGCAGTATTTTATCGTTTCCTATAAAACCGATGCCACGGCCTTTGACGGAAAGAAAAAAGGAAGCATTGACGGAAAGGACCGGGTCAATAATCTGATGTCCGCCAAACTCTTTCAAGTGTTGGAGGCCGAGGGGATAAGGACCCACTTTGAAAAAGTTCTCGACGACCATGAAATGCTGGTAAAGCGTCTTAAAATCATTCCGGTGGAGGTCATTGTAAGAAACCTGGCCGCAGGGGGAATGGCGAAAAAATTAGGACTGGAAGAAGGCACAGCCCTTTTTAAACCGGTGGTGGAGTACTGTTTAAAGAGCGACGAGCTGTCGGACCCGATGATCAATGAAGACCATATTGCGGTACTAAAGCTTGCTTCAGAAGAGGAAATAACGAAGATCAAAGAAATGGCACTGAAAATCAATGAAGTGCTGAGAGGTTTTTTTGAAAAACGGGAGTTAACGCTGGTGGATTTTAAACTGGAATTCGGAAGGTTTGACGGAGACGTGATCCTCGGCGATGAGATCTCTCCCGACACCTGTCGCCTCTGGGACAGAAAAACCGGAGAGCGGCTGGATAAAGACCGCTTCCGACGGGATCTCGGTTTGGTAGAGGAGAGCTACCAGGAAGTACTGAAAAGAGTTTTAGCTTAATTTTATTTAACTAACTGACCCGCCACCTAAGCGATGAACCAACTAACTAACTAACCAACTAACCAACTGATCAACTAACCAACCAATAACAAGGAGGATGATTCTGATGAAAATAAAAGTATACGTTACGTTAAAGGACAGCATTTCCGATCCCCAGGGGACAGCGATTCAAGGGGCCCTGACAAAGAAAGGCTACGAAGGGGTAAAAAGCGTTCGAATCGGAAAACTGATTGAACTGGAAATTACTGATCGACCGGAGGCCGAGGCAAAAAAAGCGGTGGAGGAGATGTGTGAGAAGCTGCTGGCCAATACCGTCATTGAAAAATATACTTATGAAATCGTGTAACCGATAAAACCATTTAAGGAGGAAGAACCTATGAAATTTGGCGTGATTGTATTTCCCGCTTCTAACTGCGACCTGGATTCCTACTACGCGATTAAGGATATGATGGGAGAAAAAGTGGACTATATCTGGCATGAGGAAGATCAGATTGAAGAATACGACTGTATCATCATCCCCGGAGGATTTTCCTACGGCGATTACCTTCGCTGTGGAGCCGTGGCCCAGTTCTCCAAAGTCATGGACGCGGTCAAATCCCATGCAGAAAAAGGAAAGCTTGTAATCGGTATTTGTAACGGCTTTCAAATTTTAACAGAAGCCGGACTGCTGCCGGGAGCCCTGGTTCGAAACAAGGACTTGAAATTTATTTGCGGTACGGCGCCCCTTACCGTGGAAAACAGCGATACCGCCTTTACCAATAAACTGATGCCGGAGGAAGTAATTCAAATTCCCGTCGCCCACGGAGAGGGAAACTACGTAGCCCAGGACGAGGTCTTAAAAAGAATGAAGGAAAATGGACAGATTCTTTTTACCTACCAAGAGAACAAAAACGGATCAAAGGATAATATTGCGGGAATCATCAATGAACAGGGAAATGTCATGGGCATGATGCCCCATCCGGAAAGAGCCTGCGACCCGATCCTCGGCAATACCGACGGACGGAAAATCTTTGAATCGATGATCCATTACTTAAAGGGAGGCCGATAATATGAACCTTTATGAAGAACTGGGACTGAAAACAGAGGAATACGACCGTATTTTGGAGCTGCTCGGAAGAGAGCCCAATGAACTGGAGCTGAATATGTACGGCGTGATGTGGTCGGAGCACTGCAGCTACAAACACTCCAGAGCCCTTTTTAAGCATTTTCCAACCACCGGAAAACGGGTACTTCAGGGTCCGGGAGAAAATGCGGGAATTATTGATATCGGTGATAATTTAGCGGTGGCGATGAAAATTGAGAGCCACAACCACCCTTCAGCGGTGGAGCCTTATCAGGGAGCCGCAACCGGCGTCGGCGGAATTATTCGGGATATTTTCGCCATGGGAGCAAGACCGGTGGCCCTGCTGAACTCCCTTCGTTTTGGAGAACTGGAAAACAATGAACGGGTGCAGTACTTACTTGACGGAGTCGTCGAGGGGATCGCCGGCTACGGAAACTGTATGGGAATTCCCACCGTAGGGGGCGAAACCTTCTTTAATAAATCCTATGCAGGCAACCCACTGGTAAACGCCATGTGTGTCGGTGTGATTGAGCATGATAAGATTCACCGGGCCGGAGCAAAGGGTGTGGGAAATCCGGTAATGTATATCGGGGCCTCCACCGGACGGGACGGTGTAGGCGGCGCAAGTTTTGCTTCGGTGGAACTGACGGAAGCCTCGGAGGAAAAGCGGTCCGCCGTTCAGGTGGGGGACCCCTTTATGGAAAAACTGCTGCTGGAAGCCTCACTGGAGTTACTGGATACCGATGCAGTTGTCGGCATTCAGGATTTAGGCGCCGCAGGACTGACCTCCGCCGTTTGTGAAACCGCAACCCGGGGCGAGGGCGGAATGGACGTGGATATCAGCCAGATTCCAAGAAGAGAATCCGGCATGCATCCGGTGGAGGTAATGATCTCCGAGTCCCAGGAACGGATGCTGTTAATTGTACGAAAAGGAGAGGAAGAGACCGTAAACCGGATTGTGGGGAAATGGGGGCTTCATTCCAAAGTCATCGGGAAGGTTACCGACGACGGAAGACTGCGAATTAGAGACGGCGAAGAAGTATTGGCCGATATGCCGGCGGAGTCCTTGGACTCTTCGGGAGCACCGAAATATTATAAAGACTACTATGAACCGAAACATATCAAAGAAAGTCGTTCAGAGGAT
The DNA here is from genome assembly GCA_007120165.1 of Clostridiales bacterium. GTDB lineage: Bacteria > Bacillota > Clostridia > Peptostreptococcales > T1SED10-28 > Isachenkonia. The sequence continues at coordinate 3,612 of SKOH01000229.1, forward strand.
TTAACGAAGATTCCTCAGCCGAAGGATTTGAATAAAACTTTTTTGGAGCTGTTAAAAGCGCCGAACATTGCCAGCAAGGAATGGATTTACAATCAGTACGACCATATGGTACGAACCAGCACCGTGGTAAAGCCCGGCTCCGACGCCGCCGTGATCCGCATTCGGGGGACGGAAAAGGGCATTGCCCTGACGACGGACTGCAACAGCCGGTTTTGTTATTTGAA
>SKOH01000147.1 GCA_007120165.1 Clostridiales bacterium
ATCGGAGAGCAGTTTTTCCCTGCGATCGATCTCCCGAACCTCCAGATTGGCCCGGCCGTCATTAAGAAGGATCACATGATTTCCGTCGGCCACATTACCGGCTTCCGCTTCCTTCATAAAGCCGGCCACGGCGTACCCGTTGGTCACATCAAGTTTAATGTTCTCCAGTCTGCGGAATTTTTCGGTATAATGAATCAGTTCATCGTCGGTAATACCGGTGATTTTTCCATTGGTGTCATACACCGCTTCTAAGGCTTCCTGGGCGGTGGAGCTTTGGAAGCCGATTAAATGTTTGTTGTATTTCGTAATCCTAAAGCCCTCTTTACTGATCGGGAGAATCTTTGGGCTGTTTTTCTTGTAGGATTCATAAATCTGATTTCCTTCATTGGTCGTGCAGCTGTAGAGCATCGGAAGTTTATCGAGTTCTTCTTTGATCCACAGCTGACGAAAGCCCAAATGAATACCGGATAACAGATAGCCGTAGCTCATCTGCATGAAAACGCTGGTAAGCTCGCCTTTGACCTGGGCGTTGATCTCGTCGGAAATATAGGAAAGGGCCGTCATGTTCAATACATTGTTCTCCAGTCCCGGGTTCACATTGTACCAGTCATTCTCCCTGGAGAGTTCTCCGCTCTTTTGAATGGATTCATGGTAATTCTTTCCATGGCGCAGGACTTTGATATTGGGATATTTGGAAAGTTTGCTTTCCTTGGTTTTGCTTCTTTCCGGCAGGACGAAAACACAGTCGACATCGTAATACTGGGATAAATAGGCCAGGGATGTGGCAAGTACTCCATAAACCCCAAGACAAAGGGTAGTCTTTCCCACGGCCAGAGCGTCACGAATCAGCAGATAGGCTAAGCGGTCTTCCCGATGGCCCGAGGGGTTGTTTCCTTCCAATTTCAAATATATTTTCGAGAGTCCCAGTTCCTTTTCCAAACGCTCCGCCCGAATTAAAGGGGTTTTTCCCACACGGCTCTTGATTAAATACTCCTCCATAATAATTCCTCCTTTTTTTATACTGCAACTATTTCTCCTTTAATTGTAGCATAAAAAAAATTACTCTTGTAGGGATATTTAAGCAAACCTCCTAAATTATCAGGGTTTTACAGTTTAATCCCGGGTTGTATCCCTTCGGATTTTTTTAATTTCACTCCGAAAAGTAATGTTCAGCCAAACCACCATGAAAATAAAGGTAATGCCCTCGGACAATGGAAAGGCAAACCATACATTATTCAAATCTCCGGTCAGGGATAAAAAGTAGGCAAAGGGGAGCAGCAGTAAAATTTGACGCATAAAGGACAGCGTCAGGCTGGGAAGACCTTTTCCTAAGGCCTGAAAGGTGGTAGAGCCGATGATGGCCGGGCCGATTACCGGGAAGCCGATACTGATGGTGCGTAGAGCCGCCACGCCGATTTCCGTAAGCTCATCACTGCTGTCGAAAATTCCCATTAACTGATAGGGAAACAGCTGAAACAGTAAAAATCCGCCGCCGGTAATGAAAAAAGTAATCAAAACGCCGTACTTTAACGTCTCGATCATCCGGTCGGCATTTTTGTGACCGTAGTTGTATCCCATAATCGGAATAAAGCCCTGGGTGACCCCGAAGACCGGCATAAATACAAAGGACTGCAAACGGAAATACACCCCGTTCACCGCCAGGGCCAACTCATTGAGGTTCGCCACAATCAGGTTCATTCCCGATAGCATAACCGAGGCCAGAATCTGCATCGTCATTGCGGGAAAGCCCACCTGGTAGATTTTTTTCAAAATATAAAAGTCGAAGGAAAAATTCTGAAAGCGGGGCTGTACTTCATTTTTCCCTTTGAACATTATCCAAAGAATAAACAGCGCACTGACGGTTTTCGAAAATACCGTGGCAAGGGCCGCCCCTAAAACTTCCATTCTTGGGAAAAAACCGATTCCGAAGATTAAAAACGGGTCGAGCAGGATATTTACCACAGCTCCCACCAGCATGGCCATCATCGGGGCAAAGGTGTTGCCTTGTCCCCGTAGAATATCACTGGTGATCAGGGAGAAAAATAAGGCGGTGGAACCGATCAGAATCACCTGAACATATTCCGTTGCGTAGGCGATAATTTCCGGATTTTCCGAAAATCCCGCCACTAAGGGGCCGGCGAAGAAAAATCCCACAAGGGCCATGACTGCGCCGTAAATACCGGCAATAACCAGGACATGCTCTGCGGTCAGGACGGCTCTTTTGTGATCCCCTGAACCTAATTGCCGGGAAATTAACGAGTTGGTACCGATTCCCGTACCCACGGCGATGGCGATCAGTACAATGTGAAAGGGAAAAGCAATCGAAAGGGCGGCCAGGGCCTCTTCACTGACCCGGGCAACAAAAAAGGAGTCCACCACATTATAAAAAGCCTGGACGGACATGGAGATGATTCCCGGTATCGATAATTTGAATATTAAGGGCAGTATGGGATCCGTGCCCAGGTTATAATTACGGGTGATGGCTTTTTTCATGGGGGCCTCCTATAAGCTTTTTAAAGAATATTTCGATTCCTTAAAAAACGTATTTAAATTAGTCAATCTTATGTTATAATAGAACAGGAATCTTTTCAATAGAGGCTTATTTAAATTTAAATAAAGAAGGGGAGAAATTATGGGAGAAAAACAACTGGTATACAAACCGAAATTTACAGGAATCATACGGGATGTTTTCATCAGAGGATTATTACTGGGCATAGCCATCCTGATCCTGAACTTTTTGAACGCTTACCGGGAGGGAATTTACGAAAAATACGGATTGGATTTTTTCGGTTCCTTCACCTTAGACATCGATTTTATGGATCTTGGAATATTAATGTTGATCTACATAGCCACGGTGGTGGTATTAATCTTCATTATCCGATTCCTGTACCGTTTTGTGGCGGTCTGGTACCGCTTAGGCGGTGAAACTGTCATTGATCTGGAACAGGGGAAAATTACCGCAACGAAGATGATGTTTCCATTTACCCGGGTAACTACGGAGAGTAAATGTCACGATATTATTGAAGTGGAAGTTTATCAAAACATTTTCGATCAGGCCTTCAATACCGGAGCATTGACCATTGAGTATTTAGTATTGAGCGATGTGGATTCTCAGATGAAGGACATTCAATTACTGCACCTTAAAAATCCGGAACGGAAAAAACAGCAGCTGCTTTATTGATTTTATCCATTGAAGCGCAAAGGCGAAGACCTTTGCGTTTTTTCTTTTTTTGATCTTGCTTTATTTGAAATAGTGGTTTATAATATACCCTAAGGGGGTATACAAAAGTTAGTAATATCAATAAACAACAGAACAAAGGAGGTTTCATCATGACAGAAAAAGTGAAAGTGGATATCGGAGGCATGTCCTGTGCCACCTGTGCCGCCAATATAAATAAATCATTAAATAAAGAAAAAGGGATTATCGACGCCCATGTGAATTTTGCTACGGAAAAAGCCCAGGTGGAATACGATCCGAAGGAGATCAGCCTGGATACCATTGCAAAGCTCATTGAGAAAACCGGCTATGAGGTGCTGGATATTCCCCAGGAAAAAAAGGATCAGAAAAAAACCGTAAAAGTGGACGGAATGAGTTGTACCGCCTGCGCCAAGAGGATCGAGACGGTGCTCGGAAAGCAGGAAGGGGTTCAAAGCATCAATGTCAACTTCGCCGCGGAGAAGATGAATATTGAATATCAGGAGGACAAAATAAGTTTTAATACATTACAGCAAAAGGTTCAAAAAATGGGCTTTGATTTTGTCCTAGAGGAGGATGAGCCCGAGGAGGAAATGGACCGGGATGAGCAGAAGGTGCAAAAAGC
>SKOH01000038.1 GCA_007120165.1 Clostridiales bacterium
AAACGAATTATCGTTCCCGATAAGATTGGTTGAATGTTCAATGAGACATCGAACTCCTCTAATAATGACGATTTATTGGACATAAACTTTGCTTTTTTGTAAAAACTTTAATCAACCCTATAAATATGTCGATTTTATCTACAACATATGACCTTTTAAACTTACAAGTTTTTGCTGGTGCTTTTTCAACATTAGGAAATCCTGAATAGTTCCACGTTTTGGACAGATATGAAGTATAACCTTAACTATAGGAGGTATAAATTTAGTGAATAATCGGATCGAAAACCACCCAATCATCGAAGTACCTATACGAAAAAAAATCAAATTCTTCTATAATAATAAAGTCTACTATGGATTTGAAGGCGATACGGTTGCCTCGGCCCTTCATGCAGCCGGAATAACTCAATTAAGTAAAAGTATTAAACATCATCGGCCTAGAGGATTTTTCTGTGCTATAGGTAATTGTTCCTCCTGTTTTATGCGGGTTGACGGAAAACCGAATGTAAAAACTTGTGTAGAGCCCTTACGTGAGGATATGAAAGTAGAAAGCCAGGAAGGGAGGGGGTCTATAAAATGATTCAAACGGATATACTTGTAATTGGAGGCGGGCCCTCGGGACTAAGTGCGGCTATTGCTGCAGGAAAATCCGGTGCCCAGGTCTTGATGGTAGACCGTAGTCCACAATTCGGTGGTCAATTAATGAAGCAGACGCATATGTTTTTTGGTTCAGAAAATCAATATGCGTCAACTAGAGGTTTTGAGATTGGTCATAAATTAATAAAAGAGGTGAAAAGTTATAAAAATATTAAAATTCTTCCTAGTACCACTGCCTTAGGGATCTATGAAGGTGGTGTCATTACCTTAGAACAAAAAATAGGAGCAGAAGAATTTTATTTAAAAGTCTATGCAAAATCGTTAATTATTGCAACTGGAGCATTAGAAAAATCGCTTCCTTTCGCCAATAATGATTTACCAGGTATTTATGGTGCCGGCGCTGTTCAAACATTTATGAATGAATACTTGGTTAAACCCGGAAAACGGGTATTAATGGTGGGTGCTGGAAATATTGGTCTAATTATCAGCTATCAGTTGTTACAGGCCGGTGTGGAAGTGGCAGGAATTATTGATGCATCTCCTGAAATTGGAGGCTACCTGGTACATGCTTCAAAAGTCCGCCGATCAGGAGTACCAATTCTTACGGGCTATACGATTCTAAGAGCCGATGGAACAGACCATATTGAAAAAGCCACTATTGCAAAAGTAGATCAGCACTGGAAGCCGATTTCAGGTACGGAAATAGAATTTGATGTGGATGTATTATGCATTTCCGTGGGACTTACACCTTCATCTGCATTTTTTTGGCAGATTGGCTGCGAAATGCTGTATGTTAAGGAGTTAGGAGGTTATGTGCCACGACGTAATGAGTATTTACAAACTACGGTTAAAAATATTTACGTAGCTGGAGATTCAGCGGGAATTGAAGAAGCAAGCAGTGCTATGGTTGAAGGTTCAATGGCAGGCCTTGCAGCAAGTCAAGCTTTAGGATTTAAACATACCAGTTACGAAAATAAAATGCAGGGATTATTACAAGAAATACAGGATTTGCGGGGTGGAGAAAAAAGTACCCATATCAGAGAAGGATATAAAAAAGCCAGTTTTTAACCTATAGGAGGTGATTTGATTTGTTGAAAACTACAGGAGTTCCGGGGGAAAGAGATTTGAATGGAGTATTTCCGTCCCCTGAAAGGTTAAAGAGAGGTCCAGTAGCAATTGTGGAATGTTTTGAGACCATCCCGTGTAACCCTTGTTATACTGCTTGCCCTTCAGGGGGAATTAACGCATTTAAATCCATTACTGACCTCCCCACCATCGATTTTGACAAATGCAATGGCTGTACATTATGTATTAGTTCCTGTCCTGGTCTTGCAATTATGATCATCGACTATCAGCACCAAAAAGATTATATAAAAATGACAATTCCCTATGAGTTTTTTCCTCTCCCAAAAGAAGGGGAGTGGGTAAAGGGACTGAATCGTTGCGGTGAGGAAATCGAAAAAGTACAGGTCTTATCAATTATAAAAGAAAATCAGCACGATAAAACTTTTCTCGTTTCCATAGCAGTACCAAAAAATCAATTTAAAGAAATCCGAAATATTAAAGTGGGTGACAGTTATGACAAATGATAATATAATACTTTGTCGATGTGAAGACGTATCAGTTCAAGATATTCATAATGTGGTTGCTGAAGGCTACCATACCCTCGAAGAAATTAAAAGAGTTACAAGGGTCGGGATGGGGCCTTGCCAAGGCAGAAGTTGCCTGATGATGATCCTCAGAGAGCTATCCATTATAACAAATCAGCCTATCGAGAACCTTTTACCGGACACTTACCGACCACCCACAAAATCCGTAAGTTTTGACTTTTTTGTCGATAACAGTAAAGAGGGGGGGAGTAAGGATGATTTCTAATGCAGAAATTGTAATCATCGGGGGTGGTATTTCCGGATGTGCTATAGCATACAATTTAGCAAAAAAAGGGATGGAAAACATCGTGCTTCTGGAAAAAGATTATATCTCCAGTGGTGCCACCGGTCGATGCGGTGCCGGTATTCGTCAACAATGGGGAACAGAAATGAACTGTGAATTAGCGAAGTTTTCTCGAGAATTTTTCGAAACTGCTCAAGAAACTTTGGGTTATAATTATGATATTGAGTTCAAGCAAAAAGGTTATCTGATTTTATCCGCAACGAAAGAAGAGGATGAACAATCGAAAAAGAACGTCGCCCTGCAAAATTCATTAGGAATTGATTCAAAATATATTTCTTTGGCAGAAGCGAAAAGTATTGTTCCTATTCTGAATACAGAGGGCTTTATCAGTGCGACATACTGTAAAAGTGATGGACATTTAAATCCATGGCATACAACCTTAGCTTTTGCAAAGGCCGCAGAAAGATTAGGAGTAAATATTCATACTCATACTGAAGTAATAAGAATTGATACTACAGATGGAGAAATCACCGGCGTTGAAACCAGCAGAGGATATATCCAAACTAAGAAGGTGGTCAATGCTGCAGGGGGACATGCTCAAATTATTGGAGAAATGGCAGGGGTTGATCTTCAAGTGTATTCTGAAAGACGACAAATTCTTGTAACGGAACCTGTAGCTCCGATACTGGATCCTATGGTCATTTCTTTTTCTAAAAATATTTACTGTCAGCAGGTTCCTCATGGTGCTTTTATTATGGGTCGAGGAGGAGAAAATGAGCCGCGGAATTTTAAAAACACTTCAAGTTGGGAATTCATGGAAAAAATGACCCAAACGGCATTAAAAATTTTACCGGATTTAAAAAAAACCAGAGTCCTAAGGCAATGGGCCGGAATGTATAATATAAGTCCGGATAAACAGCCGATATATGGGGATGTACCAGAAATTAAGGGGTTATATGTAGCTATTGGATTTAGTGGGCATGGTTTTATGTTTGGACCAGCCACAGGATTATCCATGGCTGAAATCATTCTTGGAGAAAAGACGTCATTGCCTGTGGAAAAGCTTCATATTTCAAGGTTTGAAAAAGGTGATCTAGTTACGGAAGGATCTGTAGTTTAGGGCTAAAAATCTAATAGTAATCTGTAATCAAATGTATCTTAATATAATATCCTAGTAAATGAATTAATTTTATTGTGGGTTCATGATGTCCAGGTTAAAATTCTTTTGGTAAAAGGATTATATAATGTTAAGATTTATATTACGACTAGAAAAAATTATAATAAGTTGATGTAATTATACTTAAGCCTTTAGAGAAGAAATATTTTTTCTG
>SKOH01000085.1 GCA_007120165.1 Clostridiales bacterium
TAAGTGCCGGAATTACCAGCGTTTATGCAGAAAACCACGGAACCGTTGTTGTAACATATGTTAACCAGGATGGAGAAGATATCGCCGAAACCGAAATTTACTCCAGCCTTCCTTCAGGGGACCACTCTTATAGTGCAGAAAACATCGACGGGTACAATCTGGTTGGTCCAAGTACAGTCACGGTAACCATTACTGAAGATGATGATTATCATGATGTAGTGTTTCGTTATCAAGAAGTAGTAGAACCGGAGCCTGAACCAGAGCCTGAGCCAGAGCCGGAACCAGAGCCTGAACCAGAGCCTGAACCAGAGCCGGAGCCAGAACCGGAGCCCGAACCAGAGCCCGAGCCGGAACCAGAGCCCGAGCCGGAACCAGAGCCGGAGCCCGAACCGGAGCCAGCACCCGAGCCTGAACCAGAACCGGAACCAGAGCCTGAACCAGTTGAAGAGGCAGAGCCTCCAATTGCAGAAATTATTCTGATCAATGAGCCCTACAAAACCGTTTATGATATCGGGGAAGAACTGAATTTAGAAGGTATTATTATCTATAAAGTTTATGAGACCGGGGAAGAAGAAGCCGTGGACCGTGACGATTTAACGGTAAGCGGATTTAACAGTGATGCGCCGGAAGAAGACCAGATGGTTACCGTAACCTATCAGGACTATCAAACATTCTTTACCGTAACCATCGAGGAGCAGGAAAGCCAAGGTTTCTTCGGATGGATTTTCAGCAATCCCATCAGTGCACTGATCTTTATTTTAATGGTGCTGATGGTGTTAGCGTTACTTATGCTTCTGGTGATCATGGGCAGAAATAAAAGAAAAAGACAAGCCTTAACCGGTAAAGGGAAGCCTGCCGTAGGAGGCGCCGGGGCCGCTGGTGCAGCAGGTACCGCTGCAGGATCAGCGGCCGGAACCGAGTCCGATGGAGAATACGATACCGATTCGGGAACGGAAATTTATAACCGAGGGGAAGCGGAAGACGGTTTTGCAGCCGAAGCCGGAGCCGAGGGTAGTGAAGGCACAGGCCGTACCGATGGAACAGGCCGTACCGACAGTAACACCGCCCGGAGAGGTACCAGAGCCGCAGCCGGGAAACGAACAAGAGCTAAAAACAGAAGACCCTCTGGGAAGCCGGATAAGCAGACTTCATCCAAAGGGAAAAGACGGGGACGAATTGCGCTGCTGGTTATCGGCATAATTATCCTGCTGCTGCTCGGAGCCTATTTAGCCGCCCTTACTCTGCTTGGCCAGATGGAGCGGGAAGAAATTGCCCAGGATGATGAGTCCCTGGGAATTGTGGAAGAGAGCACTCCGGGAATAACCAATATTGCAGTCTTCGGCCTGGACTCAGAGGACGGCCAAAGAGGCAGAAGTGATGCCATGATGATTTTAAGCCTGGATGAGGTCCATGATAAGATTAAAATCACGTCGATTATGCGGGACTCCTATGTGGAGATCCCCGGCCGCGGTATGGATAAAGCCAACCATGCCTATGCCTTTGGAGGGCCGGAGCTTGCCATACGGACACTGAATGAGAACTTTAATCTGGATATTCGTCATTTTGTATCGGTGGACTTTACCACGATGCCGCTGATCATTGATGCGGTAGGGGGAATTGAAGTGGAAGTAACCGATGCCGAGGCCCGGCAGATTTCCGGAATCGACAGCGGCGGTACCTATACTTTAGACGGTGCCCAGGCCCTCAGATTTTCCAGAATTCGTAAAATTGATTCCGACTTTGAGCGAACGAGACGTCAGCGGGATGTAATGGAGGGAATGATTGATGCGGGAATGGATATGTCCGTAACTTCCTATCCCGGCATGGTAAACAAAGTATTTCCTTATATGACCACCAATCTGTCCTCCAATCAGATGCTGAATCTAGGGAGAAAGATGGTAACTCAAAACATTCGTGATGTGGAACAGGTGCGTTTCCCCCGGGACAGTCAAGCCCAGGGACAAATCATAAACGGAGTATGGTATTTTGTATTTGACCGGGAGCAGACTGCGGATGCGATACGGCAATACATCTACCATGACCAGATGCCGGAAGATTAATAGTTCACACACCCTCTGATATGGTTTATTGGGGGGTGTTTTGTGGTGTAAACAGCTGTATTTTTTCTTGCCCAAACGTCAAAAATCAGGTAGGATAGTTTCTAAGATATCTCCGGTTTGATCAATAAAAGTGAAGGGTATATATGCCAAGAAGTAAAGTGCTGTACCCTGCAGAGTATAAACAGCTATTAAGTAACGATTAAGGATCTTCGATCACAAAAATAGAGCACTGCATCCGGTGGAGGGTAAATATGAAATATAAATATATAAAAAGAAGCTTGGATATTATTTTTTCTTGCATAGGTTTAATCGTGCTGCTTCCCCTTTTTTTGATCATTGCCGCAGCAATAAAGATTGACTCTAAAGGACCGGTGTTTTTTAGTCAAAAAAGAGTAGGACAGAATCAAAAACATTTTCATATCATCAAATTTCGTACAATGATGCAGGATGTGCCCAAGGATGTGCCCACTCATTTATTAGACGACCCCAGCAACTATGTAACGAGGGTAGGTAAAATTCTACGAAAAACCAGCCTCGATGAGTTGCCTCAGTTTTGGAATGTATTAAAGGGTGACATGAGCACCATCGGACCGAGACCTGCCCTTTGGAATCAGAAAGATCTCATTGAGATTAGAGAGAAATACAATGTCCATTCCATTAAACCCGGGGTCACCGGTTGGGCCCAGGTCAATGGCCGGGACGAGCTTACATTAAAAACAAAAGTGAAATACGATAAGGCGTACCTCAACAATTATGGATTTAGTATGGATATGAAAGTTTTTTTCCTTACCATTGTAAAGATTTTTAACGGCGAAGGGATAAAGGAAGGTAAAAATGAAAATACTAATTACCGGTAAAAACAGCTATATAGGAAATCAGTTTATGGATTGGGTAAGAAAGGAACCGGATTTTGAGGTAACAAGTATTTCTTTAAGAGGCGAATCCTGGAGGCAGATGGATTTTAGCAGATACGACACAATTATTCACCTGGCAGGTATTGTTCATAAAAAAGAAAAGGAAGTTTCTCCCGAGAAGTACTATGAAATCAATCGGGACTTAACCGGTGCCGTTGCAAATAAAGCAAAGGCTGAAGGGGTTGGGCAGTTTGTTTTTTTCAGTACGATGGCAGTCTACGGAGAAAGGGACAGCCTGGAGCAAAAAGTGGTAATCACCGGGGATACGAAAGAAGAACCGGAGAGCGATTACGGCAAAAGCAAGCTTGAAGGGGAGAATAAACTGAAAGCTTTGGAATCGGATACCTTCAAAGTTGCTATTTTAAGACCGCCCATGGTCTATGGAAAAGACTGTCCCGGTAACTATGACAGACTGAGAAAACTTTCTTTACATTGGGGTCTGTATCCGAATATCCGAAATCAGCGAAGTATGATTTATGTTGAAAATCTTTTGGCTGCGCTAAAGGGAATCATCGAATATAATAAACAGGGGTATTTTTTCCCTCAGGATGTGGAATACGTTGAAACCCTTGATATGATAAAGGAAATCCGAAGGGTATACCAGAAAAAAACCGTGGTGATTAACCTGGTAAAACCGGTGATGCGTCTGTTGGGGAAAAAAAGTTCCGTAATTAAAAAAGTATTTGGTAATCTTTGTTATGAACAATCCCTATCCAAGCTTAGTGATATAGACTATCAAAAAGTGAGTATGAAAGAAGGAATCCGGAAGATAGAAATTATGAATAATGACTATAAATAGGGATTATAAATAGGATGAATAGGATTATAAATAGGATGAA
>SKOH01000039.1 GCA_007120165.1 Clostridiales bacterium
ATTGAAGAAGATTTCCATAACGGGCGGCACCGGCTTAAGTTCTTGGTAATTGACCGCCAGGTGGCGGCGGTGGTAAGTTATTTGAGTCCGGTCATTACCGGTGATGGAAAGGCGAAAATCCGAGAGCTGATCAAATCGGAAAATAAAAGGATTAAAGAGCATAAAATCCTGCGCCGCACCATCGAACTGAAACACGTCCATCCCCAGGGGATTGTCAATAATCAGATGGAACTGAATCAGGTACTGGAAAAAAACCATAAGCTGGAGCTGATCAATCAGACACCGGACCTGGAATACTACGGAATCACCGAAGAGGTTAAGGACCGGGTGCATCCCAGCTATTTGGACCTGGCAGTAAAAGCGGCAAACATTTTTTACGGCAACGACATTCTGACCGTAACCATGGACCTCGGGGATTTTACGGAAGAAGCCGCACCGGAAAATTACCGGGTGGCGGGAATGAAAATCAAACCGGATCTTGCAGAATTCCGATATCCGATTTATGGACCGAAAAGAGAAGTGGAAAAAGATATTCTGGAATACGTCCAGAATAAAAAAGAGGAGGAATAGAGATGATAGAAACCAAAAGATTAAAACTGGTGGAAGCCCGGGAGGACGAACTGGGGATTGTAGTGGAGTTGGAAAATGCCCCGGGAATCCGGGAATATATCTGGAACAGCACCGAGGAGGAGCACCGGGGACACTTAAAAGCCCATGACAAACTGCTGCTTTTATTCAAGACCAAAACCGAAGAGAAGATTGTGGGATACTGCCTGATTGTACTGGATTTCAACTCCGATATCTTCGAATTGAAAAGAATTGCCATGACCGAACGGGGAAAGGGATACGGAAAGGAAGCGATTTTAGCCATTCGGGAATACGCCTTTGAAAACCTGAATACCAACCGTTTCTGGCTCGACGTATATCCCGATAATCAGGTAGCGATCAATCTTTATGAAAAAATCGGCCTGGTTCGGGAAGGACTCCTGAGACAAAACTTCAAGACCAAATACGGCTACTATGACTATGTGATCTTCTCAATGCTTCGGGATGAGTACGAAGAATACAAAAAAAATCATAACCTGGTATTGGTGGATTCCGAAGAATCTGAAGAAGACACCGAGTCGGATGAGACGGGGACGCAGTCACTGACTTAACAACCGGGAATCAGAGAAGACAGAGGTATGGAGTCATTGCCTTCAAGTGACGGGGACGAAGTCATTGTCTTCTTACTGGCTCTTATCACAGCGCGACTAGGATTATACAGTATGCACATATCAGCGGACAAATAAAAAACGCCGGCAAAACTCTTTATTGGGAGCTTGCCGCCGTTTTCTTTTGTTTATAATGGAAGTCCCCCAAATAATCGGGAGGCACCGAAATAATTAATTGGCCATATGATCGATAATTATCCGGGCATTTTCCACGGGAACCCGAAAGTAAAACAGATTATCATGGGTAAAGCTGATTCCGGAAAGGGTTCTCAGGTCCATGGCTTCCAGATCCAGGTCCTGAAAATCGCTCCAATGCTCTATAACGAAGGCGGGACCGATATTGGTTCTGATATAAGGGGTGATCTCTTCCATAAAGTCCAGGGTTTCATTCATGGTAAGTTCTGAGCGGAGCTTTCGGAGCATTTCAAATAAGACCTGCTGCTGACGGCTGATCCGTCCAAGATCCCCGCCGCTGCCTTCCTTTAGCTTTCTTGCCCGGGTGTAGTCCAACACATCTTCGCCGTCCATATGCTTCTCACCGGCTTCAAACAGCACATTGTCGTTTTCATGGACCAGATCTTCAGGGATATCTACGGTTACCCCCCCTAAAGCATCCACACTGTTTTCAAATCCGCTCATGTCCACTCGGATAAAATAATCAATGGAAATGTCCAAAAATCCTTCAATGGTCTGTACCGCAAGGGAAGTATCGCCGTAAGCCGTCATATGGCCGGCCTTGCTGTAGCCGCTGCCTGGGATGTAAAGGTAAGTATCCCGGGGAATCGAAAGGATGGCCGCTTCCTCGGTTTCGGTGTTCAGCCGAGCGACCATTATGGAGTCGGAACGACCGGGTTCATCGAGATTCTCATCCAGGCCTAAAAGCAGGATATTCAGATGATGGGGAACATCTTCGGAAGTGGCGGCTTCATAGAAGGGATGATCGATTTCCTGAAAATCCAGGGCCGTCTCGCCTTCGATAGGGACAAGATCCAAATCACTGTTGGCATCCTGACTGGCGGAGAAGTCTTCGACGGGTGCATGTTCATCGGTTCTTGAGCCGACGGAACTTTCTCCTTCGGAGTTTTCATCATCGGGGTCCTCCGGTGCCCCGGGAGAAGAACTTTCGGCGGACTCATCCTCAATGGGTTCGTGAACGTTGTCATAGAGACGGAAAATCCGCAGTCCCGTATTGGCACCGTATACAATTAAAGGGATGAGAATCAGGATCAGCACTGCTGCAAAGGTTTTTTTTAGGGACCAGGGTCCTTTCAGTTTGTCTTTGAATTTCATTATTTTAGCTCCTCGGATTTTTTTTCGTGCCCGGTTATTTTTCTAGGGTATTGATACCCATTTTTTTGTGAATTATTTAGGGATGCAAATATTTTCTATGAAAAAAATTTCCATACCTCTGAAAAAACTACTGAAAAACAACTGCAAATAGATTGCAGAACTAAAAAAGACCTCCGAAAGACTTCCATGAAAAAGAAAGTTTTCGTAAGGTCTTTTGGTGTTTGCTCTCTGCTTAGTTGACAAGGGAGTTCATAGTGCTCCGGGCGTCTGCCACGGGGACCCGGTAAAAGTAGATGCCGCCGCTCATAAAGCCGCTGCCGTCCAGGGTTTTGGTTTGAAGCCCGTTCAGGTCCAGTCGGTTAAAAGCGCCCCAGTGGCTCATGACCACCCCGGGTCCCACATCGGTACGGACGTAGCCGCTGATATCCTCCATAAAGGAGAGGGTCTGGTTCATGGAAAGGTCCGAACGGATTTTACTGAGCATTTCCGTCACCACCTGCTGCTGGCGGATAATTCGGCCGAAGTCGCTGCCGCCGCCGGAAATCAGTTTCCGGGCCCGGGTATATTCCAAGACGTCTTTTCCATTCATATACTGATTTCCCGCCTCGAAAAGCACTTGCCCGCTCTCATGCACCATACGCTGGGGCACATTGATATTCAGTCCGCCAAGGGCATCGACACTCACTTCAAGACTTTTCATATCCACCCGTACATAGTGGTCGATATGAATATCAAGGTAGCGCTCTAAGGTTTCCTTTAACAGTGCTGTGCCTCCATAGGCCGCCGCATGACCGGCCTTATCGTAACCTCTTCCGGGAATCCGGATATAGGTATCCCGGGGAATTGATAAAATCGCGGCCTCCTCGGTGCGTTTGTTGAAACGGACCACCATCATGGAATCCGAGCGTCCGCCGCCGCCGACCACATTGGTATCCATACCCATCAGCAGGATATTTATATGGTCCGGGTTGCGCTCGGATCTGGGTCCGTCGTAAAGTTCATCGTCGTGGAAACGGTAGGCTTCCACTTCATCCTCCGGTACCGGGTTCGAGTCTTCAACGATTTCATCCGGATCCTCTTCCTGATTGATGTCTTCCTCCTCATCGTACAAATCGGCGGGATTTACTTCCACAAACTCCTCTTCATCAATGGGTTCGTGGACGGTGCTGTATAGATTGTAAATCCTAAGTCCGAGACTGACCCCATAGATTAACAGCGGAATTAAAAGGACTAAGGCCA
>SKOH01000060.1 GCA_007120165.1 Clostridiales bacterium
ATTGGGAAGACCGATGGTCATCAGGCGTTTGTCAATGCCGGGGTCTAATCGAAAGAGCCGTTTTGGTTTAATTCGGATATAAGTTCTGCCGGAAAGAAGTATCCAAAATGCCAGTAAAAACGCAAAGGTGGAGCTGAGCACGGTGGCTAGAGCTGCACCAAACACCCCAAGGCCGAGGCCGGGAAGGGTAATCCCGAAGATGGAGATGCTCTCAAACATAAAAAGAGGGTCAAGAATAATATTCAGTACTGCGGACATAATCATGATGTATAACGGGCTTTTAGAATCACCAATACAACGCATCGCAGTATTGACGGTATAAGAAGAAAACATAATTGGTAAAAAGAACGTTCGTATGTACCCATAATTAAGTGCTGCTTCCCGGGTAGTCGGATCATCGGTAAAAAAACCGATCAGAGGCTCAAGCATGAGGACCATCAAAAGACCGGCTACTAAAGCGACCAGTCCTTTAAAAATAATGGTTTGTTCAATAATTTTTGAAGTCTGATCATAATTTTTTTCTCCGTAGCTTTGGGAAATCATCGAAATGGAACTGGTGCCGATAATGTCGTTGAAAATATAGACGATAGCAAAAATCGTACCGTAAATGGTTACCCCGGCGATAGCTTCCGGGGAGATCATCCCAATATAGATCATATCTACGATACTAAAAAATGTTTGGGCAAAAAACCCGAACATGGTAGGGAGTGCCATCGATAACAGATTTCCATAAACAGAACCTTGGGTCAGATCTCTATGATGTGGTTTGGTTTCCATAAGTACCTCGCATTTTTTATAGTCTAAGCGCCACCCACGACTTCAGTCGTTAGCAGTCCAAGTATATTTTACCACGGTTTGGGAGGGGTCGGGAGTTTTTTTATCACAACCGGGTATATGAATTGCTAATTAATATATAGTTTTAAAAGCTGCGACTCAATTTAACCGAAATTAAGAGTTTGTCACAGTGAAATATCCACTTAGTAAAAAAACAATAATAGGGTATATATTAATACGTATCGTAAGTGAGTAATGTGTTTGAAATGGGGGAGAGTTCAATGAAAAAAAGAAGCACGGGAATTTTCATTTTAGCGGGAGTACTTTTGTTAGCGGGGCTCGTAAATGCAGGAATGGGTCCCGGACACCGGGGGCCGGGAATGATGCGCTCCAGCGACGTTTTTGTGGATAATGAATATGAGTATTTGGTGCATATGATCCCGCATCACCGGGAGGCCATCGATAATGCAGAAATCTTAAGGGAAAATACAGAACGGGAAGAAATGCGGAATTTTGCAGAGGAGATCATTCAAACCCAAAGGGAAGAGATCCGGCTGATGGAAGGCTTTCTTAATGACTGGTATCCCGAGGAAGATCATGAGGTTCGGTACGAACCGATGATGGGAGATTATGAAAACTTAACGGGAAATGAGTTGGATATCGCTTTTTTAGAGGATATGATTCCCCATCATATGGAAGCGGTCATGATGTCTCAACAGCTGTTGATGAGAGGGCTGGCAGAACATGAAGAGGTAGCCGTTCTGGCACAGGATATCAGAAATGAGCAACGGGATGAAATTTTTAAAATGGAGGAATGGCTTTCCGACTGGAACAATGATTCTTCTTGGATGTCCGGGGATAATGATTCTTCCTGGATGTTCTGGGGCAATAATTCCAGAGGAATGATGGGAAGAACCGGTTGGCCGACAGCACTTTTGTGGATCGGTTTTATAATAATTGCAGTTATCGCGCTGGCGGTAGTGGTGATACTGCTTAATCGAACAAAAAGCAGCACGGATGCTAAATCATCTTCTGGAAAATCCGCAAAAGAGTTATTGGACATTCGATTCGCTAGAGGGGAAATTTCAGAAGAAGAGTATCAAAATAGGCGAAAACACTTAGAAGACTAAAATATAAAAGCCACCGACATCGGTGGCTTTTTAAAGCTTTTCTTTTGTAGACCTACAAAAGTTGTCCGTAATCTCAAAAAACCTTCGCCCGCTCCAGGTCTTTTTCAAAAGCCCGAACATGCTTGGCTTTTTCTTCTTTTTGTATTTCATCGCTTTTACTTCTTCGACTGAAAAATTTTCCCCTGCGTTCTTTTTTATCAGCAGAGGGTCGGGATTTTCTCTTATCTTTATTCAATAGCGCAATCATATAAAGCCCTCCTTGTAATACTTTACTATATACCCGGAAAAGAAGGATACAACCAAAGTAAGGGAGCGTTACTCCTCGGTGTCCACGAAGGGTACAAAGACAAACCCGGGATAGTAACTCTTTCGGTAATCATCTTCGCCGAGTTTTTCCAGCAACAACAGGTTTCCTTCAGGATCTTGAAGAGGTATAACCAGTTTCCCCCCGGGGGCCAGTTGGGAAACAAGAGCGGGCGGAACCTGTGCTGCGCCGGCGCTGACTAATATTCGGTCGAAAGGCGCTTTTTGCGGATAGCCCTTATAAGCATTTCCATGAATGAAAACAGCATTTTGGTAGGGGCTGTTGTTAAAATTTCCCTCGCCAAAGTTTTTTATAGCCTCCAGCAGTTCCACGGCAACGACTTCTCCCTCAGGACCCACGAGGTGGGATAAAAGGGCCGTGGTCCACCCGGATCCGGACCCGGCATCGAGGACTCTATGGTCTTTTTTTACTTCAAGCAGTTCCAACATAAAAACCACCGTAGAAGGCTGGGAAATGGTCTGGCCTTTACCGATGGGTAAAGGGCGATCGATATAGGCATAATCCATATACTTCGGTAATACGAAGTTTTTACGGTCAATCGTCAAAAGCGCCTCTTTTATGGACGTGCTTTTTAAAATACCGCTGGCTTCCATCATTTTTATCAATAAAGCGCGCTGATCCATATTCATACTACCTCCTTTACAACATTAACGGTGGTCTATTTAAGAAAAGGGTAATCATTTTTATTATACCATAACTCTTTAAATCCTAGGATATAGTAGATAAATAACATTTATTCTTAATAATATGTTTAATGGATCTTCAGATAGTGAATAAATACCCAAATAAAAGCAGAAGTCCTCTATTGAAAGAGGGACTTCTGCTTTTTTAAGAAGGAGTTTGTATAAATTTAAACAAATTATATAACCGTATTTTTACTCGCTATTATTTATTTTGCATTTTCAGAAGCATATTCCACAACTGCTAAATATCCTTCTACGGTAATTGTAACAGAAGATTCCAACTCCGGTACATCCGGTACATGCTGGTGAGCATCGTCAACAACTTTAACATTCAGGTTCATAATATCTTCAATGGACTGACCTGCCATCCATTCTTCTAAGGCATCAATTTGCTCATACCATTCTTTTTCGATTTCGGAAACTCTAAGCATGCCGTAATCGTCACCACGCTCTTTTTTCGTCTGAAGTTCAGCGTCCATATCAGCAGCCACTTGTCCATCTTCATCATAGGCTATACGTACTTGAGCGTTATCAATAATGGTAGTTACAACGTTTCCGTCAGCATCAAACGCTGTTGCACTCATGTAAGTATCAACTTGCGCCTGAGCAGGTTCTTCGTCAGAAGCGTCTCGAGAACGATTAATCTTTGTTTTAACGCCTAAACCAACGGTTTCTGCTCCATCTGCCTCCACTGCATTTTCCCATGCTTCTTCTACAGCAGCAAGATAAGATTCTACAGTAATTGTTACAGAAGATTCTAATTCAGGAACATCTGGTACATGCTGGTGAGCATCATCAACAACTTTAACTTCTAAGTTCATTACTTCTTCTACGGTCTTTCCAATCATCCATTCTTCAAGAGCTGCAATCTGCTCATACCATTCTTTTTCGATTTCGGAAACTCTAAGCATTCCGTAATCGTCTCCCCGTTCTTTTTTCGTTGGCACGGTCTCATCACGATCGGAAGTTACCTGCATATCTTCATCAAAAGCAACTCGGGTTTGCGCTACATCGATGGAAACGGTTACAATTTTTCCGTCTTCGTCAAAACCTACAGCAGCCATGGTTACATCAGCCTGAGCCTGAGCGGTTTCTTCATCGCTTGCGCCTCGGGATCTTCCAATTGAAATTTTTTGTCCAAGTCCCAGTAAAGCAACAGAACCTTCGGTCATTTCTTCATTCTCGTCGTCAGCCTCTGCTTCATCCTCGTCATCGGCTGCTGCTTCCTCATCGTCATCGGCTGCTTCTTCCTCATCAGCATCACTTACAGCCCCGACATTTTCGTCTTCGTCGGTTCCCTCATCGTCATTACCACAACCAATGAAGGCCATAGATACCAATAACAGAATTAAAGCTAACAATAAAACTTTTTTCATTAAAAATCCCTCCCTAACTTATATTGTTTTTTTTTTAACATAGATTGAGTATAACATATAAAATCGTTAAATACAATATTTTTGTTAATAAATTATCGTTAAAAAGTTATTTTATTATTTGGTATAATATTCTGAAAATAATAAAGGATTTGTGATTTCCTGTCTAGAGGAGTAGAATAAAGGAAGGAAAGCAAATAAGTTTTAAATAGGGTTGTTTAAGAGAGTGCAGGGAGTCAAGTCAAGACACCATTTGTCAGATTAATAGAATAACAGGCAGAGATAAATTACTGAAAGCAGGTGAAACAGTGAAAACCCGAATTGTAACCGAAGATCTGGTATATACCATTGATAAGGAGCCTAAGGATTTTATAAAAGATTTTTTAGACGCTGAGCGTAACATTATTAAAGATTTTGTGGAGATTACCACGGAGAGAGAACAAAATATTTTTATTAATGTACGACATATAATAAGAATCGAATCGGTATCCCGTTAAAAGGATTTCGAATGTTTTCAACCGACCAGATTGGGTAAACAGATTCAATGAACTACCAGTTAATAGATCACTAAAAAGCATAGTTAAAAGGACTGTAGAATACCCCAGGAGGTGGTAGTATGGCTGCAGAAGATAAAGATCATACAGTGGAAATAGAAGGTTTGAATTTAAAAACCAGTTACCAACAGCTGCCAGCAAAACTTTTCACCAGCGTTCGACCTACACCGGTTAAAAAACCTGCAGTGGTAATGTATAATGAAAGTCTGGGAAAAGATTTAGGAGTAGCAGTTAAAAATCCGGATTCCTCTAAAATCGCAGCGGTATTTTCGGGCAATGAAATCCCGAAAGATGCCCTGCCAATCGCTCAAGCTTATGCCGGTCACCAGTTCGGCCATTTTACCGTATTAGGAGATGGAAGAGCCATTTTACTTGGAGAGCAGATCACACCCAAGGGGGAGCGTTATGATATTCAGCTGAAGGGGTCGGGTCGAACACCCTATTCCCGCAGAGGAGACGGCCGTGCAGGACTTGGTCCAATGCTTCGGGAGTATATAATCAGTGAAGCTTTGCATGCCTTAGGGATCCCAAGCACTCGGGCTCTGGCGGTAGTTTCCACCGGCGAAACAATACTTCGGGAAAAAAGATTGCCAGGGGCAATCTTAACCAGGGTTGCCTCCAGCCATATCCGGGTGGGGACCTTTGAGTACATCGCTCATTTCGGAAACATCAACGAGTTAAAAGCTTTGGCGGACTACACGATTGAGCGGCATTTCCCGAATATGATGAGCACAAGCCCACCGGAAACTGAAGACTACGGTAATAGGGAAGGGTCGGATAATAAGTATTTAAGTTTTTTTGAGCAGGTATTGGACAGACAGGCTCTATTGATGGCAAAGTGGCAACTTATAGGCTTTATTCATGGAGTAATGAATACGGATAATATGGCTCTTAGCGGCGAAACCATAGATTATGGACCCTGCGCTTTTATGAATCGTTATGATCCGGATACGGTTTTTAGTTCCATTGACCGGGGAGGGCGGTATGCTTATAAAAATCAGCCGCAGATTGCCCAGTGGAATTTAGCACGGTTAGCTGAAACGCTGATCCCGCTGATACATCAGGACCAGGCCCAGGGAATTGAGATAGTCAAAAAATCCCTGCAAACCTTTTCGCTGCGATATGAGAGGTACTGGCGGCAGAATATGGGAAAAAAAATCGGGATATTTCAGGCGTCAAAAGAGGACGTACCTCTTATGGAAGAACTGCTTCAGATAATGAAAGAGGAAAACCAGGATTTTACCAATACTTTTTTTGCATTAACCTATGATAAGGAAAATGAATTAACTATAAAGGAACATGAGCAGTTCCTGGCTTGGTTGGATAAATGGAAGGCGCGGCTCGAGGAGCAAAAGAAAACCGAAGGGGAAGTAAAAGAGTTGATGAGAGCCCATAACCCGGTACTGATTCCCAGAAATCATCAAGTGGAAAGGGCAATTGACGCCGCAGTAGAAAAAGAGGACTACAGCGTAATGGAAAACTTAATGAAAGCGCTTCGAAGTCCCTATCAGTTCAGCTCAGAAAAAGAGCCGTATCAGCTTCCGCCGGATCCGTCGGATAAACCTTATGTTACGTACTGCGGAACCTAACGGAAAGGGGTCTTAGTACTAAGGACTCACAGGCGAGACTATTTACCGCCTGAATGTTTAATAATGTTCAAGGATGAGATATAATTATAGGGAAAACCATAAAATCGAATGAAAATTTTAATTGGAGGGTTATTAATGGCAAAAATTATTAAAGGAAAGCCGGTTGCGGACAAAATCACCGAGGAACTGTCTAAAGAGATTGAAGAGATTCAAAAACAGGGAGGGCAGCCGAAGCTTGCCACACTGCGTGTTGGAGAGCGAGGTGACGATATCGCTTATGAACGGGGAGCGACGAATCGTGCAAAAAAAGTGGGAATTGAAGTTGATTCCCTAGTACTGCCCCAGCACATTTCCCAGGAAGATTTTATAGAAGAGCTGGAAAAACTTAATAATGACACTTCGGTAAACGGAATTTTGATATTTAGACCGTTGCCGAAACAGATCGACGAAAGTGTGATCAAATATATTATTGCAGCAGAAAAAGATATCGATTGTTTCAGTCCGTTAAATGTGGGGAAAATGGCTGAGGGAGACCCAACCGGATTCAATCCCTGCACCCCTACAGCGGTAATGGAAATTCTGGACTTTTATGGGGTGGAGGTAAAAGGAGCCGATGCAGCGGTAATCGGATCTTCGATGGTTGTAGGAAAGCCTGCCGGTATGCTTTTATTGAACCAAAAGGCTACGGTAACCACTGCGCATTCGAAGACGAAGGATACGGCTCAAGTGGCTAGAAATGGAGAAATCGTCGTCGTAGGCGTGGGCGTCCCGAAACTGGTAAAAGAAGACTGGATCTCTGAGGGGGCCGTCGTAATAGATGTAGGTATTAATGTTGATGAAGACGGAAATATGTGTGGAGATGTGGACTTTGACAACGTGCAGGAAAAAGCTTCGATGATCACTCCGGTGCCTGGAGGCGTAGGCTCGGTTACTACAACAATCTTAGCGAAACATGTAGTAAAAGCCTACAAACAGCAAAACCAATAATGAACCCCCTGTTTTACAGGATAGGCTTTAGCAGACTCTCTTTACAGCAAATCGTAAGTACTATATCGTAAGTACTGTACGGGTCCTGTAAAGGGAGTGTTTTTTAGCTCCGACTCCAAAGCCACGGCATCCTTCGATGAGGCCGGGCAGGGTATTGATAAATCTCAATTAATTGGCGGGATATTGATGTACATTCTTAATATGTTAAGCTGAAACAGGAAAAATATAATGAGGTGATTTAATGAAAGCATACCGAATTACAATACAAATGCAACAGGTGCACCCGTTAATGTGGAGGGAAGTCATCGTCCCTGGGGCGGCCACCTTTATGGATTTGCATCAGGTCATTCAAAAGGTTTCGAATTTCAAGGGTTGGGCATTGGATCAGGCGGGACAGCTGTTTGAGTTCAATATTCCCGAGGAAAATCTCCGGGTTACCAACGATGAGGAAGCTTACCTGGAACACAAAGTCTATCAACAGAACCGGGAGGAAATCGAAAAAAGACATAGGGATGCTACCGAGGAGTTTCAAGCCTTTAATGAATCAAGACTAAAGGCTTTGGAAACGGCGGTAAAAAAACCGGAGGCGCTTCATATGGGGTACTATCTGGAGAAACACCAAAGCATTGAATACGTATACGACTACGAAGAAAAATGGCAGTTCATCGTGGGATATGTAGAGACCCTGGAAGATTACAAGAATAACTATCCCACCTTACTGGACGGGGCTGAGGCGGCTCCCATCGAAAACCTCGGCGGTGCGGAAGGGTATAACAGGTTTTTGGAAGTGTACCACGACCCCAGCCATCCCGACCATGAAAACCTGAAGACCTGGGCAAAGAATCAGGGTTTTGAAGAGTACGATCCTGCGTCGATCAATCAAAAGCTTCAGGAAATTAAAATTTAAGTTCAAAAAAACAAGCGGACCTTAGGCCGCTTGTTTTTTTATGGATAAAACATGGGATTATTTATTGATTTGATGAAGCAGCGAAGTTTTCAGTCCCTCTAGGGGATACCGCTTAAAAAGTTCATGACAGGTATAGGTAAATTTTATGGTGTGCACATCCTTAGAGTCCGCCCCTTCCCCAAGAAGTTCAGGCCATGGGCGCAGGACGGCTTCCGAAACCGGTTTTTGAAAGGCAATACCATCGATAGAAAGTAAATGGGTAATGACTGCGGTAGTATAAATATCCAGGGCCTGATTGAAGTCATTAAAATAATCCTTTAAAACCAACATGGCATGCAGCCCGGTGATACAGTGCAGGGCAACTATGCTTCGGGTAGTATCAAAGGCGGGCAGGCAAAGGTCCAAAAGCCCTTGAACTTTAAGACTTTCATTGCCTTCGATTAAAAAACCGCTGCTCAGATACTCAGGACTTTGATACAGCGCTTTCATGGTTTGCCCGAGGGAATCGTTCTGACAGAGAACTTTTTCGACAATGGGGGTTTTCATTAAACGTTTCATGGTTTGATGGATTTCTTCTTTGGGTACTTTCCGGTAAAAAGGCGTCACTTCCCGATAAGCGGTGACATAATAAGCCAAGGCCCGGGAAACCTCTTCTGTTAAGGCGTCATCATAGGTTACAGCCTCTTTGGCATAGGCAAGTCTAATGGTTACGTGAAAAAGGCCGGAAGAAATTCCAAGGGGATAGGCATTTAAAATTTTTCCGATCATTTTGTCCACGCCGTGGGTACTGACTTCCCGCTGCATTAAATCCAGGCAGGCTTCATATTCCTCTCTTTTCCCAAGGCATTGTTCGATGGAAGACTTGGGAGAGAAACTGCCGGAAACCGGATCCACTTCAAAACGTTCATTATAAAATTCTGTGTAGGATATTACCTTTTTAAGATCCTTTGTGAGTTTATAGAGGGCAAACTGCCCCATGGGAAGATGGTTTACCAATCCTTCCATATAAGGGGACTGCTTTCTGCCGTATTGATTGATCACTTCGCTGAGCATCATAATATCTCCTCCTAATTAATTTCCCTTTATAATCCTGACGGTTTGAAGATTAATGGACATCATAATCTATATTTATCCAAATTACTAACGAGTAAACGTACCCGCCACAAATTATAAAGCTTCCTGGTATTATGTTATAATACCTACAGGAACTATTGAAAAAGTAACTCGGGAGGAAAAGATATGGAAGGTTTCAGTCATGAGATTCTATTTGGCATATTGGTAATATTTGTGGCGGCGATGACCCAGGGGGCCACCAGTTTCGGCTTTTCACTGATTGGGGTTCCGCTGTTGGGAATCCTGTTTCCGCTACAGGTTGCGGTACCGGTATTAATGATATTCAGTTTGATATTAAACAGTTTGGTATTGTATCACATTCGAGCGCATGTGCAATTGAAAAAAATCATCATACTGGTTATTTTTGGGATTTTAGGGACGCCATTTGGGGTGTATCTGTTGAAAGTACTGGCGGAGGACACATTGAAACTTGTCGTTGGAATAATTATTGTCATCGTTGCTGGGGTGAATATTTCCGGCTATCATTTTACAGTAAAAAATGAGAAAATATCCTTTATTCCAATCGGGTTAGCCAGCGGTTTATTAAACGGCAGTGTATCCTTGGGAGGACCGCCGATTGTGCTGTTTTTAAATAATCAAAAAGTGGAAAAACAGGCTTTCCGTGGAAACCTGACCCTTTATTTTTGGGTGATCAACCTGTTTTCCATACCTGCGTACTTTTTTAGCGGGCTGATCACCCAAGAGGTCATTCGCTCAGCGGTTTACCTTTTTCCGGGACTGATTCTAGGAACGTTAATCGGTATCCGTATTGGAAATCAGGTGGAGGAACAGCTATTTAAAAAAATCAGCATGAGTTTAATTATGGGCATGGGTATACTTTCGATTTTGTCCGGGATTTAAAATTATCGGTTATTACAGAAATAGTAAATTATCGGTTGAGGAATGAGCGTGGCGGTTTATTGCTAACCCTCGGAAATAATAAAAAAAATCCGCTGCATCGATTGAATCACCTGAAATTGGGTATCCACAAATAATAACCATTATCATTTAAGAAAATATAAGCTGTTAATGGAGAAAGGAGTTATAAAAAGATGAAGCTGATAAACAAAGGCATACACCATATCACGGCTATTGTGGGTGATCCCCAGGAAAATGTGGATTTTTATACAGAAGTTCTAGGCCTTCGAATGGTTAAAAAAACCGTAAACTTCGATGCGCCGGAGACCTACCATTTATATTTTGGTAATGAACAGGGCGCCCCGGGCACGGTCATTACGTTTTTTCCCTGGGAAGATGCAAAAAAGGGGAAGATCGGAAGCGGTCAGGTAGGAGTAACGGCTTATGCTGTACCGGAGGGCACCCTGCAATTTTGGAAAGAACGGCTGGCAAAATTTCATGTAAAAGCTGTCGTGGAGTCCCGGTTCGGCAAAAAGTATGTAAGCTTTCAGGATCCCCATGGGCTGAAAATCGAAATTACCGAAGAAAAATCGGGAGATTTCAGCAAATGGAGTATTGGAGGAATAACGGAAGAAAACGCCATTAAAGGTTTTGCTGGAGCGATGCTTTATTCCAGGGAGCCCCAAAAAACCGGAGATCTTTTGGAAAAACTTTTTGGTTTTGAAAGAATAGGGGAAGATCAGGACCTCCTTCGATATAAAAGCACCGCAGACTTAGGAAGTACTATTGATCTTAAAAAAAGCCCCATGGATTCGGGGACCAGGGGAGTTGGCACGGTACACCATATTGCCTTTAGAACCTCGGATGAACAGGAACAGCTGGCCTGGAAAAAACTCCTGGAAGAAAAGGGATATCAGGTAACGGAAGTGCGGGACCGAAACTATTTTAAATCCATTTATTTCAATGAAAAAGGGGGCATTCTTTTTGAGATTGCTACCGAAGGTCCGGGCTTTGACCGGGATGAACCCTTAAAAACCATGGGGTCGGAATTAAAGCTTCCCAAGCAGTTTGAATCCATTCGGGAAAAAATTGAAAAGAAACTGCCAAGCATTGAGATAAAAGAACCCAAGAACCAACATTGAAGGGAGGGTGTAAAATGCAGCAGATCAATCCCAGCGATTTAACAGAACAGGAAAACTACTTTTTTCTAACGGGCTCGGTAATCCCCAGACCGGTGGCCTTTACCACCACACTTTCGAAGAATGGGGTGTTAAACGGCGCTCCCTTTAGCTACTTTAATATCGTAACCTCCAACCCGCCGATGATTTCCATATCGGTGCAGCGTAGCGGAGGAGAAATGAAAGACACTGCAAAAAATGCTATGGAACAGGGGGACTTTGTCGTCCATGTTACGGATGAAACCTATATTGAGCAGATTAATGAAACCTCCATTGCGTTTCCCCCGACAAAAAGTGAAGTCGAGTTTAGTGGTCTGACACCCGTGGAAAGTACCGCTATTAAGACCCCGGGAGTAAAAGAAGCCAGTATTCGGATGGAATGCGTCGTAGAAAAGATCCTCCCCCTGGGTGGAACGGAAAATAAGCCTGCCTGCGATCTAATCATCGGAAAAGTGGTTAAGTATCATATTCGAGAAGGTGTGCTCTCTGAAGGAAGAATTGATGCGAACCTTCTTCGGCCCGTCAGTCGCTTGGCAGGAACCCAATACGAAAAACTTGGGGAGATCTTTAAACTTAAAAGACCCTAAGGCAGCAAGGACAAATTAATAATAAACGGACCCACCAGAGCGTTGATGGATTTTGGTGGGTTTTTACGTTGAAATTAATGATTAGTTTTATCTGAAAATATGGTAGGATAATAGAAGAACGAAGACAGAAGAAAGGAGCTTTACCATGAAGGAAATCAGAAATTCTAAAAAAGTGCTGCTGGTGGATGCCATGAATTTAATCCACCGAAGCTACTATGCCTATCCCCGTTTGGCGACAAAAGAGGGGGTAGCCACCGGAGGATTCTTCGGTTTTGTAAAATACTTAAAGTCGCTGCAGGAAAAGTACCGGCCATGGCATATGATTATCTGCTCCGATGCTTCCAGAGAAAGCTTTCGGAATGAGTTTTATCCGGAGTACAAAGGCACCCGTAAAGAGACGGACCAGGAGCTGATTGTGCAGTTTGGAATGATGGAGGCCTATCTGAAGAAATGCAATGCCACATTTATTAAAAAGGTGAACTATGAAGCCGATGACTTAATCGGAACCCTGGCAAAGAAAGCTGTGGAAAAAGAATATGAGCCATTAATCGTCTCCGGAGACCGGGACCTTTTTCAGCTGGTCAGCCCTAAGGTGCATCAGATATATCTATCCAATAAAGGAATGATCTACTTTGAACCGGAAACGGTTATGGAGAAATATGACGGTTTGAGCCCTGAGCAAATTGTAGATTTGAAAGCCTTATCCGGGGATCCCTCGGATAATATTCCGGGAATCCGGGGGATTGGAGAAAAAACTGCAATTAAGCTGTTAAAGGCCTATGAAAACCTGGAAGGGATCTATCAAAACACCGATGAACTTAAAGGTAAGCAGAAAGAAAAGATTGAAAAAGGAGTAGAGGAGGCCTATCTTTCAAGGCGCTTAGCATCAATCGACTGCAGAGTAGAAATTAATGATGAAGAACTGTTAAGTCCGAAGGAAAACTTTTCCCTGTCAACCAAAGCGGCCTTCGACTATTTAACAGAATTAAACATTCAAAAAATCTTTACCCCCGAGGACATTTATTACCCCCAAGGGGAAGAACTATTAAAAGAAGAATCCGAGCAGATTTCAATGGATCTTTAGCAGCTCCGGGACAGCTAATCAGGACAGCTAAGTATAAAGATACTATGGGAAAAGAGGTGACTTATGTTTTTTTTATTAATTGCAACCCTATGCAGTGCTTCGATCGCTCTGATCTTTAAATATACGG
>SKOH01000070.1 GCA_007120165.1 Clostridiales bacterium
AAATCATCAAATGCTATCCACAAATAGACAAATCACAACTCATGCAGTCCATTATGTTTATCAATCAGAAGCCCGTGGTTGGTAAACAACGATTATCCATTAAGTTAAAGGCTGGGGATGAGTTGGCAATGCTAAGTTTAGTCAGTGGTGGATAGACGCATTGTTTTATCATGAGGTAAGCACGTCCCCGGTAGGTCTATTTGCCAAGTCGGTCATTGATCTTGATGTGATTATTGAAGACCGAGGAAAATTTGAAGCTGTGAAGCAGTCGTCGGACGAACCAAAAAGGGTCCTTAGGGTCCCTTTTCTTATGGAGTCTTATAAAAAATTGCTCCGCCGGGGAGGGATGAATCCTGGCGGTAGTTACTTCTTTTCCTTGGAGCTCGCATAGGGACGGCTTGAAGGGGTCACTTCAAACCGTCCCCGCATGAGGTCTATGAATTTTTTTGCTTTTCTAACGAAAAGTGTAAAATAAAGAGGCTTTATGCTATTAAATGTAGAATAAGCAAATCAAAGTAAACAAAAAAAATTGTAAGTAATCGACTTGTGGCTCACAGAGAGACGGCAGACTGCGTAAAAACAAACGAATAAATACGGTAGTCAAAAATACTCTAAACCAATATTGTCAATGATTCCACTGAGTAATCAGAAGAGAGAAATTAAATGTAATCGATCAAAGTGATATCAGATACCCATGGATGGTTGCGGCGGAAAAGTTGATACCCTTTGAGTGATGTTGTTAAGCTCGGGGGATGCAGAAGATCAAAATATAAATACGAAAGGCAGGAGCCCATGGCAAAGAAAATCAATCTTATCAACGCCAAGAATAAAAAGGATATTCACTATTTCTGGGAAGGAAGAAATGAGTACTTTTTAGAGGATATTATCCCTCGCCGGGAAGAAGGAGATGCGTTAACGAAAAGTGACATCGATTGGTTTTTTTCAAAGGAGTATCAAGACCA
Source organism: Clostridiales bacterium (assembly GCA_007120165.1). Classification (GTDB taxonomy): domain Bacteria; phylum Bacillota; class Clostridia; order Peptostreptococcales; family T1SED10-28; genus Isachenkonia. The sequence continues at coordinate 963 of SKOH01000070.1, forward strand.
TATAATGATGCTGTTTAACAGAAAAACCGATCCTCTCTGTATTGTCTTGATCAATGAAGGCAATACCAATATCGGGTTTATCACCTATGTGATCTACCGCTCGGAGGATGGGAAATGCTTTATATTAGACTATTGCATCTATCCGGAATATAGAAGTAAAGGCATTGGGAAAACTGCATTTAATCAATTGGAAAAGGAATCTGTTGAAAATGGTGCAGCCTATATCGATTTGAATGTTTCCAACAGGTTAAACGAAAAATTCTGGATAAGCATGGGATTTGTAAAAACAGCGATCAAGGATGAACGGAACAAATCCCTTTATAGGAAAAGGCTATGAACCAAATGAGTTAATCAATAACAGCCGTTGGTCATCTGATTTTTACAGATTCCTCATAGGGAGACGGTACCTTTCTGAGGCAGCACTATAAACGTGTAGAGCATACAAATAAAGACCTCTTCTCTGTAAGTAAATTTCAGAAAAAAGGTCTTTAGTCAAGAAAGTATTTATAGTTTAGAATTCGGTGTTATTTGTCCAAATCACTGGATTCATAGTTTTCGAGACTTTTAATAACCACTGCACTAAGACCTAACAGGGCAATTAAGTTGGGAATAACCATCAATCCGTTAAATAAATCCGCCAGCTCCCAAACGTCTTCTACCTGTATTAATGTACCGCCTACGATACATAGTAAAACGATTACCTGATAAGCTCGAATTCCTTTTTGACCGAAAAGATATTTGATGTTTCCTTCCCCAAAATAATACCAGGCGATAATTGTGGACAAGGCAAAGAAAAATAGGGATACCGCGATAAAATACTCGCCAAAACCCACAAGACCCACGGCAAAACTTTGCTGGGTCAGCTGTATTCCCACAAGTCCGGTTTCATAAGTCCCGGTAATGATAATAATCAATGCGGTAAAGGTACACACAACTAAGGTATCTATAATTACTCCCATAATTGCCACAAAACCTTGCTGAGAAGGATGTTTTACTTTTGCGATTGCGTGGGAATGAGGTGTGGAACCCATACCGGCCTCATTAGAAAAAAGTCCCCGGGCAATTCCGTAGCGCATGGCTTCTTTAACGGTTACACCGATAACACCCCCGGTTGCAGCCATGGGATTAAAGGCACCGTGGATAATCATTTTAAAAGCAGGGATGACTTCACTTAGATTCATCATAATAATTACAAGACATCCGATGATATAAATCCCTGCCATAATCGGCACTATGGTAACAGTAAAGGAGGCTATTCTAGATATTCCTCCCATAATAATTGCAGCCACAACAATTGCCGTTAAAATGCCCAACACAACATGAGGGATACCGAAGGCGGCATTCATTGAATCGGAAACCGAGTTAGACTGTACCATATTCCCGATAAAACCCAATGCGATGATAATGGACACTGCAAAGAAACCGGCTAAAGCAGGGCTCCCAAGACCGTTCTTTATGTAGTATGCCGGTCCTCCCACTTTTTGTCCATCCACTCTTGCACTATAGGTTTGCCCTAAAATCGCTTCTGCAAAGATGGTTCCCGCTCCAAAAAATCCGCTGAGCCACATCCAAAATACGGCTCCTGGACCACCGGCGGCAATAGCCGTACCCACTCCGGCAAGATTACCGGTACCAACCTGGGCGGCAATAGCCGTAGCAAGTGCTTGAAAAGAGGACATACCGTCTTCATCGGCTTTAACGCTCTTTTTAAACACCTCACCAAAAGTCTTTTTAAAAACCAACTTAATTTTACGAACCTGAACAAAGCGAAGCCTGATCGTGAACCAAACCCCTGTACCTAGCAAAAGCACAAGCATAGGCGGCCCCCATAACAAACTATTAAGATAACGAACTACTTCAAAAAAACTTTCCATCAGTAAAACCTCCTTATGAATTAGATTTGTGAATGTAAAATAATAAAGATATAGATGGGTATAATCAAAGAATACAATAACGTTAAAAAATTAACAATACAATAAAATAGAATCGGCAACAAAATCATAAGAAAGACTGATAATCGGCAAAAAGATGGCATTTGCAGAGAATACCAAAAAATTGGAAATATCTAAATTAATTGTTTTTTCTGTTTTTCAAACTATGCTATATTTATTTCCTTGTTTAAACTCACAGCGGACAGAGGAAAGCAGTATCGAGATGGACTCTATCGTGAGGTTCATCGTTTAAGAGCCAATCAGAAAGGTATAAAGTAAATACAGTGGAAAAAATCAATACAAAAATCAAAGGAAGGAAGGGATCAATTATGGAAAAAGTGGTGTTTTTTGCGTTTAAAGGAGATCTTTTGTGTTTGAACCATATCTTAATCAATGCCCTCGATATGAACAGTAAAGAGCTGGATGTAAGGATAGTGATGGAAGGTGAAGCCGTTAAGCTCATTAAGGAATTGGAAGAGTCAGGAAACGAGTTGTATCAGCAGACCAAGGATAAAGGACTGATCGATTCCATCTGCAAAGCCTGTTCAGCGAAGTTCGGAGTATTGGAGTATAACGAAACGGTAGGAATTCCTGTTTCCGGAGAAGCAAAAGGGCATCCGCCAATGGCTAAATACGTCAAGGAAGGCTATCAAATCGTCACGTTATAGTACGGTTCAAAGAAAATATATTCACGGACGGTGCTTTGTGACTTTGTCACTGAACCATTTCCTCAAAGCCTATATGATAACGGTAAGAAACAAACAAAATATATCATATGAGGAGGAAATAAAAATGCAAAAGACAGCGAAACGAGTAA
>SKOH01000169.1 GCA_007120165.1 Clostridiales bacterium
ACGTTGCCGCCTTCTTTTTTGGGGAACCAGTGTTTTGTTTTATTGGCAATTCGTACTAACGTTAACATCAGCGGCACCTCTACCAATACACCGACGACGGTTGCCAGCGTAGCAGGGTGCTGAGGTCCGAACAGGGCAATCGATACGGCAAGGGCCAGTTCAAAGAAGTTGCTGGCACCGATCAATGCACCCGGCGAGGCTACACTGTGACTAAGCTTCCAAGCCTTAGCCCAGCCATAGGCAATGGAAAAGATTAAAAAGGTCTGAATAATCAGCGGAACGGCAATCAACGCAATGTGTAATGGATTGTTTACCAAAGCTTCACCCTGGAAGGTAAAGATTAAAATCAGCGTAAGAAGCAGACCCACCATGGTGATGTTATCAAACTTTTTAAGGAAAACGTTCTCAAAATATTCAATGCCTTTTTTCTTAATGATCTGTTCCCGGGAGATAAACCCGCCGACTAAGGGGATTACGATAAACAGAGCCACGGATAAAAATAACGTGCCGTAGGGAACGAAAACGTCGGATACGCCAAGTAAAAATGCCACAATCGGTGTAAAGGCCACAAGAAGAATCAGGTTGTTTACCGCAACCTGTACTAAGGTATAGGCAGGATCACCTTTGGTAAGATGACTCCAGACAAATACCATCGCTGTACAAGGGGCGGCGCCCAGAAGCACTGCTCCTGCCAGATACTGATTGGCAAGCTCCGTGGGAAAAAAGTTCTGAAATACCACCCGAAAGAAAAATGCAGCGATGAGATACATCGTAAAGGGTTTGATTAACCAGTTAACGGTACAGGTTACAATCAGGCCCTTGGGTTTTTTGGTTGCGGCGACAATGCTTTTAAAATCGATTTTCAGCATCATCGGGTAAATCATTAACCAGATCAATACGGCAATGGGAATGGAGATTTCATATACGGTAAATTGTCCTAAAGTATCGGGTACTACCGGTAAAAACTGTCCGACGGCAACACCAATGACAATACAAAGGGCTACCCATAGAGTAAGGTTTCGGCTGAAAAAGTCCATTTCACGCCGAGGGGATTCTTTTTTCTTTTGACTCAAAATGATCGCCTCCTAATAATTTAGTAGTTAGTAAAACTCTGAAAAATTGCTGAAAGATCAAAAGCGCAACTGTATAAAATATAAAATAAATTATTCCATTAAGCCGGGGTTTCACAAGTTTTCTGCTGCTTATTAAAACCTTGCATAGTCTTTAAGTCTTCCCGATAGACGCCTTCTTTCGCTTGTTTTTCTTTAAGATACTGATAAAGAAGGGCGTGGGAGGCAACAAATTCCGGATGCACCTGGTAATATGCCCACTGGGCTTTCTTTTTGCACGAAATGATGCCTGCCTGGCGAAGTTTCGTCAGATGCCTTGAAGCGTTGGACTGGGTTGTTTGGAGAATTTCTTCGATTTCACAGACGCATAGTTCTTTGTGCATCAATAAATTTACGATCCGTAAACGGTTAGGATCGCCGAGGGCTTTAAACAGTTCTTCCATTAGTTCACCACCTTATATGAATGAAATGAATTATATGCATATTGTAAGCATAAAAGATATTTTCCCGCTTGTCAATCGTTCTTGGGGAAACTTAACAAAGCGTTAACGAGTAAGCTTGTTGAAGAAAAACCCCCCCGCAGGGTCATGTCCAGCGGGGGGTTAAGTAGTTACTTTATGAGTTTTTCAATTTCTTCCGGACTTAATACTTTTCCGGTGCTTTTTACTTCCCGGTCGATTACTAAACCGGGAGTGCTCATCACGCCGTACTGCATGATTGATTTCATGTCATCCACCTTTACAACCACTGCATCAATGCCTGCGGATTCCACGGCTTTTTTTGCATTTTCTTCAAGCTTCTCGCACTTCTTGCATCCTGTACCTAAAATTTCAATTCTCATCAATACCGCCTCCTTTAATTCTATTATAAGGTATTTTGTGTAAACTTTGCAATTAATGCCATCAATGTTCCCCATTCTGATTTTCCAGCAGTTTTTGTTTTCCCTTTTTAATGAAGAATAAAATTGAACACATAGCCTACGAGGACAATACTGCATCCGGTGATGGCCACAAAAATTCCTAGCAGTTTCGGTTTGATCACTTTTCGAAGAAGGATCATCGCCGGAATGGAAAGCGCCGCAACGGACATCATAAAGGACAGGGCCGTGCCCATGCCCATTCCTTTGGAAATCAATGCCTGGGCGATGGGGATTGTACCAATAACATCGGCATAAAGAGGGATGCCGATGGCCACGCCCACTAATACCGCAAAGGGGTTATCAGGGCCGGCGTAGCGGGTTAGAATTTCTTCCGGAGCCCATCCATGGATGGCAGCGCCGAGGCCGATTCCAATAAGAAGATAAACCCAAACGCGACTGACGATCTCTTTTACTTCCCCTAAGGCGTATTCTATTCGCTGTTTTCGTGTAAGGCTTTCTACTTCCCCGCTGCCCATTTTCATCTCATACACATAACCTTCCACCTGGTCTTCCAACCCCAGCTTGCCGATAACAATTCCACCGATAATTCCAATAACGACTCCCATAACTACATATAAAAGAGCTACCCGCCATCCGAAGGCTGCAAGCAGGACGACGATGGCTCCCTGGTTAATCAGAGGAGAGGTTATCAAAAAAGAAAAGGTCATCCCCAGATTTACACCGCTTTCCACAAAGCCGATAAAGATCGGTACCGATGAACAGGAACAAAAAGGGGTGACGGTACCGAGCAGGGAAGCCATAATATTTCCCTTAATACCTCCCAGTTTTTCCAAAATCCTTTTGGTACGTTCGGGAGGGAAGTAACTGCGGATATAGGAGATAATAAAAATCATAATGCTTAGCAAAATCAATATTTTAATAACGTCATAAATGAAAAAATGTACCGATGAACCAAGGTTGCTCTCCATGGAAAGCTGAAAGACATTTTCCACAAGGTAAGCCACGCCATCGTATAGCCAGGTAAACTGCAGTATAGCGGTAAAAACACTCCATATACGGTTTAGAATTTCTAACATAAGCACGCATCCTTTCTATCTGTCGGGGAATATAAACATATAAGTATATCCTTATGATAATGCTGAATGTTGGGATTGTCAATAAATATTCAAAGATTCATAAAGAAATTGTTATGAATGCGTAATTTTGTTATCAATAGAATAAACCTCAAGAAATAATTTCCTGAGGTTTATGTTGAGATTATTTTTGAGATTGGTTAATGGGGTCAACGTGATTAGATGTTAATGTACTATTATTATATGTGGCCTACTTTTTGAAATAAACAATTCCCCCGCCAATGACCGCAACACCAAGTACCGCTAGGATAGGAAACAGATAGTTATTAGTGCTTTCTTCGCCGTCTCCTTCTGATTCTTCGATGTCTTCTACGGAAGTAATGCCCATTTCCGCATTCTCATCATCGGGACGTACATATTCTTCCTCAGCCATATCGTTTGCAGCCTGGGCTTCCTCTTCAGTGGACACCGGGGTGTCGGGATCAACGTCAGCGTCGGGCGCATCATCTGTTTGCGCTGCAGGTTCTCCGACAACAGTGGGAAGGATCGTAACTTCTTTTGCCGGAACAATTTCAAAATTTTCTTCGCTGCCGATACCGTTTTGAATAAGAAGATTCAAAACCCTTTCCCGAGAAGCGTCTTCCCCGGGATAAACCCCAATCTGCAAGGTGTTTTCATCGACAGAACCGGTGTGAATTACTTTGACGCCAGCTTCTCCGAGGCTTGCCTGGATTTCATCACTGAACAGGAACTCATCGGTATTTTGGTGAAGCTCCGTACGGTAGGCCCCTTCGTGTAAATCTCTGCTTTCACCGGGGTTTCCTTCCACACCTTCGCCGTCTTCGCCGTGATCTTCCAAGAGCGGGCGATCCTCTGCCGTTTCACTGGAACTGTTACCGGATTCTGCAAAAACCGGGACCATCATTACCAACATAAAAACAAGAATCAGTGCAGTTGTTTTTAATACTTTCATGGTTACGCCTCCTTTTTTTAAAAGAAAATTGGTTTTTAAGTAAATTGGTTTTTTGTGTTGAAAACCTAAAGCTTTAATGATTGTTTAATAAGGTTATGGTACAGGCATTTTTCAATCGCTTTAATAATTAGACGGAGAAGAAGTCACAGAAGTTCCCTGTAAAGGCACAAATTTATAATTTGGATAATTTTTTATAAAAAAAGTTTATCTGAGATTGATTGCAACAGAAATGTTGTTAAGGGAATAATTTGGGTATTAAGAAAAAGAGGAAATAGTAAAGGAGGCGTTTGAATGGAGTTTTGTTGGAGTACGATTTATGTAAAGAATATGGAGGAATCCGTGAAATTTTATCAAGAGGTATTGGGACTTCCGGTGAAACAGCGGTTTGCCCCAGGGCCGGATATGGAAATTGCTTTTTTGGGAGAAGGAGAGACAAAGGTCGAGCTGATTTTTGATTCGTCGGTAAAAAGTATCGATCTCGGTTCTGATATTTCCTGGGGTTTTCGGGTGGATTCCCTGGATCAGTCGATGAAATTTTTAAAAGACCGGGGCATTGAAATTGCTGCCGGGCCCTTTGAGCCCAATCCGAATACCCGGTTTATCTTCATCTTAGATCCCAACGGCATGAAGATTCAATTGGTCGAGGAACAAAGGAAATAGTTTGAATAAAGTTAGGAATTTTAGGGTTTTGGGAACCGGATAAGGGGTTGGTATTCATGAAGGAAGTAGCAATAAAATTAACGGTAAAAGAAGCACGTTTACTTAGAAAATATGCGAAATGGCATAATATGGACATCTCCTCCGTTATTCAGCGGGCAATTATTGAAAAAATTGCAAAAGGAGAGGATCTGAGTCGGTTTGATGCCGTTTATCAGCAACAGGAAAGCCAGGGGCAGGTTTCTCTGCAGGATCTGAAAAAATTCAGTATTCATTAATCAGGCACATAGTAAAGACATAAATAAGCACCCCGAAACTTCGAGTTTCCCGGTGTTTATTTTTTTTGCCCTTTGCTGCAACCTTTTTAGTATAATAAGGTCTAAGAAGTAATACGTCCTACAAAACGGGGGTGCCTATGAATGAAAAAATGCTGATCTCCGCCTTAAAAAGAGGGGAAGAAAATGGTTTTGAAATATTTGTTGAACGCTATGGTGACCGGCTGTACCGCAGTCTTTATTTCACATTGAAAGATGAAGCTGCCGCCCGGGATCTGGTCCAGGATACGTTTTTAAAAGTCGTAAAATCTATACATAATTTCAAAGGCGACAGCAAGCTTTATACCTGGGTATACCGCATTGCCGTCAATCAGATGAAGGATGGATTTAAAAAGAAACAGGAAGATATGGGAGAGATCGAAGACCTGCAGATCGGAAAAAGTCATGTGGAGTCCGATGTTCTTAGAAACTTTCATCATCGCCAGTTAACGGAGTGCATCAAAGAAGTTCCTTTTATTTACCGACAGGTTATGGTGCTGTTTTACTTTGAAGAGATGAAAATCCGGGAGATTGCCGATCTGCTGGAGGAAAAGGAAGGTACGGTTAAGAGTAAGCTGTTCCGGGGAAAACAGGCTTTGAAACAGAAGCTGATTGAAAAGGAGGTTTTCCATGAAAAAGAAACCATTTGATCAAAATAACAAGCTCCAAGAACTGCATTATCAACCCCATAAAGAAAAAGAAGAAGCTTTGGGAAACCTGCTGAAGTCGGCCTTCACTGAAGAGGAGAAAAAACTGCATCTGACGAAGGAATTTAAAAGTACACTGGCCGATCAAATGAAAGCGGCAGTGGCGGAGGACAGAATGTCAGACAAAAAAGCAAGTGCCGGTGTCATTCCCAGTATCCGCCGCTTTTTAAATCTGGAAATAGAAATCCCGCTGGTGCCGGTACTTGCCGCATCGGTCCTGCTGGTCGCCATTAATGTGATGCCCCTAAATTATGAACCCCGACCCGAGGGTAGATTAATTGAAGTTGGCGGGGCCCAGCTTTGGATTCCAAGTAACGGGGAAGGAGAGGACTATGGTTATGAAAATTAAACTGAAAGTAAAAAATTTGCTTCTTTTAAGTCTGGGTTTCCTTCTACTGGTATTTGTCCTGCTTCCCAAAGGAAATATTATCATCGCAAGAGCACTGGACCGTATGGATTCTCCCTATGCCGAGGCCTTTTATGAGCGCTATCTAGATCAAAACTTTGGGAATCCTTCTTTTCGGGCTCAGCTGGAATACGCGGAGACTTTAATCGACGGCTTTAACCGGTACGGAATTTTTTCCAACCATCGAGGGGGAGTGATTGATAATCGTCCCGAGGATCTTCAGCGGGCCAAGGAATTGCTGGAGACAGGGATTGAGCGGGAGAAGAATCTCGACGATTACGAATATTACTACCTTAGAGGTTACCGATTGCTGATGGATCTCTACATTGCCACCGGAGAGATGAAAAACTTCCAACAAGGACTCCGGTTTCCTACCGGAGAGAGTGAGGAGCTGGAAGAGCTGCAGCGGATCTACTGCAGTTACTATGAAATTTATTTCGGAGATATAAACCGGGGAAAAGAGCTGCTGAATGAGGGCCGCCCTGCCTATTATCTTCGGGAGCGAAGGACCCTGCTTGGGGAGATTGCTCTCAGGGAAGGAAAGTTTGAGGAGGCAAGAGCCCATATAAGTGAAGCGGAGGTCCACCGGCCGGGGAAATACAACTATTTTCACGGAACCCTCTTCGGCACCGGAGCCTTTCAGCATCAGAATATGTGGATTGACAGTTATATTAACAGCTTTGCGGGAAATTACACGTTATCGGGGCAGATAACCTTTGATGGGGATCCGATGTCCTTTGTGGAAATTTACATTAAAAAGGGAGGAGATAACAGTTGGCAAAGTGCCGGTGAGCGGATGGTGGCCATCACCGATGAAGAAGGCTATTTTGAGACTCTGGGTCTTCGAAGGGGAAGTTATAGCCTAGGGATCGGTATTGACAGCAGCCGGCTTTATGATAAATATCTCCCCGGGATGACCGGTCCCATGGCCGAGGCGCAGCTGATAGTAACCGAAGATCAGTATTTGGAAATAAAATTTACTCCCCCCATCGCGTTTTCCGAAATTACCAATCAACAATTGAGTAGTGAAGAAGAAGAGTTTCGGCTTACCTGGAGCCCGGTACCGGAGGCCGCTTACTATGAAGCCTATTATCTATCCTTTACAAACCCCCAGGAAAAAACCGGAGGCCACGGTGAGCGGCGGCTAATCACGGCGGAAGGGGAAGATAAGATCTTTGAGAATGGCGCAAGCTTTACGGTAGGAATGATTAATGAGAAAGATCCCGGCGGCATTGTCAGCTTCAGTGATGAAGAGAGACTTTTGGAGCCTGGAGGTATATTATCCCCAACCCTGCCCGGAGTGGAATATCCGCTATTCATTAAGGCATTTGATGAAGATCACCGGGAAATCACTTCCAGTCTTTCGCTTCGAGGGGATTACAATGAAGTTCCGAGCTTCTCCCTGGAAGGGGAGCTTTCAGAAGGGGAACAGCTGCTGCTCGATCAAGCCTATCCTGAGGCAATTGCCTACTATAAAGAGCATATTGAAGATGGGGAAATTCGAAAAGAAGCCCTTAGAACCTTAAGTCTTATTTATCATTATGGATGGAAAAAGGGGGAAGAGGACAAAGACCTGGCCTTAACCTACGCCGAGGAGTATTACAATGAAACCGGCAATTCTCGAATTTTAGAGATGATTCTCGGCGGAATGTCTTTAGAAGAAGTGAAGAGTAATCGCAGCAGGCTTGAATACTACATTGAAAAAATTGGGGAGCCCCAGGATGATTATCATATTCAACAGCTTCGGGGAGACCTTCACTTAATCGATGGGGACTGGGAAGAGGCAGTGGCGGTCTATGAAGAAAACCAACACTACCTGAACTGGAAAGTGCTGTATTTGGATCTTTTATTAGGAGACTATGTAAAAGCGGCAGATAGAATGGAGGACAGCCGATTTCATATTTACCGGTTGGATCCATTGAATATGAAAGATGAACTTCAAGACCTCCGGGAAGGGGGTCTTACCTCCGGGGATGAAGCCCGGCTGAAAAGGATGATGGAAGCCCTGTTATTAGAAAGCAGAGACTCGGCAGCGGAAGTGTACCGGGAAATTTATCCCGACATCGAAAGCGAAGCCCTTCGGAATATACTCTACGAGATCCGTCTAATGAACAACTGGGATCGAGTTTGGTAAAAAGTAAAACCCCTTAATCACTGCGAAAAAAGTGTTTAAGGGGTTTTGAATTTACTTGATCAATCTTATATACTTGCGTTAACTCCGCCCTATTCCGCCTTAAGACGTAGAGGATATCTGTCCCGGGAGGGTTCCTTTTATGAAAAAGATACTATAGAATATGAGTATAATTTTAAGACATAAATTTAGGAGGCGGAGCATTGGGAGATGAAACGGGCGTGAGAGAGACCTCATTTTTAAAGGATCTTTTTCAGATGATCAAAGAGTTACCCTATAAAAGTTTATTGATGGGAGTACTGGTGACAACCATTTTTTTATCGCTAATACAAATTGTGATTGCGGATTATTTGCGGGTGTTGATGGATTCCCTGGTGGGAGAGAATGATTTTAGTATCGCAATGTTGGGAATAATGGTGCTTATTTTCGCAGTGGAACTGGGGCTGGTTTACTTTCGCACCCTGGCTTCGGAAAAGTATTCGGAAAAAAACCTGAAGTATCTCAGAAAAGCCTCCACGGATCAGCTGATGGATACCTCGGTAGAGGAAGTGGAAAAGGCCCATTCCGGAGATTTTATTTCGAAATTGACCAATGACTTAAATAAAATTCAGACCTTTACCAAAGAGCGGGTACACAATTTTATTTTCGTACCGCTGACAGCGATATTATCGATGGCCTACTTGCTTTATCTAAACTGGATTCTGACGCTGATTTCCGTCGCGATGATTCCGGTCATTCTGGTCGTCTCCAATAGGATCGGCAAACCCATCGGCAAAAAAACCACAGAGTACAGCGAGGCCATGGGAAGGATCAATACCATGAACACCGAGTATATTAAGGGGATTGAAGTGGTAAAAGCTTTTCATTTGAAGGACCGGTTAATGAAAAAATATACCCCTGAAATTGAGGACAGCGTGAAAAAAGATACGGCGGTGGCGAGAAGCAAGGCGTTTATCAACTCCCTATCGGGAATCGTCTCCATTTTGCCGTTTTTTATCACCTTCGGATTTGGGGCCTATTTCATCAGTATCGGGGAGTTGACCCTGGGAGGTTTGATTGCCTTTACCAACCTGCTAAACTATCTATCTTTTCCGCTGTCTCAAATTCCCATGCTGATCGGAAACGGAAAAGGGGACCTGGCGGCATACCAGCGGGTAAAAAGTGTGATCAGCTTAGCCGAAGAGCGAAGGGGCGGAAAGGTTCGGGCCTTTGATGAAAATCTTCGGTCGGTAAAAAACTTTGACGAACATTCTTCCCGGAGAACGGACCTGTCCTCTGCAGAAGAGGTCATTGCCATTCGAAACCTCAGTTTTACCTATCCCGGAGCCGCGGCGTCGTCACTGAAAAATATCAGCTTCAGTATTAAAAAGAACCAGCAGATTGCTCTGGTGGGAGAGAGTGGAAGCGGAAAAACCACACTCAGCAAGCTGTTGCTGGGCTTTTATCCGGTGGAACCGGGGAAAATTGAAATCGGAGGAAAGGACCTGTCGGAATGGGATTTAAAGGCCCTTCGACAAAACATCGCCTTTGTACCCCAGGAAGTCTATCTGTTTCCAGGAGATGTGGCGGAAAATATCCGTTACGGAAAGCCGGAAGCCGGGGAAGAGGGCATTATCCTTGCTGCGAAAAAAGCCTATGCCGACGGATTTATTAAAAGTCTTGATCAAGGTTACCATACTGTGGTAGGCGAGCTGGGAGACCGGGTATCAGGGGGGCAAAAGCAGCGAATCTCTTTAGCGAGGGCTTTTATAAAAGACAGCGACATCGTACTGCTCGATGAAGCCACCTCGGCTCTGGACAATGAATCGGAAAGCCTGATTCAACAAGCGCTGGAACAGGAGTTACAGAAAAAAACCGCAATTATTATCGCCCACCGGTTATCCACAATTAAGGAGGCAGATGAAATTGTGGTTATGCAGGATGGAGAGATTGTAGGAAAGGGCAGCCATCAGCAGTTAATCCGAAACAACGGCTATTACCGGAGCCTTTATCAAAAACAGATGGAAAATCCACAGGGGGAGGCGATTTAATTGAAAGAGCAGATTTTACGAATGTTCGACCACAACAAAGGAAAAGTCGTTAAGTTCTCCCTGCCATTTATTCTGTTAGGTCTCGGGAATGCCATGGTGAATCTGACCCTGGCCACACTGTTAATGTATGTATTCGATTACGCGGCGGAAGGGGAGTTTTCACTGATCTACCGTGTGGTGGTCATCTCCGGGATTACCGTGGTATTACTGTTTATCTCCACCCCGATCTTTGCCTATTTCGGACGGAAAAATATTGCGGTACTGATGGGAAAACTCCGGGGGGAAACCTTTTCAAAAACCATGGATCTTCCCTACGCCTATCATAAGAATCGACATTCGGGAGATACCATTTCACGACTGACCAACGATTTAACGGAATTGGAAACCTTTTTAAAGGAAGGATTCTTAAACTTTATGAATCTGCTGATTTTAGGAACCGCTTCGGTAATCTATATGTTCGTTTTGGAGTATCGCCTGGCCATCGTGTTTTTAATTTTCACGTTGGTGATCTTTAAGCTGAACCGGGGGTCCGCAAGGAAAATGAAAGTCATCAGTGACGAAGTTCAAGAAAGAAAGTCCAAATTCACTCAGAATCTTACCGATATTTTTCAGGGTTTTCAGGTAATGAAATCCTATAACTTAGAGAAGCACTTAAAGGAGAAAATGGAGGAAGTAAACGATGGGGTCTACGAAAAAGCCTATCAGAGAAGCCGTCAGCAGGCGAAACTTCGTATTCTCAGCAACTTGGCTTTTACCAGCAGTTTTTTGTTTATCATCGTTTTCGGGATTCTGTTTATCTACTTGGGATGGATGAGTATCGGTGTGGTGGTAGCCTTTACGAACCTTCAGGGGGCGACCAATTCGGCGCTTAATTTTCTTCCCCAGTTCAATCAGTCACTGCAAAGTGCCAGAGCGTCCCTGGACCGGGTCTTTGAAATGATTGATGAAGAAAAAGAACCCACCGTAATCAACCCTCCTTTTGATAAGAAACCGGTTGAAGAGGAAAGTTTAAATCAAGGAAAACGCTGGAAGTCAGAGAGCGCTCAAAACTCCGGATATATTGAATTTCGAAATATCACATTTTCCTATGAAAAGGATCCATCGGCACCGGTTATTGACGATTTAAGCTTTACCATCGAAAAAGGAAAGTCCATTGCCTTGGTAGGGGAAAGCGGCGGCGGGAAGTCCACAATCATCAAACTGATTCTCGGCCTGTATTCCATCGATCAGGGAGAGATCATCGTTGGAAATCAGTCCACCGCCACAACGGACATTAAAGATATTCGAGAAAAAATCGCCTATGTCTCCCAAAATCCCTATTTGTTTACCGGCACCATCGGGGAAAACATCTCCTACGGCAAGGAAAATACCGATGAAAAAGAAATTATCGAAGCGGCGAAAAAAGCCAATGCCCATGACTTTATCATGAAGCTGGAAAACGGGTACGACACCATCATCGGAGAGCGGGGCCTGGGTCTCTCGGGAGGACAGAAACAGCGAATCTCCATTGCCCGGGCGATTATTAAGAACAGTCCGATACTATTGATGGATGAGGCCACCTCCGCCTTGGATACGGAAAGCGAGCGGCTGATTCAAGCCTCCCTAACCGAGATGATGAAAGGAAAAACCGGCATTACCATCGCCCACCGCCTTTCCACTATAGAAGACAGCGATCAGATTTTTGTTATCAAAGAGGGAAAACTGATCGAGCGGGGTGACCATCAAGCGCTGCTTTCGAAAGAAGGATACTATAGTATGCTTTATCAAACCCAGTTTTCTAACAATGAAAGAAAAGTAAATGCCGGCTAAGCCATCAAAATTTTGAGTAATATTATAATGACCCCGAATTCCTTCGGGGTCATTTTTCCGGTAAAACCAACATTTTAACTTTTCCTGGAAATAATTCATGAAACTGAAACTTTCAGTTTTTTTCACTTATTTTCGTTTCAATAAATCACTAAAGGGTAGAAAGATGAATACCATAAATCGGAAGAGCATTAAAAAGGCAATTCCCTTAAGAATTTTACAAAGAAAGGAGGTTTGTCATGAGCGTAAAAGTGAAGTTGTTCTCCAGTTTACGGGAAGGTCGGGAAAAAGAAGTCTGCACCAAAGAGTGTACCTATGATCTGACAGGAAATGATACTGTTGAACAAGCTGTGGAAGCATTAAATGTGAACAAAGATGAGATAAAGATTCTCTTAGTCAATGGTCTTGATGCGGAGCTTACCACATCGTTAAAGGATGGAGATACGGTATCGGTATTCCCGCCGACGGGAGGGATGTAGTTCGGGTAATTTTATACGTTAGAGGCTTTTGAGGTCTTCGGAAAAATCCCGGCGGCCTCTTTTTATATTTTTTGATAATCACAATATAACTACCATGGAAGGTATGGGCATCAGGAGGCATATAAAGGAATGGCGTTTTCCCTCAAGCTACCGGCCGGGGAGAGCGGTGAGTTGATTCTTAGTTATCCAAGCTATAGCGGACATTACCTTCAGGCTGATATAATGAACCTGGTATATCATAAGATTTACTATTTGACCCCTGCCCTGTTTTGGGAAGGAGATGCAAAAGTACATTTGGAATTTCGCCTCCCCAGAGGAAGTTATGCCATGAATTCTAATATCCCAATGGAAAGGCATGAACCGGGAATCTACCGCAGCACCTTAGAGGAAATACCGGAGGAAGAGTAGATGGTCACCTATACGTCTACCTCCTGGCTGATTTTCGGCAGCAATTACCGGACGGTGCATAACCGGTTTGTTGGAGTAATGATGATTTTAACCCTTCTGATCAGCGGTTATTTAACCAAAAAGAAGGATGCCCGTTTTATATGGCTTTCAATTCTTACTATCCCTATGTTCTTTTTAATCCGGGTAAGAGGCTTAGGGGGAGTCGTACTGTATATGATGTTTTTGCCA
>SKOH01000010.1 GCA_007120165.1 Clostridiales bacterium
ACAATAGTGATTAGAGTAAGCTTTAGGCATATCGAGGTTTTTCAGGAGAATTTAACATAAAGCAACAATAAACCAGGAGCCGTGGTGTAGGGTTCCTGGTTTTCTAAAAAAATTCTCTAAATGAAGGAGAGGAAGCGATGCGATTTGAGCGGATGGTTCAAGTGGTGGATTCCCATACCATGGGAGAGGCCACCAGGGTGATTACCGGCGGCGTGGCGGTCTATGGAAAGACCATGGTGGAAAAGCGGGAATATCTTTGGAAACATCAGGATCTGTTAAGGCAGCAGCTGATGCTGGAACCAAGAGGTCACGATGACATGGTGGGGGCGATCCTTACGGATCCGGTTCATCCTGAAGCCCGGTACGGTGTGGTATTTATGGACTCCGGAGGCTACCTTAATATGTGCGGTCACGGCATCATCGGTGTAACGGTGGTGACCCTGGAGACCGGGATGATTCCCTCTCGGGAAGGGCTGAATGCCATTGCCTTTGATACCCCGGCCGGTCTGATCAAAGTGGAGGCTGTTATGGAAAAGGATCAGGTGATGGAAGTATCCTTTGAAAATGCACCGGCCTTTTTATTTAAAGAGAATTATAAGTTTCAGCTGTCCGACGGGAAATCATTACGAGCCGATATAGCCTTCGGCGGAAGCTTCTTTGCCATTGTAAACAGTCAGGATTTAGGGCTGCGGGTGGAACCGGAATACAGCAATGAGTTCTTGAAATACGGATCGGAAATACGGGAAACGCTCAATAAAGAGATTTCCCTGGAGCATCCGGAGCACAGCCATATAACAACTATAGATCTGGTGGAATTTTATGATCAGCCGAGCCATCCCGATGCCCAGCTAAAAAATGTGGTGTTCTTCGGCAACGGCCAGTTGGACAGATCCCCCTGCGGTACGGGAACCACGGCGAAATTAGCGGCCTTGTATTATAAAAAGAAAATCGGTATCGGGGAAGAGTTTATCCATGAGAGTATTCTCGGCACTCTGTTTAAGGGAGTAATTATTGGAGAGACCCATATCAAAAAACAAAAAGCCCTGCGAATAAAAATCACAGGGAATGCTAATATTACGGGATTCAGTCAGCTGGTAGTGGACGCCGAGGATCCGTTAAAACAGGGCTTTACCCTTAGAAAACAAAGCTAGGAAACAGGAATTTTGTGCTGTTCCAGCTTGTAATAAAGGGTGCTTCGAGGAATTTTCAGGATCTTTGCGGCCTTGGACTTGTTTCCCCCGGCCTGTTTCATTGCATCAATCAGCAAATTCCTCTCCAGGACGCTGAGGTTTTCTTCGAGGCCCGTCTCTCCCTGGGTGAGATTGGGAAGGTCAATATAGTCCACATTTTTAGAAAGATCCAGGATAATGTACTGGGGGATATGATCCTTGGTGATCTTACTTCCGTTACTTACCACCACCATATACTCCACTGCATTTTTCAGTTCCCGAATATTGCCTTTCCATCGATACTTTAACAGAATATTATAGACATCGCTGCCGACGGTGGGCACCGGAATATTATTTTTTGAACAGACTTCATTCAAAAACTGGGTAAACAGCAGCACAATGTCTTCCCGGCGCTCTCTTAAGGGAGGAAGGTCCAACTGTACCACGTTCAAACGGTAGAATAAATCTTCCCGGAACAGACCGGCTTCGATCATCTCACTGAGGTTTTTATTGGTGGCCGCAATAATTCTGGTATCAATTTCTATTATTTTATTGGATCCGATCCGGTTGACCGTTCCTTCCTGAAGAACCCGAAGAAGTTTTCCCTGGTGTTCCAATGGCAGGTCCCCGATTTCATCCAGGAAAAGGGTGCCCTTATGGGCCATTTCGCAATAACCCGCCTTGCCGTTTTTCAGGGCTCCGGTAAAGGCGCCGCCGGAGTAGCCGAAAAATTCACTTTCAAACAGCGCACTGGGAATAGCGCTGCAGTTGACCGGAACGAAGAGGCCTTTTCGCTCACTGTTTTGATGAATGGATTTGGCAAAGACCTCTTTGCCGGTACCGCTTTCCCCGGTAATTAATATATTGGCATCGGTGCGGGAGGATTTTTTCGCCACCTGCATCAGATTCTGCATGACGGGATTTTTTCCCTGGACATGGCCCAGGGAGAAGAAATCCTTGGTCATTTTATCAATTTCCTCTTTTAACAGATCCAGCTGGCTGCTGGCGCTGTCCAGCTGATTAAGAAGATTGGTGTATTCGGTTACGTTTTTTTCCGTGGACACCACTCCTAAAAACTCCCCGTCAATAAATACCGGAAGGGCACTGATGATGATATTGTAGCCGGGTTTTGGAGAATGATAGGCGTTTTTTATCGCAACTTTTTCTTCCAGGACCGAAAGACTCAAGGCGTCGGGAAAGAATTCCTTTAAAGGTTTGTAGAGGATTTCCTCGGCGGTAATATCGTAAATCTCCTCGGCGTTTTTATTCCAAAAAAGCACATTTCCCTTTCGATCGGTAACGGTGATGGCTTCGTGCATACTATCCATAATATGGACGTACTGATTGTTGATCACCCGCATCGATAGCAGATGGTGACTGATGATATCATCGAAACGGATAATTCCCACAACTTTATGTTTTTCGTAGATGGGCAGGCGTCCGATGTTGTAGCTGATCAGAATTTCCTTTGCGGTGGTTATGGTCTGGGTGGAATCGATGGTAATCACGTGGGGATTCATATATGTAGAGATGGGAAGTTTCAGGTCCCTGCGCTGCTTTTTAAGATGGGACACATCGGTCAGCGTCAAAATTCCCAACAGGCGTTCCCGGTCCCGGGAATAATCCACTACCAATACTTCCTGAAAATTCTCAAAAAGCATTTTTTCAATCACTTCGATGGTAACGGTTTCCGGGGGCACTTTTAAAAAATGCTCTGAGGCCGCTTCCTTGACCGTATAGGTTAACAATTGATTTTCGAACATAGGATTCACCTCCAAAAAAACTTATTGATAATGGGAAATTGTTGTCAGAAATATTTGTTAAAAAGATTCCTTATAAGTATATATCGATTATTATAAAAAATCAATCACTCAAGTTTAAAAAATAACAAAACGTCAATAGACTGACACATGGTAGAAAACAGACGCATGGTTTAAACAGAGTTAATGCAATATATCCAGTTAAGTAAGAAAATCGGTTTATAAAAATGTCAAAATACTGATACGGATCTACAGGTAAATAACCCTTTATCTGAAAATAAAAACGGAAGAAATATCTTGAAAACAGAGGCTTTTTCGGAAATTGTTTTCAGAATCATTTGAAATAATAGAAATTGGCATTGTTTTTGCATATATATGTACTAGATAATAATTTATTAAACAAATTCTGAAGGAGGGAACAATATGGTAAAAACTGCGGAAGTGGTGATAATAGGAGGGGGGATCTCCGGCTGTTCCATCGCTTACAACCTTGCGAAAAAAGGGGTAAAGAATGTGGTGGTCCTTGAAAAAGAGTATCTCGCCAGTGGCGCTACAGGCAGCTGCGGCGCAGGCATCCGTCAGCAGTGGGGGACGGAAATGAACTGTAAAATCGCAAAAATGTCCTGTGAATTTTTCGAAAAGGCCAACGAAGAGCTGCAGTACGACGGAGATATTGAGTTTAAGCAGCGGGGCTATTTATTGCTGGCCACAACGGAAAAAGAACATGAGCAGTTCAAGAAAAATGTAGCACTGCA
>SKOH01000204.1 GCA_007120165.1 Clostridiales bacterium
GCTGTTTATGATCCCCCAGGGACCGTATAATCGAGTCCACCCGGGAGGAAAGGGAGTTTTGGGTCCCTTCGTATCCGTCATTAAGTAAGAAATAATTGAGATTTCCGATCCGAATTCCCGGAAGCTCTCGGGTATTCATCGCCCGTTCAATTTCAATGGCGTTGCTGACATTTCCCGCTTCTTCGTATACATTGTATGTCTGAAGGATCGGACTTAAATAGTTCAGGGTGTTCATAAAAAGATCCACGGTGGTCTGGGACCAGCCGATGTCTTCCACTGTCACCGAAGCACTGGTATCATCCACATCTTCCAGCACTTCTTTGCTGGGTTTGTTGAACCATTCCACCTGAACATTGGTAACTTTTGATTTCAAATTCCCTTTCCAGGCTTCCTTTATAAAGGGTTCCAGCCGTTGATGACTGCCGATGACCAGGGCCCGGACCTCCTCTTCGGTGGAGCGGTAAAAATAGCACTGCAGATCTGCCAAACTGGCTTTTCTTTTCAGCCATTTACGGTATCCTTTATTCTTTACCTTTCCGTGCACCCGTAATTTTACGGCGGACTGATGGTTTCCGGGAACCATCTCGGTAAGCTTTTTCTTAATCGGTGCACCGCTATAGGGATTCAGTCCCGGATTGTTGGGGCTGAGAAGAGTACTGAGGGTTAAATAGTAAGCGGCCTTCATTCCGGTCTTTATCTTCGATCGTTTCATTGCTTTTGCTCCTTTTCAGATAGGTTGAGAATTCTTTTTAATGCTCCTGTATTTCCATTTCCTGAAATTCTTCCACAGTATCCATCTCACACCAGCTGCTGCCTTCTACGGGAATCAGCTCTACGGTAAATCTTTGGCTCATCTCATTTACCAGGTTATGCCAGTGATAGGAGGTTTTAAAACCGTCTTCGGTTTTTAAGATCCGGTCCAGTTTTTCTGCCAGGGCTTTTTTGGCCTCGAGGCCGTTTACGACAAATACCCCGGCGGATTTACAGGTTCTGCTGTCGGGAACCAGATGTTTTCCGACTTCCCGAAAGATGTTTTCCCCGTTCATCTGCACTTTCATCTCGTCCTTGGTGTAACTCGGACTTTTACTGACACATAGCCCCAGGGAGGGCTGATCGGGATGCTGTCGCTTTAACCAGAGACTCACTTCTTCCGTCAGTTCCGGATGAATTAACGTATCTCCGTTGATTACGATTAACCGCTCCGCCCGGGAGGCCAGTATCCCCAGCCATAAGGAAATTACAGGGCCGGTGGTTTTATAAAAGGGATTGTAGATCTTTTGAAAACGGATCCGGGAGCGCAGTTTTTCCATCTCCTGGTCGACTTTATCCACGCCGTGTCCGACGATCGGAAACATGGTAGGGTTTAAGGCTGTGGCGGCAAAGGACTCTGCAATATGGGTAAAAATGGACTTGCCGTCGGGCACCTTAAGGAGGGCCTTCGGCCGGTCTTCAGTCAGGGGGCGCATTCTTTTCCCTTCCCCCGCCATCAGTACGATTACATCCACCGCTTTATCCAAACTTTCCGTTGTTCCTGATTCATTCATGGATTTCATCCTTTCTTTGTCTCGGACTTTTTCTCCCGTGAGTATTATATTTTTATCATTATTTTCATCTTTTATTATAGTAACTTCCCTACTTTGAGAGGCCGCTTCCTTTTTTCGGAGTCTTTCGTTTACGGGTTCCCGTGGTCTCGTCGGACTGCAGTTTGATCTTTTTCAATGATTCGTTCTTCTTTTTGACATAGTTGATTTCCTCTTTGTAGCGGCGGACCGCTTCTTTCGGGTCTCCGTCAAAGCGGAGCTCCCCTTTATGGAACCATAGGGCCCGGGTACATACCCGTTCAACGAAGCGGGTGTTATGGGTTACCACCATTACCGCCTTGGCACTGGTGATCATCTCCTGAATCCGTTCGCTGGCCTTTTGGCGAAACTCCATATCGCCGGCACTGAGGGCCTCATCGATGATGAAAAGCTCCGGCTGAATGGCGGCGGCGATACTAAAGCCCAGCCGGGATCGCATTCCGCTGGAGTACTGCTTGATGGGCTTGTTGATGTGTTTTCCAAGATCGGCAAACTCGATAATCTGATCCTTTAATGCAAATATCCGCTTTTTCGAGATGCCCATCATCATGCCGCTTAGGATGATGTTGTCGACGCCGGTGAGCTGCCGGTTAAAGCCGGCACCGATACTAAGAAGGGCCGAGGTCCGGCCTTCGGTATCAATCTCGCCTTCATCGGGGCGGTAGATGCCGCTGATGGTTCTGCAAAGGGTGGATTTTCCGGCGCCGTTATGGCCGATGATCCCCACAATATCCCCTTCATAGACTTTAAAATTGATATTTTTCAATGGCCAGAAATCCTCTTTGTTGACTTTGAATTTAATACCGAGGTTTTTGGCCTCCACCACGACGTTATCCTTAATATGGGCTTCGGTATGTTTCAGTTCCAGAATTTTTTTGCTTTTTTTCCGTTTCGGCACCGAGGCGGTGTATTTTTTGGCCACCACCTTCGGGTCCCCTTCGGCCATGATTTCTCCGGCGTTGACCCAGATGGCCCGGGTGCAGTTTTTTGCAATATAGCTGATAGAGTGGCTGACGATAATCACCAGTTTCGCACCCCTTACCAGCTCTTTCATCTTATCCGTGGCCCGGTCCCGAAATTCCAGATCCCCGGTATTCAAGGCTTCGTCCAGCACCAGAATTTCCGGGTTCAGCATGGAGGCCACACTAAAGCCCAGTCTCGAGCGCATGCCCGAGGAATAGGTTTTAATCGGCATATCAATGAATTTTTCCAGGCCGGAAAAGGCGATAATGGCATCGACGTATTTATCAATCTCTTTTTTGGCAATCCCAAGCATCATCCCGTTAAGATAGATGTTGTCCCTGCCGGACAGGGAAGAATCGAAACCGGTGCCCATGGAAAGCAGGGCAGAGACCCGGCCCTTTACCGAAATTTTTCCTTTATCCGGGGTGAGAATCCCGCTGATGGTTTTACAGATCGTGGATTTTCCGGCGCCGTTGGAGCCGATAATTCCCAGCACTTCCCCCTGGTAGGCACTGAAATCGATGCCCTTTAAGGCCCAGAACTCTTCCCCTTTTTTCCGTTTTCCAAGGAGGAGATTAAAGCTGATGCTTTGAAAATCCTCCCGCTTCGATTTGGAGTCGTATTTAATTCCCATATTTTTTGCATGAATCAATCGTTCTTTTTCCAACGAATACACCTCATTATAGAGCTTTTATAATTTTATGTTCATTTCTGCTGTAAAAGTAAATCATATAGACACTAAAGACTGCGGAGACCAATAGTATCCCCGCTAAGGCCAGGATGTTCGGCATAGTATTATACATTAAAACATCCCGGTAGGCCATTAATATCTGGGAAAAAGGGTTTCCGTATACCAGCCAGTCATAATCCGCCGGCAGCCGTCCGGCTTCCCAAATAACCGGGGAAGCGTAGCGAAGGATCCGGGTAATGTGTCCGAGGACCTGTTCGATATCCCGGACAAATACGCTGATGTAGGCGGTAAAAAATCCGATGGCCATATGAAACATCAGCTGTACCACCATGATAAAGGGCAGCCATACCACGTAGACACTGGGCGGCACCCGGTAGATCACGAGAAAGATTACCACAATGACCATGCCGAACAGGAAATTGATCATCTGCGTTA
>SKOH01000152.1 GCA_007120165.1 Clostridiales bacterium
AAATTTACCGATCAAACTAAAGGACGTGAAATAAATTGAATTTATTAAAAAAAATGATCCATCCCGGCTTAGATTCTACAGAAGGATTTGCCTTTGAAAGAACCACTGCCCGGGGAATCATTCTTAAAGGCGAAGAAATTCTTTTGATGTATACCAAATATTATAATGACTATAGTTTTCCCGGCGGCGGTGTGGATTCAAAGGAGGATCTAATCACCGGACTTAAAAGAGAGCTTCTTGAGGAGACAGGAGCCCAGGATATTGAAGTGTTATCAGGATTCGGCTATATCGATGAATACCGACCCCATTATAAAAAAGAATATGATTTGGTTCATATGGAATCCTACTTTTACTTTTGTAAAACTTCAGAGGAGTTTGTAGAACCGACTCTTGAGGGTTATGAGAAAAATAATGGAATGGAAGCCGTATGGATAAATATCTTTGATGCCATTAAACATAATAACAATGTAATAAAAAACAAAGAACCTTCCATGGGTTTTTCCATTAATCGGGAAACCTATGTCTTGGAAACAATCGCTGGAAAGTTATTTACCAACAGTGAAAAACACGAAAAAACAAGGGCATAATAAAAAAGCAGTGGTCCTAGGAAGACCGCTGCTTTTTTATACTAAACTTTCTTAAAGGTGAGTGTAGCTATAGTATAGATAATTTCCCGTAGTTTTAAAACCGTCTTAAGTCCATTTATCCCTACTTCTACAGGCCCGCTTATCTCCGTCCTGGGACGGAGCTCACTTCATTTCCGTCAAATTTTCCCAGTACCGCTTTGGCATGAACTGTTGTTGCAACTTCGGGTTTTTACGGTCCTTAATGGCAATGCTTTGATGAAATTCCTTCCAAAGAGTTCGGAAGAATTCCTCTCTTTCATGCAGCATAATTTCCTCTTCCATCTTGTATTCCCGCATCAACCATTTCCCCTGATTTCCCACTACTAAGAGATTTCTGCCTGCATCATGGATCATCCATTTTTCTGCTCCCAACCGCTTGGCAAAATGGGGTGCAATAAGACTTATTATATTATATTTCGGTTGGATCTTCCCGTATAAAATCCCTCCGACCAATTCGCTGAATCGTGTAAGACCCAACATTCTATGACGCTCTCTTGTCACTTTCCGCGCTAAATCATGGAGATCAGCCACGGTTTTTGTTGTTAATAAGGAATCAACGTCCTTACCCTGTTTAAATCCTAAGCGAATGTAGCGGTAGATCCCCATATTTTTAGTATCCTCGTCGGATAAAAAAGCATAGTAGCAATTTTTTAAAGCCGTAGAAGAAATTTTTTCTTCAATGCTTCGGTACACCTTATCTGCCTTATTATTTTCGGTCTCAATAAACAGATATTGAGAGAGGAAATCTTTCTCCTTTTCACCTTCCACCTGAATATCATAAGGCTTCAGTTTTTGATAGTAGCACTCATATATTACGGTCAACAGCCCGTCAAAACTTCCATCGTAAGTAAGTATTAACATCATAATTCCCCCATTACTTTGCCAGGTCCTTCTTTTCGGAGAATACTTTCTGAGTAAAGGTCAAAAATGGAAAGTTGAATTTGATCTTCTTTTGGTTTTTGCACCAATTGTCTTCGAATATTTTCCGGATATATTGAGATCCCCCCGAAATACTTTCCTTTACAGGTAATAAAATATTTCGCTCTTTTGAGAACTACCCCGATCTTCTTAAGATCCTGATAATTTAGACTTCCCATCCTCCGGGCTTTGATGATTTTGCCGGCAGAGCGGATACCCACCCCTGGGATGCGAAGAAGTTCTTCATAGCTTACTCTGTTGATTTCCATAGGGAAACGCTCCAAATTCTCGATTGCCCAGAAACATTTTGGATCGAGATCCAAATCAAAATTCGGATTTTTCGGGTTTAGCAGTTCCTTCGCTGAAAATCCGTAGAACCGTAACAGCCAGTCTCCCTGATAGAGTCGATGTTCCCGAAGCAGCGGCGGTTTTGTTTGAATACTGGGTAATCGGCTGTTTTCGTTGGTTGGGATATAGGCGGAATAATACACTCGTTTCATGGAGAGTTGATTATAAAGTCCTTCGGAAAGTTTTAATATATTCAAATCCGACTCCGGACTTGCACCCACAATCATCTGGGTGGTTTGACCTCCGGGAAGATAAGCAGGGGCAGACCGATGGATCTTCTTATCCGCTTGATACTGCTGAATTTCTTCTTTCATCGCTGCCATAGGCAGGAGAATATTCTCTTTTTTCTTCTGGGGTGCCAGGGTCATTAAACTTTTTTCCGAGGGAAGTTCAATGTTAATGCTCATACGATCCACATAATTTCCCGCAGCATGAATCAGTTTGGCATCCGCTCCCGGGATGCCTTTTAAATGAATGTATCCATTGAATTTCCTCGTCCTAAGATCCTTTACCACCTTTAACAGCTGTTCCATGGTAAAGTCCGGGTTCTTCACAACTCCCGAACTTAAAAATAATCCTTCGATGTAATTTCTTTTATAGAAGTTCAGCGTCAACTCAACGACTTCTTCCGGAGTAAAGGTGGCTCTTTGGGTAGCATTTGATCTTTTATTGGTACAGTATAGACAGTCGTAGACACACTCATTGGAAAAAAGGATTTTGAGCAATGACACACATCGTCCATCCTCTGTCCAGGAATGACAGATCCCGCTTTCCGAAGCATTTCCCAAGCCTCCCGGTGTATTTTTGCGATTGCTTCCACTGGAAGAACAGGATACATCGTATTTGGCTGCATCTGATAAAACTCTTAACTTTTCTTGAAGTTCCATACCCTCACCCTATATTATTATTTATAGGTTAATTTTAGCACGGAACTCCTGTTTTTGCAAACATTTGTTCTTGAGTTCTTTTTTCCGCTGCCATCCCTCAGGTTATTGAAAATCTTTAAATAGATAACTGGGCTGTATCCCTTTATTATTCTGATACTTGCCGCTGGTATAGGCATCGTATTCCCCTTCAATGGTATGATAGTAAAGTTGACAGATCTCAATGTTCGGGTAAATTCTTATGGGCTGAATACAAAAAATTTCCAAGGTCCAGTAACCTGAAAATCCCACGTCTCCAAAGCCTGCGGTGACATGGACAAAAAGGCCCAACCGGCCGATGGAGGATCTTCCCTCCAGCATGGGAACCACGTTTAAGGTTTTCGTATATTCTACGGTCCTTCCTAAATACAACCGGTTAGGCTGTAAAACCAGACCTTCTTCGGGTATCGTTATTTTTTCAATTCCATTTTCTTTTTTCATATCCAACACATCATCGGTATACATTAACAGTTCGTCATGTAATTTTAGATTGTAGCTATTGGGATTTATTTGGCTTTTCTTAAAGGGTTCAATAAATAGATCTTTTCCCATGCGTTTTAAAATTTCTTTTCCTGATAGAATCATCTGTTAACCTCCTGAAATCGTGTAATGAAATTTTTTCATAAAAGTTGTCTGTGCCCGACCTTCAAGTTTTTGCTGTTTAAGGTTTTGATAGCTGCGCTATTATCTGGATGGGAATACCAGCACAGGATTTTTCGATTGTCTTGCGATCGCATCAATAGTACTGCCGATGAGCAGCTCTTCTATGGTTCCTGCCCCCCGGGTGGCAAGAGCAATCAGCGT
>SKOH01000228.1 GCA_007120165.1 Clostridiales bacterium
AAATGCGGACATGACGGCCATTCGGCAACGTTGGCAGCCCTTGCCCTTGAAGTGGATCAAGAAGGAGCGGACCGAAACGTATTTTTTCTTTTTCAGCATGGGGAGGAAACCGCGGAAGGGGCAATTGAATGCGTGCGGATGATTAAAGATGAGAACATTCTGGAGATCTATGCATTTCATAATCGGGGAGGGCTTCCCAAAGGTTCGGTACATGTTATTGACGGCACCAGTAATTTTGCCTCCCTCGGCATGATTATCAAAATGAAAGGGACGCCTACCCATGCCAGTCAACCGGAATTCGGGAAAAATCCCGCGTATGCCATTGCCAGGGTGATCAACGGTCTTTCGGCTGCGGAAGAAAAGACCAACCCCCGGGGGTTGGTGCTGTCTACGGTAATCCAGGCAGCGATCGGAGAGAAGGCCTTTGGCATTGCAGCCTCGGAGGGGGAACTGCTTTTAACCCTACGGGGGGAATTCGAAGAAGAATTGCATAAACTGGTGGAAAACATTCAAGACATAGCCCTCAGGGAAGGGAAAGCCGATGGCCTGGCCGTGGCATTTTCCTATCTGGATATATTTCCAGAAACCTTCAATCATAAGGAAAGTTCGGATAAAGTCCGGAGTGCCGCAAAGGATAAAGGATTTACAGTTATTGAACGGGAACAGGGCTTTCGGGGTTCCGAAGATTTCGGACATTACTTAAAAGAAACCAAGGGGGCCTTGATTTACATTGGCAATGGCCTGGACCAACCTCAATTGCATACAGCAAGCTACGATTTTCCTGACGATATCATTGAAACCGTGGTAGAGCTTTATAAAGGTTTGATCGAAACCTAGGATAGCCGGGCTTACGTATTCAACTTTACTTTTTTGTTGCTTCATACTATTATTGAGGAGATAGGAATTTCTGCAATCGGAATTTAACATTAATACTGGGGGAGCATAAATGGATCAAATAAAAAAGGATTCCCAAGAAATCAGCGAGGATAGAATCAAGGGACTCATTGAATTAAAGCAGCTGGACGAGGCGGAAATCCTCATCAACAGAATGTTAAGTCATTCGCCGCAGGATCCAACATGGCTCAAAAATAAAGGGGTTATTCATGCCAAGAAAAAGGAGTATGAAGCGGCGGAAGAGTGCTTTCTTGCAGCGTTGAAGAAAAGTCCCGAGGATTTAACTGTGATCGTGAATCTAGGGAATATCTACCTGGAGACCGGTCATACGGATCAAGCCGAGAGTTATTATAAACAGGCCATGTCAAAGGATCCTTCCTACGAAACTCCTTATTATAACTTAAGTGCCCTATATAAGAAAAAACGACAGCATGGTCTCTCGAAGAAATTTATGGAGGAATATCAACGTAGAGCTATTGAGAAGCGAATTAATGAAAAACCCGATCCCGGGGGAAGTAAAATCAGTTATCCTCCACGGAAGATCATGATTATGGCAGCCATCGTAATAGGCATTGTTCTGATGATTCTAATAGGAGTTGGAAATAATGGATAACTTTAAGCTGGATTCACATCGTATTACGGATATGGTATCGGAAGGACTGATCCTCATTGATCAAGCGGGGGTTATTCAATTATATAATCAAAAGGCGAAAGAGATCTTCGGTGTTGTGTATCAGCATCAATTCGATCACTCGAGAGGGACGATCAATCCAGGGGATTTTATCATTATAGCGGATAACAGTGTGGGGATTGATGACGGCAAACTCGATGAGCAAAAACTCTCCTGCCTTGGAAATTTCGAGGAAAAATTTCAAGAAAAGGATGCCATCATTGCTTTCGGACAATTTGGGACTGAGGGAAAAGGAAGCCTGACAAAACGCACCCCTCCTTATAAACAAGACATCTTTAAAGAACAACGGGAGTTTAAAAATCTCAAAATTTCAGCAAGTATCGATTTTAAAAAGCAGAGGATCGAGATAGCCGTTGACCAAATGATTTTTGTTCTGCCATATGAAAAGGCCATCGGTCATATGGTGGTTTTAGACGGTGAAAACGGGGCCCTTAAGTTTTATCAGGAAAGAGGATACTCCGCAAGAAATGAATCCATCGGACAGCTTTTAATCTCAAGAACCTTTAGAGGTAAAGGGGTAAAAGAAGATCATTTGAAGGTTTTAGGGGAGCATATATTAACAATTCATGACCACAGTGCGGTAATAAAGGACTTCCTTAACTGTTCAAAAGGAGAACAATCGGGCTATGAAAATCGATTTGCTGAAATAAACGGAAGGCAGACGAAGTGTACGCTCATTCCCGTAAGAGCTCAGAAAAAAGTTGTCGCTGCGGCATTAAAAGTAGAGGATATTACAGAGATCAGAAGCGTGGTTAAAGAAAGAGATGATGCCCTGCGGCATTTGGAAATTATTGAAAAAGAGTTGAAAAATGATTCCTTGGCGGAACAGACTTTCCTCAAAATCATTGGAGACAGTACCGTGATCCGTCAACTGAGAATCCTTGTTGCCAAAGCATCGAAATCCTCCTCCAATGTATTGTTGTTGGGAGAAAGCGGAACCGGTAAAACCATGATTGCACGATCCATTCACGATGGCGGGGATTTTTTTGACAAGCCTTTTATCCATGTAAACTGCGGATCCATTCCGGAAAATTTGTTGGAAAGCGAGCTCTTCGGGTATGAGAAAGGGGCTTTTTCCGGTGCCAGCACGAAGGGAAAAAAAGGATATTTTGAAATGGCCAACGGGGGAACTCTATTTTTGGATGAGATCGGGGAAATCCCCCTGAATCTCCAAGTAAAACTTCTGCATGCCATTCAACATAAGGAGTTTTATCCCATCGGCAGTGACCGTACCGTGGAAGTGGATGTTCGAATCATTGCAGCCACCAATCGAAACCTGGAAAAAGAGATGAAGGAAGGTAATTTTAGGGAAGATCTGTATTATCGAATTAATGTAATCCCTATTTGGCTGCCTCCCCTTCGGGATAGAAAAGAAGATATCAGCTCCCTGGTACGTTCGATTCTTCCGAGGGTATGCAGAGAAAAGAAGATGAACGAAAAGCATTTGACCGCGGAGGCTCTTACGAAAATGATGGACTATGAATGGCCCGGGAATATCCGGGAGCTGGAGAATATTCTGGAACGGGCATTATTACTTTCAGAAGGCAGCATTATCCATTCCGAACACATTATGATTAACAACGGGACCTTCAATTTTGAACAGGAACAAAAAACCTTGCGAACAGAGACGTTAAAAGGGTCCACAAAAGCTTTTGAGAAATCCTTGATTATCAAGGTCTTAGATGAGGTTGAGGGAGATCGGAAAAAAGCAATGGCGATCCTTGAAGTAGGAAAAACTCAATTTTATAAAAAATTAAAAGATTATGACATTGAGTCATAATTCCGGAAAAACGGAAAAAATTCCGCAAAAACGGAAAACTTCAAAGGGGTATTCTCCCCCCATTACAGAAGGCAGTTCGGAAAAGCGAACTGCCTTTTATGATTTTTGCTTTAGGAAATGAAAAGAACGGCTAATTTGCAACAACGAAATTATCGGAATATTGGCACGGATATTGCTACTATAAAAGCAAGGTGCAAGATGGGCCTGCTAACAAATTATAAGGAGGAGTTAATGTTGAGGAAAAAGAAACTGTTTTTTAGCGTAATTGCATTATTAATCCTATCCCTGCTGTTTTTGACAGCCTGTGGCGATACGGATGATAACGGAAATGATGAGGATCAAGCAGCCAACGGCGATGCTGATCAGGATAACGACGAACCGTCGGAGGATGCCCGAACGGAGGTTGTTTGGGGTGCTGTGCAGGATCCGGACACATTGGATCCAAGACTTTCCACATCCGCTTATTCAGAAGAAGTATCGGAGCTAATCTTTAACTCACTGATTTATCCCGATGAAAATCTGGAAATGGTATTTGATTTAGCAACGGATATGGAAACCCCGGATGACAATACTTATATTTTCACCCTTAGAGAAGATGTTTACTGGCATGATGGTGAGAAATTCACTTCCGAAGATGTGGTATTTACCTTTGAGAGCATCCTGGATGAAGACTTTGGATCTCCCCATCTTAGCAGAACGAATTTTGATGCCGTAGAGGCCATTGACGAGTATACCGTTCAATTTACAACAGAAGAACCGAATGCAGCAGCCTGGACCAGTATGCGACGTTTCATAGTGCCTGCCCACTTGGCTCCTAGAGACGGATACGAACCCGATGAAGGAAATTTTGCTTTTAATCCTGTAGGTACCGGACCCTTTAAACTTACGGAGTGGACGCCGAACGACCAAATCGTTCTTGAACGTAATGAAGATTACTTTGAAGGTCCGGTGCAGTTAGAAAGAATTATTCGAAGAGAAATTCCGGAAGAGGAAACCCGTTATACCGAGTTGCTGAATGGAAATATCGACATTGCGGCAACACCGGAAAGAGAAATGGATACGGTTGAGGCAAATGATGATTTAACCCTGATGATTTCCGGAACCCTTAACTATTTCCCCATCGCAATTAATCATGGAATCGACGACAGTCCTTTAAATGATGTTCGAGTAAGACAGGCTTTAAATTATGGTATCGATAAAGAAGCCATTGTTTCACACTTATGGCCCACGGCTGAGGTTATGCATAATCCCATAGTGCCTGGAACTTGGGCATATGATGATGATGCCACATACAAGTATGCTTTTGACCAGGATAAAGCCATGGACCTTCTGGACGACGCAGGATACGGCGATGGACTTGAAGTGACCATTACTATGTCGAATGCGGCAACCAATGTAGAACTTGGAGAAATGCTTAAA
The DNA here is from genome assembly GCA_007120165.1 of Clostridiales bacterium. GTDB lineage: Bacteria > Bacillota > Clostridia > Peptostreptococcales > T1SED10-28 > Isachenkonia. The sequence goes on from SKOH01000228.1 coordinate 4,785, forward strand.
AGCTATTATGATCAAATCGGTGTAACCTTGGAAGTAAATACAATGGAATTCAGTTCCGCCCTGGACTTAATTCTTGATGGCGATTTCGAACTGTATCATATGGGGTCCGTTGGCATGTATGATCCTCATGACTTTATGAGTCGATTCATCAACGGCGACGGAGTAACCTCTTATGATAATCCTGAGTTCAATCAACTAGTTGAAGATGCAGTAAAAATTATTGATGACCAGGATGCAAGAGCTGAGCTTTACTCTGAGGCCCAACAGATTATGACGGAAGATGCTTATAATGTTCCGATGTACAACAGTCAAGCCTGGATGGCATGGAACAGCGACTTTAATTTTAATTATGACTACGTAATCCGAAGCAGAGCCTTTAAGGATGCTTACTGGAGCAACTAATTAATAATTTTTGACATTTGATAATAAGCAGGTAAGGGGACCTTGCCTGCTTATTTTATCGAAAAAGCAGCCCGGCGGGGTTGCCGTTAGAAAGTATTATTTATGCAAGTATAGAGTTTGAGACAAGGAGCGTGAGGAAATGCATATTTATATTATCAAGCGACTGCTGCAAGCCATCCCTGTCATTCTCTTGGTTACGGTTATTACCTTTTCCCTGATTCATCTGATGCCGGGAGATCCTGCCATTATGCGGGCCGGTGAAGATGCTACATTGGAACAGGTGGAACAGATCCGGGAAGCCATGGGACTGAATGAACCCATACCCGCACAATATCTAAACTGGATGAGCGGCTTGGTACGGGGAGATTTAGGGGAGTCTTTACAGGACGGACGTCCGGTTTTTACCACTCTGATGCAACGTTTACCCGCAACACTTTATCTTGTGCTGGCATCTTTTGTCGTATCCTTAGCAATCGGAATTCCTGTAGGTATCCTGTCGGCGGTTCGGCAAAATACTTTTATTGATACGTTTGCCCGGGGATTTGCCCTGCTGGGAATATCGATGCCAAGCTTTTGGTTCGGTTTGATGCTGGTACTGCTGTTTTCTTACCGGCTGCAATGGCTTCCCGCCAGCGGCGCAGGCAGTTTTCAGCAACTGATCATGCCGGCTTTGGCCCTTGGAATGGCCTCCGCGGGACTGATCACACGAATGACCCGGTCTTCGATGCTTGAGGTACTAAAACAGGATTATATCCGAACGGCCCGGTCCAAAGGATTAAGAGCACAGATCGTAATCTACAAACATGCGCTAAAAAATGCTATGCTGCCGGTTGTAACCGTTATCGGGCTGCAGCTGGGTTACCGACTGGGAGGATCCGTGATTGTGGAACAGATCTTTGCTTATCCCGGAATCGGCCGTTTTGCCTATACCCGATTACTGGCAAGGGATTTTCCGATGATTATGGGAAATCTGTTTATCTTTGCCATGATCTTTATTATTGTAAATATTCTTACGGATATCGTTTACGGGTTTTTGGAGCCGAGAATTCGATATGATTGATCAAACGGTCATCGTAGTTTATATAGAGGGAGGGAAAATTCTTGACAGTAAAAGACGCTAAAGTATCCTCAGAGATAGGAGCACCTATTAAAACCAGTACCAGTTTTCGCGATGACGCGATTCGAAGATTTAAGAAGAACCCTACGGCAATTATCGGATTGATCATTGCCATTGTATTCGTTCTGATCGCTATATTCGGACGATATATCACACCTCATGATCCCTTTGCACAGAATATTGTAAATTCCCATCAGGCGCCAAGCGCAGAGCATTGGCTGGGAACGGATTTTTTCGGAAGGGATGTACTTAGTAGAATCATTGTAGGAGCACGAATTTCACTGTTGGTGGGAATTTCCGTAATCACCATTCGGGCCGCCATCGGTATTCCTTACGGACTCATTGCCGGCTATTACGGCGGAAAAGTGGAAATGGTCATGATGCGCATCGTGGATGCGGTTATTTCTTTTCCGGGAATCATTTTGGCCATGGCCATAATGGCAGTCCGGGGTCAGGGCATCGAAAATGTGATTCTGGCCCTGTCCATTACGGGCTGGCCCATGTTTGCCAGGCTGGTTCGGGGGGAAGCCATGTCGTTAAAAGAAAGAGAATATGTTCAGGCCTCCAGAGCCCTGGGGTATAACGACGGAAAAATTATGTTTCAGCATATCCTTCCCAATTGTCTGGCAACCATCATTGTTTATGCCACAATGGGAATTGCAACACCGATTCTTGCGGAGGCGGGTTTAAGCTTCCTGGGACTTGGAGCCACCGCCGAACAGGCTACCTGGGGTTTCCAAATGTCCATCGAACGGCAATACCTGCGCTATGCATGGTGGTCAGTAACTTTCCCCGGGATGGCGGTTATGATAGTTGTATTAGGATTTAATCTCCTCGGGGACGGTCTGCGGGATGTCCTGGATCCGAGAATGAAAGAATAGGCAGAAGGAGTGAATGCAATGAAAAATTTACTGGAAGTGAAGAACCTTGTAACAGAATTTCATACTCCTGCCGGAATCGTGCGGGCAGTGGATAATATCAGTTTTCATGTAAAACCCAAGGAGACCATCGGAATCGTGGGCGAGTCCGGATGCGGGAAAAGCGTGACCTCCCTCTCCATTATGGGCCTCATTATGGATCCCGGGATCGTTTCCGGTTCCATTATGTTTGATGATAAAAATCTGGTGGATCTTCCCGATAAGCAAATGCGAAAAATCCGAGGGAATGAAATATCGATGATTTTCCAGGAGCCCATGACTTCCCTGAATCCGGTGTATACCATTGGGAATCAGTTGTCTGAGCCCTTACGGCTTCACCAGGGACTGAGTCGAAAAGAAGCCTGGAAAAAAGCCATCGAATACTTAACCTTAGTGGGAATTTCCTCGCCGGAAAAGCGGGTTAAGGAATATCCCCATCAACTGAGTGGGGGCATGCAGCAAAGAGCCATGATTGCCATGGCCTTAACCTGTAACCCGAAGCTGTTGATTGCCGATGAGCCCACAACAGCCTTGGACGTAACGATCCAGGCACAAATACTGGAACTGATGAAAGGGCTGAAGGATCAACTGGATACCTCCATCGTCATGATCACCCATGACCTGGCTGTGGTTGTGGAAATGTGTGAGCGGGTAGTGGTAATGTATGCGGGACGGGTGGTGGAATCCGCAAAAGTTCGGGATCTTTTTAAAAGACCCCATCATCCCTATACGGAAGGCTTGATCAAGTCCATCCCGAAGCTTACGGAAAAGCGGGATGTGCTGTATGAAATTAAAGGCATTGTTCCCAATCCCCTGGACGCCCCGTCGGGTTGTCGTTTCAACAACCGATGCGACTTTGCAACGGATCGTTGCCGGGAAGAGGAACCGGAGCTGGAGCAACTGGGAAATGAGCGGGAAGTACGATGTTTTTATCCCCGAAATATGAAGGAGGATGCCTAAGATGGAAAGTGTACAAAAACCGCTACTGAAAGTGGATCAATTAAAAAAGTATTACCCTATTAAAGGCGGCGTCCTCTCCAGAGTGATCGGACAGGTAAAAGCCGTGGACGATATATCCTTTGAAGTGTTTGAAGGAGAAACCCTGGGTCTTGTGGGAGAGTCCGGATGCGGAAAAACCACCACGGGAAAAACCATTCTTCGCCTGGTAAAACATACGGAAGGGTCGGTTACCTATCAGGGGAAAAATATTTTTGATTTAACCAAAAAAGGCATGCGGGAATTTTATAAAGATGTTCAGATTATTTTTCAGGACCCTTACGGATCCTTAAATCCCAGACAGACCGTGGGCGATATGCTGCGGGAAATCATGAAGTTTCATAATATTGCCCGGGGAGAGGAAGCGGAAAAAAAGATCAAGGAGCTTATGAAAATGGTCGGATTATCCGAGTGGCATATCGGACGGTATCCCCATGAGTTTTCCGGCGGGCAGCGACAACGGGTAGGCATCGCCAGAGCCCTTTGTTTAGATCCGAAGCTGATTATCTGCGACGAACCGGTAAGCGCTCTGGATGTTTCCATTCAAAGTCAAATACTGAATCTCTTAAAGGAACTGCAGCAGCGACTGAATCTGACCTACCTGTTCATTGCCCACGACTTATCCGTGGTCAAACATATTTCTGACCGGGTAGGGGTGATGTATCTGGGGAAATTAGTTGAAATTACCAAAACCGATGAATTGTTTGAGGTGCCGCTGCATCCTTATACAAGAGCCTTGTTATCAGCTATTCCCATCGCGGATGTGGATCATTCTTCCATTAAGGCCATCTTAAAGGGAGACGTACCGAGTCCCAGCAATCCACCTAAGGGCTGTGTGTTTCATACCCGGTGCCCGGAATGTATGGAGATTTGCAAAAAAGAACTTCCGGTTATGCGGGAAGTCAAACCGGGGCATTTTGTCTACTGTCACTTATATAATGAAGAAATGCTCGATGAGAACGTAAAAAATAACACCTTATATAATAAGATTGAAAAAAATCCCAAAAACTGATCCGAAGGAGTTGATAAAATGAAGGATCATCGGAAAAATCCCAATGGACATTACCATTTTTCAGGGCACGATACCACGGTATTGGCAAAAAAATACGGTACCCCCCTTTATGTTATGTCCGAGGATCTGATTCGTGAGCGAATGGACATCATCCATGAGGCTTTTCTAAAGCCCTATCCGAAGAATAAAGCGGCCTATGCCAGCAAAGCCTACTTATCCATGCATATGTGCCGAATCGTAGAAAACAAAGGCTTCCACCTGGATGTGGTATCCGGAGGAGAGCTTTATACCGCTATGCAGGCGGATTTCCCGGTGGAAAAAATCATTTTTCACGGGAACAATAAAAGCATCGACGAGATTGTCATGGCAGTGAGTGCAGGGGTAGGGACAATTGTCGCGGATTACGAGGAAGAAATTGATATCATCGAAGAGAAGGCAAAAGAGCTTGACAAGGTAGTAAACGTTATTTTGCGGGTAGTCCCGGAAGTAGAGGGGAAAACCCATAAGCATATAATGACCGGGCAGAAGGATTCAAAGTTCGGACTGCCCATCGAAAATAAAGCAATGCTTCGAATTATCGGGAAAATTCACAGCAGTTCCGCTCTGGCCTTTAAAGGCTTCCATTTTCATATCGGATCCAATCTCTATGAAAATGAAATCTACCGAAGAGCCATTGAGCGGGTTATGCATCTGATAAAATTGATAAAAGAGCACTTTTCCATTGATACAGAGGAATTGAATGTTGGGGGCGGATTCGGCATCGTGTACGATGACGAAAATCAGCGAAAACCCATCAGCTTTTATGTGGACGCAATTATGGATGAAATCCAACAACAATGCAGGGCCCATGCTCTTAAAATCCCTTCGGTGATTATAGAACCGGGACGATGGATCGTGGGAGAAGCGGGGATCACTATCTATGAAATCGGTGCAATCAAGGAAATTCCCGGAGTCCGAAAATATATCAGTGTTAACGGCGGTATTGCGGATAATATTCGGCCGGCGCTGTATAATGCGAAGTATGATGCGGTAATCGCCAATAAAAACGATCAGGAGAAAATCGCCACTTTCTCCGTTGCGGGAAAATGCTGCGAGTCCGGAGACATTTTAATTCACGATTTAAAGGCTCCGGAGGTGGAGCGGGGGGATCTTCTTGTTGTAAAATCCACCGGTGCCTACAATGAATCCATGGCCAGCAACTACAATCGCCTGCCCCGACCCGCCGTGGTGTTTCTGAAAGGAAATGCATCGAAACTCATGGCTAAACGGGAAACCTACGAATCCATTCTGCAAAGAGAACGGTTGGCGGAACTAAGCTAAAGGAGGGCATGTATGTCGATGGATAGAATCAGGGATTTGTTAAATGCTAAGAACCATTTAATTTCCGTGTATTTAAAAGACCTTAATGAAAACAGGGAACTTCTTTCAGTGAACATGGACCAAGCCATGCCCTCGGCCAGCATTATAAAAGTAATGATCATGGTGGAAGCATTCTTTCAATTGGAAGAAGGGATTTATGGGAAAGAGGATTGGATACGGATCCCTAAAGCCGAGTGTGTGGAGTTCAGTTTGGTTTCTGAGCTGACCGCTGAAAAATTTCCCTTTATCGACCTCGTCCACTTGATGATCACATTGAGTGACAACACCGCAACCAATGTGCTGATCGATAAGCTGGGCAGGGACAAGATCAACAAAAGGGCCCGGAATCTGGGGCTGACAAGTGTACAGCTTAATCGAAAGATGATGGATTTTCAAGCCCGTAAAGAAGGCCGGGAGAATGTGATGTCCTTAAGGGATGCGGTTTTTCTTATAGAGAAAATTGCTCGAAAAGAACTTATCAGTCCCGATGCCTGTAAAAAAATGTTAGCGATACTGAAACAGCAGAAGGATAAGGAAATGATGCGGCGCTATCTTCCGGAGGAACTGGAGATTGCTCACAAAACCGGAGAACTGGAAGGGATTTATCATGATGTGGGTATTGTATATTCAAAAAGTGGGCCCATGATCTTTGGTATGTTTACCAAAGGAATTCAATCTCCCATCGAGGGACGAAGACTGATTGGAGAGGTTACAAGGAGGCTGATTATGGAAAAATTCACAAAAGAAAATGAACGAGGGATCGTTACCAGTACAACGGCACCGATTAATTTGCACCCGGAAATGACCAGCGAAATGGCGGATGAAGCCATCGCCGGGATGATTGTGGAAGTATTGGAAAAAATTGATGAACATTGGGTTCGCATTAAAACCGACTACGACTATGAAGGATTTATTCATATAGATCATTTACGGCTAAGTGATGACAAAGCCGAAGAATGGATGAAGCAAGGGGAGCATATTATCACTTCCCGATGGGCGGATGTTTTAATGGGCCCGAAATATCAAAAGGCGAAGATCCAAACCCTTGCCAGAGGATCAAGAGTGTTTCTAACCGGGAAGGAAGAAAAGGACTGGTCGGAGATCAAACTCCCCGAGGGTAAAACCGGGTGGGTCCGCAAAGGATTTATTGCAAAGAAAATTTTCATAAAGGAGAACCTGAAGGAGCAGGAGCAGGAGCTGCGGCAAAAAGTGGTTGATACGGCCCTTTCCTATCAGGACACCCAATATCGTTGGGGGGGAAGAACTCCTGAGGGAATTGACTGCTCGGGACTTACCTCCATCAGCTATTGGCTGAACGGGATAAAAATTTATCGGGATGCCATAGTAAAAAAGGAATACGTCAGGGAAATCACCCTGGAGGAAATTAAGCCGGGAGATCTTATTTATTTCCCCGGACACATTGCCATGTATGTCAAAGACGGGATCTATATTCATTCCAGAGCTTCTGCCAACGGGGTTACTTTTAACAGTTTAAACGAGAAGGATGAAAACTACGACGGTGAGCTGAAGGATCAGATTACGGCAGTGGCCACCGTATTTTAGTCAGAACCGAAAGGATTTGATCAATTGAAAAGCATTGCTGTGAACCATGGTAAAATAATTGATCCAAGGAACCGAATTGCCTCATCGTTGAATGTATTGATCAAAGACGGGAAAATCGCTGATCTCTCCAAGGAGGTTTTCACCGGGGATCAAGTGGTAAATGCAAGGGGCTTAATCCTGTGTCCCGGATTTGTAGACATACATATCCATGAGGATGAGCAGACAGATCCCCAGAGCACAAACACCCATACTTTGGAAGCCTTACTGAAAATGGGGGTGACCACAGCCATCGGCGGAAACTGCGGGGCGGGGCCCGAGAGTTTATCAAAGTACATGGAGAACCTTCAGCAAAAGGGGGCTCTATTAAATCTCGGACTGTTGATTCCCCACGGAAGCATCCGATCCTATGTAAGCGGAAAGGACCGATACCAGAGTCTTTCCAAGGAACAGGTGGATGAAATGGCCAAGCATATCTCCGAGTACATGGAGCGGGGAGCCTTAGGCATATCCTATGGGATTCGATATATTCCGGGAATCGATGAGTATGAACTGATAACAACGGCGGCCTCCGTGGTTAAAGAAAAGGGCTTAATCTCCGCTCATATACGGGATGATGCAAAGGAAGTGCTGAATGCCCTAAAGGAATTTATCAAAATTGCAGAACGGTATCCCAAGGCAAATCTGCAGGTATCCCATGTGGGAAGCATGGCCGCCTATGGTCAAATGGAGGCCTTTTTGTCATTACTGGATGAATACCGAAGCAATGGGGTTCATGTTGATGCGGATTGTTATCC
>SKOH01000123.1 GCA_007120165.1 Clostridiales bacterium
AACAAACATACCTTCACCGGAGTGGATTATGTAGCGTATTATAAATCCTTAGTGGAATCCTACGGTATTGAATGCGAAGTGATTTTTTCCAATAATCCGGTAACGATTCTGGATCATACAAAAAGCGTGTTAACCTGCGACATACACACCCGGGCAAGAACGAAAAGGATTCTAAAAAGCAAAGGTGCAAAAAAGGTTTACGGCCTGGACGATTTGCTGGCAGTATCCATTGAAGGCAACGGATACAATGAAGAATTCGGACTTTTAGGATCCAATAAAGCCACTGAAGATAAAGTAAAACTCTTTCCCCGGGAAGGACAAGCCGTGGTGGATCGAATCCAGGAAGAGGTTTTGAATAAAACCGGAAAGACGGTGGAAGTGCTGATTTACGGTGACGGCGCTTTTAAAGATCCCGTGGGTAAAATCTGGGAGCTTGCGGATCCCGTGGTCTCTCCTGCTTATACCAAAGGTTTAGAAGGAACCCCGAACGAACTGAAGATTAAATACCTTGCGGACAATAACTTTGCCGACCTTTCCGGGGATGCGCTGAAAGACGCGATTTCTAAGCATATTGAAAACAAAGCTCCGGATTTAAAAGGAGCTATGGAAGCTCAGGGAACCACTCCCCGAAGACTTACGGATTTAATCGGCTCGTTGGCGGACCTTACCTCCGGCAGCGGTGACAAAGGAACTCCCGTGGTATATATTCAGGGATATTTTGATAACTATACCAAATAGCTCGAAGGTGAAATAATTTTGAAAATAAGTAATGTCAAGAGCAGGGAAGGATGAGGCAGATGAAAGATCCCATAAGTTTTGAAGACTTTATGAAAGTCGATATTCGGGTAGGGGAAGTCCTGGAAGCAAAAGTATATGAGGAGGCAAGAAAACCTGCCTATATTTTACTTGTGGATTTCGGTGAGGAAATTGGTATCAAAAAAAGCAGTGCCCAAATTACCGAATGCTATAACTGTGATGAACTTGTGGGAAAACAGGTGCTGGGAGTGGTAAACTTTCCCCCAAAACAAATCGGGAAGCTTTTGTCCGAAACCTTAGTACTGGGGATTTATAGTGAGAAGGGTGTGGTACTCATAGGGCCGGACCTAAAGGTGAAAAAAGGAGATAAACTGGGTTAATGAAAGCTTTATAACGAGCAGAAAGTCCATCATGTAATTAATATGAAATAAAAATAGGGTAGCCTCTCCAAGCTAAGATAAACTAATCTTGCTTTGAGGGGTTATTTTATTTGACAGAAAAAACAAAAGCTGTTATTATATATACCATACCCCCCTACCCTAGGGGGTTAAATAATACGGAGGTGTTTTAAATGGCTGGATTATATGGCGTAACCGCGGTTGCATTCATAATTTCATTGTTGATAGACCGCGAACGAACGAAGAAAGCGGTAAAAATTGCATGGAAGAAATTCTCGAAAATATTACCGGGGTATTTAAAAATACTTATGATTTTATCGGTGGTTTTACTGGTACCCAACGAAATTATTGCCCGTTATTTAGGAGAGAGTTCTTCGTATTTCGGAATCATCATAGCAGGTCTTTTCGGGTCGATTACGATGATGCCCGGGTTTATAGCCTACCCTCTAGCCGGCGTATTTTTAGAGCAGGGAGTCAGTTATATGGTAATTGCATCCTTTGTAACCACGCTGATGATGGTGGGGGTCGCAACCTACCCAGTGGAAAAACAATATTTCGGCAAGCGGTCCACCATTATACGAAATGTAACCGCTTTTGGAATTGCAATGATAATTGCTCTTTCCGTGGGACTATTTTATGGGGAGTTGATGTAGATGACGAAAGCAATGAACAATTATTTGGGTTTTGGGATTTTTCTATTAGTGTTAATACTATCCTACGTAACTAATTTTCAGTTGGGGATGGATGTGGGGGAAAATTTTTGGATTTTCGCTTGGGATATGTTGAGAATTCTGCCTCCCGCCTTTTTATTAATTGGAATTTTTGAAGTATGGGCAAAACGGGAGACCATTGAGAAAAATTTCGGCGGAGTCTCCGGGCCGAAACGGTATGTTTATGGGATTTTATTGGCAGCAACCACAGTGGGAGGAACCTTTGTAGCTTTTCCTGTAGCAAATTCCCTTTATCATAAAGGAGCCGATTACAATTCGATTTTTACCTACGTCACAGCTGCGTCCTTGGTCATGATTCCCATGAGCATTATGGAAGCTTCGATATTAGGTCCGCGCTTTACGCTGATCCGATTGGGCGTCTCCTTACCCCTAGTTGTCCTAAGTGCAGCTTTACTGGGATTGTATTTTAAAAGGAAAGAATACATTTTACCGGTACAGGAGTAACTGAGAAATCATTGATAAAAATACGGGAAATATCCTCGAATCCAGAGCGGGTTCGAGGTTTTTTTATGCAGATGGCCGGAAGGTCTTTCGAATATTATAAAAACTTGTTATAATAATAAAGCCGGTGCTAAGATCATAAAGCAAAGAAGAGGGGTAAGGCATGAAAGGAAACATTACGATACAAAATACCCGGGAAAAAACCATGAAGATCATTTGGGTTCTCGCCTATCCGATTATGATTGGACAATTATTACATACGTTTATGATGCTGGTGGATATCTGGTTTGTTTCCGAGTTGCTGGGGGAAACCGTTACAGCGGCGGTGGGGGCCAGTACCGCTTTAATGGGCGTGGTACGGGTGCTGCCGTTTTTGCTGTCCACGGGAGCCATTGCTCTGGTATCCCAGTATACCGGTTCCGAACGTCCCGAGGATGTGAAGGATGTTGCGAAGAATGCACTGGTGTTATCTTTGGTTATCGGTCTCGTTATGGGGATCGGACTCTATTTGAATATTGAGGGGGTCCTTGGTATTTTCGGCGACAGTTCCCCGGAAGTAATCAGTGAAGCGGTGAAATATCTCCGTCTGTCCTTTATTTCCATTCCCTTCATTTTCTTTAATGTGACGGCGAAAGCCATCTCCGAGGCTACCGGTGATACGAAAAATCCGGTTATCATATTTTTAATAATGAACGGAATCAATATTTTATTGGATTATGTTTTTATCGTTCAGCTGAATTTCGGAATTGAAGGCGCCTCCCTGGCAACGCTATTGGCAGAGGTCCTGGGACTGATGCTGATGACGGTGCTGATCGGTCGAAAACTGCTGTCGGTTAAAGAGATGCTTGCCAAAGGTCTGGGCATTCGCATAAGAACCTGTAAGGCCATTTTAAAAATTGGCCGCTACTCCATGGTCCAGATGATGGTGCGGCCGATTACCGGCCTGATCATGATGCGAATTGTATTAGGCCTTGGAGAAACCCCGGCGGCGGCTTTTTCCATTGGGGGTAGACTGTTTGAATTTATTTTTATTTTTTTAAAGGGACTGCAGATTGCCGTTTCGGTTCTGGTGGGACAATCCCTTGGGAGGGGGGACCGAACAAAGGCGTTTGAAATTGTCCGTAAGGGCCTGACCCTGGCCATGATTAACATGGGGGTATTCTTTTTACTTTATGTCGTCTTAGGGCGCTACTTGATGATGATTTTTACATCCAGTGAAGAACTGATTCAAATCGGCGTGTATTACCTGAGAATATGTTATCTGGGAGTCATTTTTGTGGTTTTTCCCATTGTTCTGGGAGGTGCTTTTACCGGTGCGGGAGACACCATGCCTCCGATGATCAGTGCCATCGTTGGCAATGTTTTGGTGAAAATCCCGTTAGCGATTTATTTAGGAAACTACACCTCTTTGGAAGAAATCGGTGTCTGGATTGCCATAGCCCTCTCTGTAGTATTTGAAGCGGCAGTGATCGGCAGATGGTTTAAGAAACGGGGACTGAGCGGCGTCATTCAGGAGGGTACCAAAAAAAAAGTTTTAACAAATGAAGGGTAAGGAGAGTGGAAAATGGTAGAATCAACAGAGTTTTATAAAATTCAGGGAATGCTGGAGAAATACAAGATGGAAAACATCAACGTGATCGGAAGAATTCGAAACAGTGAAAAGAAGAGGCTCTTCCTCGATGACAAAGAACAGCCCCAAGGATTTATTTTACAAGACGGGGATTGGCATGCGATTTTTGCCCCTAAGAAAGAGGTATTACATAAAATGCTGAAGGATTTCGATTTTCCCGAGGAAGCCAACTTTTGCGGTATCCCGTTGGATATTGCAAAGGAAGTCATTCATCATCTTCCCGGCTATGAACTGGACTGGGAGGAGCCCTGTTTTTTATATTATCTTCCTAAGGATCAGCACGAGGCTTATCTGAGGAATCATCCCCATAACTTGGATTTTATTGAAGAGAAGGATTTGGATATTGTCGATCAGTATTATACCTACCGCCATGAAGGTTCCAAAGAATATTTAAGGGAATGCATTGCGAACCGTCCATCCTCCATGCTTCGGGACGACAAGGGAGAACCGATTTCCTGGGCTCTGGTAAGGGAGGATCACTCTATGGGAGTGATGTATACGTTGGAAAAATACCGAAAGAAAGGATTGGCTCGGGAGGTGTCCATTGACCTGATTAAAAAAGTCATAGAGACCGACAAAACCCCCTATGTACATATTGTGGAAACCAATAGGCCTTCCTGTAATCTGGCTTCGGATTTAGGGATGATCAGCTGGGGAAGAGTTTTGTGGTTCGGAATGAAAAAAATTGGGTACGTAAAGAATACACCGAAGGGATAAACAAAATTTCCGATAGATCATGGTAAAAGGGGTGCCAGAATGGAAATATTAAAGTCTGTCGTCGAAATTGAAGCATTTCGAAAAAATCATCCCATCAATTTTGTTTATTTCGGCTCCGACCTTTGAGGGGTATGTCGGGACTTTTTGCCCAAGCTTGAAGCCTTGGTGAAAAGACACCCCCGGGTAGCCTTAGGTAAGGTGGACGTCGAAAAGTATCCGAATATTCAAGGGCAGTACAGTGTTTTTACATTCCCAATGATTCTTTTAACCATCGAAGAAAAGGAGACCCTTCGAGAGGCCAGAAGTATTTCATTGAATCTCTTGGAAGAAAAACTTAACCGATATGAGAAGCTTTTATTTGACGCATAAAGAATAAATACAGGAAAGGGGAGGGTACGGTGGCCGGAATTAAATTTGAAATTGAAAAGAAGTATGGGGTGATTTCCACATCCCCAAAAGGGTGGAATAAAGAGTTGAATCTGGTGAGCTGGAATGATCGTCCTGGAAAGTTTGATATTCGGGACTGGGACGTGGAACATGAAAAGATGGGAAAAGGCATTACGCTTACGAAAGACGAGCTTCGGGAACTTCGGGATTTACTCAACGAAATGGACTTATAAAACAGAGCCTGTTAAAAATCTGTAAAAACAGAGCCTGTTGAAAACCTATAAACATAAATTAGTTATAATCAGGTGAAGGATATAGTGCTTTTTTACTTGGTTAAGTCCGAATTTCATTCAGCAGTTTTTTTAGTGCTGTTACAAAGAGGAGATCATCCTGGTCTTCTCTTTTTTTGATTTTTGGACCCTTTTGTTTCTGCATCCGATTTTTTCGACTGATATGCCGGGTTTGGAGTAAAAAGTCGATATTGTCCTCATTAATGATTTTTCCGTTTTGATCGATGCAGTATCCCTTCTTGGACAGCACCATGGCGCACAGTCCGTTATCCTGGCTAACGACAATATCCCCGGGTTTCATATGGGTAAGGATGTAAAAATCCGCAGCATCATTGGAAATTTCCACGGTGATGATTGTGGCGTAATCACTTTCCAAGTAAACCCCATGATTTTTAACCAAAGTTACAGGGATTTGATACTCCTTTGCGATGTCAATGGTTTCTTTTACCACGGGACAGCCGTCGGCATCGATCCAGATTTGAAGGTTGGTTTGATTTTTAGACATACCGGGGTCTCCTTTTGTTAGTAAGTTTTCTCTTAGTATATCATGGTAAAGCCGGTAAATCGATGCCAGTATTTAGATTCCTCGGAAGGGAGAAGATGTAGTCGAATTGTGCGGATAAATGATATAATGGTGAAAAAGGGAAAACGGCTCTTTAGATATTTTCAAAGGACTTAGGGATAATTATGAAGGCTGGTATAAAAGAGTTTAAGGCATACAGCTATTGTTTTTTTGTTTTCCAGTATTCACTTAAGAAAATGTTAAATCCATGGGAATATTATATTAAAGAAAATATTTAATCAAATAGAAGGTTACTAAGGAGGACAGCATGAAAAGCACAGTGAAAAGCATTATAATCATTTTTGGAACATTTACTGCCTATCTTACAGCAAATATAATTGCAGGGTTTTTCTTCGGGGTTTACTATGCCGGGTTGTATGCGGAAGAGGGAAGTTCGGAAGGCTTTGATGTATTTTTTGCCCGAAACACCAATCTTCTGCTGATTACGGTGAGTGTAGTCGCTTTGATAATATTTTGGGCGGCTTTTACAATTCGAAGAAAAAGCTTTTCTAAAGGGATCGGTTTACGAAAAATAAGATTTTCTGCCATTTTGAAGAGTATTTTTGTCGGAGGTTTTTTCTCGCTGTTTCTGTTTGCACTGATCTCATTGACCCAGGTTTACCGCCTGTTTCCCAGTCATGGGGAGGTAATCGAGTCCATCATACCCGCCGAAGGGAATTTTTTGTTGATCTTTTTGTCGATAGCCATAGTGGTCCCCATATTTGAAGAAGTGATGCACCGGGGGATCATTTATCATCAGTTAAAAAAAAGCATGGCCCTACCCTTTGCAATTATTGCTCAAGCTTTGATTTTTGGCGTCTTTCATTTGAATTGGCTGCAGGGGATCTATGCGTTTCTTGGAGGAATTGTTCTGGCACTGCTCTATGAGTATACCCAGTCTTTATGGGCTCCGATTCTGATGCACATCGGATGGAACGGAACGTCGCTGCTGATCCCCCCGGTTTACTCTGATTGGATGTTAGGAGGCATTATGATTTTTTCCTTGGGGATGCTGATCCTGCTGTTGAAAAAATTAAAGGAGAATAGGGTTCCGACTAAGAGGTATAGGGAAAGCTACGAGAGCAGTATAGAGTAATTATCGGGCATACCCTAGGCAAAATGCTTTTTAGATGGGTTAAGGATTTATAGAAAAAATATAAATAGTATAAGTAGGGAGGAAACCACATGGAAAATACACTGTCCATATCCAACGTAACCAAAGCCTTTGGCGGGGTGGAAGTGGTGAAAAACATCTCCTTTGATGTGAAAAAAGGGGACATCATGGGAACTCTGGGTCCAAACGGTGCGGGAAAATCTACGTTGATTCGAAATATCATGGGAATGATTTATCCTGACAAAGGGGAGGTGAGTTTTTATCTCGGGGGTAAGAAAGAACGGCTGCCCTTGGGAAAAATCGGATACTTACCGGAGGAGCGGGGATTATATAAAGACGTCTCCATTCAGGATATCATCTTTTATCTTGCGGGACTGAAGGGCTATCCTAAGGACAAAGCGAAAATCCGCCTGTCCCGTTACCTGGAGAAATTTGAACTTGGAGGAATGGAAAAACGTAAAATCGAGGAGCTCTCCAAAGGCATGGCTCAAAAAGTGCAGTTTATCGGAGCAATTATTCATGAACCGGAGTTCTTGATCCTGGATGAACCTTTTTCGGGATTGGACCCGGTAAGTCAGGATTTATTCCGGGAAGAAATACGCAGCCTTTCGGATTCCGGCGTCAGCATCTTACTGTCTTCCCATCAAATGAATCTGGTAGAGGCCCTGTGCAACCGTATTTTCCTGATCAATAAAGGGGAAAAAGTGATCTATGGAACCTTGGATGAAGTAAAAGAACAGTTTGCGGATTTTAAATGTACGATTTACGGTAAAAACCAAAGAGCGATCTTTGAAAAACTTCCCAGTGTGGAGCGGGTGGAAATAGAAGAGGAAAAAGCGGTGATCTATTTGGTAAAGGATACAACCCCTCAAAGTTTTTTTCGGCAGCTGCCCGGGGAGACCCGTATTAAAGAGCTGCATATGGACCGGATTTCTCTGCATGATATTTTTGTAAATATCGCAAAAGGGGGGAAGTAATATGGGACAAACCTTTAAAGTAGCTCTTTGGGAGCTTAAAAAAAATTTAACCAACAAAACTTTTTTGATCTCCGTGGCCCTGACCCCGTTAATTATGATTCTATTCGGAGCCTTGCCCACGTTACTGGAGTCCCTGGAAAGAAACCAGATGGACTACATATACGTGGTGGATGAGATCGGAATATATGAAATGTTAGAAGAAAATGTGGACCGGGAACAGTACCAACTGGAAAACTTTGAAGGAGCCATTGAGGAGCTGGAAGAACGTGTGATAGAGGAGGACCGGACCTCCTATATCATCATCGATGAAGAAGGCTTTCAGTCCCATCAGTTCACACTGTACACCGGAGATGAAGGGATGATCCCCTTAAGCGGATTTCAGACTGCACTAAACCAGACCTTGCAGGAACATAAACTCGATCAGATGGAAATCGATCGGGACATGGCAAATTATATCACCACGGACTTTTTTATCGGACAGACCTCACTTCTGGAAGAGGATCTGGATTTTCTAAGCCGATTGATCCCCGGTGTATTTGCGGGATTGATTCTGATTTCCGTATTTATATCGGGAACCATGACTTTTCAAAGTGCCACCCAGGAAAAACGGGATAAAATGACGGAGGTTTTACTCTCCTCGGTCAGTGCCCGGGATTTAATGCAGGGGAAAATCATCGGCTACTTTTTCTTGGGACTCCTTCAGGTAGCGGTATGGGCCGCCGTGGGGATACTGGTGTCCACCTATTACTTTGATATCCCGGTATTGGAGTATTTATTTGTGGCAGAACTGCCGTTAATGCTCCTTTATGCGGTAATCGGTTACTTGATGTTTTCCGCACTGTTTGTCAGTATGGGAGCCACAATCAATGATATCTACGCGGCGGGGAATTTTCAAGGGGTCCTGTTTATTATCCCTATGCTGCCGGTATTTTTCATCGGAGCCATTATTCAAAATCCCCATGGGATTGTGGCGAAGGTCGGTTCCTACTTTCCCTTATCCACCCCGGGAGTTATGCTTTTTCGATTGGTAATCGCCTCAAGAATACCGACGATGGAAATTATCCTGACCCTGGGAATTTTAGTAGGCACCACATTTTTGATTATGCGTTTGGCCGGAAAAATCTTTAAAACAGCGTTGCTGATGTATGGGAAAAATGCCACTCCGGCGGAAATTTTTCGATGGCTTCGGCAAAAGTAATGATCGTATCGTAAAAGTACTATAAAAAGGATGTGTTCTTATGGATCGAAAATGGTTAGGCTTGGGACTGGTGCTTATGGGAGGAATTTCTCTTCTGAGCAGTTTAGGGTATTATCCCGGAGAGTTGACATTGGTGATTATCGGCGGTCTGCTGCTTGTGATGTACTACCGTTCGGGAGATTCGGTTTTTCGAAGAAGACAGGGTCTGTTGATTGCCGGGGCCATCGTTACGATGGTGGGGCTTTTCGCCGCGATTGAGCAGAATTTTTCTCTGGGGGATCAGGACGGCTATCTGTTTTTTATATTTCTGGGAACGGCTTTTCTAATAGTATATCTTTTTCACACCTCCCGGTTGAAAAACCTCCCTGCGGGTAAAAGACGGTGGCCTCTTTATCCAACTGCAGCCCTTTGGGGCTTTAGCCTGTTTATTTTTCTGGTGCAGATGTTGGAAACGGAGCTGGCACGAAGGGTACTCAGCAATTTGTTTCCCATCGGGTTAATTGTTGTGGGAATCATCATCATGGTAAGAGCCTTTCAAAGGGGGAAGGAATAGTCTGTAAATTAACAGACCTCCTGTTCAAGGAAGTACTTGAACAGGAGGCCTGTTTTTATTCGACGATTTCCCGAAAAACCAGCAGCGCTTCCATCATTCGGGGAAACCCTACGCTTGGAGCGAGCAGCAGCAGGGTGTGCTGGATTTCCTCCGGCGTACAGCCTGCGGCGAGGGCCTTTTTTATATGGGTCTTAAGGGCGTAGGGGTAGCCTTCTGTAGCGGAGACGGAAATTTTAATCAGCCACCGGGTTTTTTCATCCAGGGG
This sequence comes from Clostridiales bacterium, assembly GCA_007120165.1. Lineage (GTDB taxonomy): Bacteria > Bacillota > Clostridia > Peptostreptococcales > T1SED10-28 > Isachenkonia. The sequence continues at coordinate 10,020 of SKOH01000123.1, forward strand.
CCCCCCTTTTTCATGAATTTTTTTACCATAGGTTTCGTAGGCGTCATAGATCTCCGGGTAGTGCTTTTGGAAATAACTAAAATTCTCTTGTATCTTATCCATGGTTTTCTCCTTTCCTAATTAGTTGAATACTTCATATATACTCAAAAAAATGATATTTATTCAGAAACTTGGGAATCAATAGGATGTAGAGTTTTTTTAATTAAGGAAGGGGCGATCAGAAAATGAAATTTGGTATTCGAAAACCCAGTATGAAAAAAAGAGTCTCTGCAAGAATCAGCCCGAAAAGGCAGATTGTTCACCGGGCGGGAATTAAAATGCCCAGAGGTAAGGGTTGGGTACGAAATCCGAAAAAGTATGCCTATAATAAAGTGTACCGAAGAACCTCCTTTGATATTTTCAAGGCGCTAAAAAAGCTTTTTAAATAGGTTTTAGCGATAAAAGAGAAGATTTTGGTAAAAAGCAGTGGATCCGTTAATAGAGGAGTGAAACAACATGAATATAAATATAGCAGATACCGCCAGCCTTCGGGGTTCCATGGAACTGGGTAAAAAGGTTTATATTGCCCAGGGAACCATTGTAAGGGGAGGCAGTGAGCCGGAAAGCCTACACCTCGGCAATCAGACCTGGGCTTTGGAGAACTCTATATTGGTAGGTTCTCAGGAAATGCCCACTTTCGTGGGAAGTAAAACCGTCTTTGGTCATAAATGTATTGTGCTGAACAGTACTATCGGCAATTTATGCGAAATCGGCAATGGTACAATTTTTATGCCGGGGTCTAAAGTGGGGGATTATTGTATCTTTGGCGAGGGAACCCTGGTCACGGCAGGTATGGAAATCCCGGATAACTCGGTGGTTGTGGGACGTCCCGCCCGGGTTATTCGAAAGCTTATGGTGGAGGATGAAAAACGGATCAAAAGAATGCGTAGCGGTGATGTCAGTCTCTCCCTGTTTGTAGGCACCCGAATAGAGGAAAAGCTGAAGGAGGAAAAAAATATGGGTAAAACCTATGAGATTCAGGGAAAGCGGCCGGTGATCGGAAAAAACACTTATGTTGCCCCCGGGGCGGAGTTGAACGGTGATGTGATAATAGGAGAGAATACCTTTATCGGTGACGGAGTCCGGATTATCGGAAATTCCCACGGACCGGTGCGTATAGGAGACCATGTGCAGATTTTAGAAAATACCGTACTTCATCTGCTTCCGGATAATGAACTGATTATTGAAGACCGAGTAATCATCGGGCCGGGGTCGATAGTTCACGGAACCACTCTTAAGGAAGGAACCATTGTGGAGTCCGGAAGCAACGTCTGTGATTACAGTGAGCTGGGGAAAAATTGTCTGGTTAAGGCAGGGACTTTAATAAAACAGCGAAGCAAATTCGAAGATCACTCCATTATTGAAGGATTTCCGGGGAAATCTATGGGAAAGCTGGATTCTCCGCAGCCCCATCCGCCTTGGGCCTACCAGCGGTTTTAACACGGGAAGCTTGTTAGAACATTCTCAAGTATTTTTTAATATATGATTAATCCTTATGGTACTCCCACCCCTATCGGATTGGGAGTTTTTTATTGATAAAGACACTTCAAAACCCCTAGGCTACCGTAGATTTCTTAGATCAGGCATCGAAGCATCTTAGCAAAAAACATGCAATAATACCGGCATCTAAGCATTGATAAGAGGCGGTTATACTTGATCCGTAATGGCAGCGCCGAAAAACATAAAAAAGAAATATTTTCTTAAAACAGTTCTATTTCCCCGTTATATTCCAATTTTGAAATATTCTTAAAAAAAATATAAAAAATCTATTGATTAACATATCAATAAATGGTATATTGTATAAGAAGTAGTTAATAAAGATAAACTATTAACAAAGAATAAGTATTGTTAATAGCAAATTATTTAAGGAGGAAGAAAATTAATGAAGAAGCTTCTGGTTTTATTAATGGTATTAGCAATGTCTTTATTTCTTTTTATCGGATGCGGACAAGATGACGACGGTGAAGAAGTAAATGGAGAAGGCACTGAAAATGGTGAAGAAGCAGCAGAAGGTGAAGACGAAGATGCAGACGAAGATGCAGATGCAGACGAAGATGCAGACGAAGATGCAGACGAAGCAACCGAAGGAGAATCTATTGCTTTAGTTGGTCTTGGTCACAACATTTCAATTGCACGATCAAGAGGTATGGATGATGAGGAAACTGCTCAAGCTCAAGCGGACGTAACTGCAGCTGCAGTTGGTTTTGATGAAGATGGAACAATCATTACCGTATCCATCGACGTAGCGCAAACTCGAGTGGCATTTGATGAAGATATGCAGGTTACTTCTGATCGAGACGAGTTAGTACCGACGAAGAAAGAATTAGGCGATGATTACGGAATGGCAAGAGTTTCCGGAATTGAAAAAGAGTGGTACGAACAGATTGAAGCTTTAGAAGAGTGGATGATCGGACAGAATATTGATGACGTTTTAGCAATGGACTTAAACGAAGATAATGCACCGGAAGATGAAGACTTAGCATCTTCTGTGACCATTAGAGTTGGTTCATACCTTGCCGCTGTTGAAGAAGCTTGGGAATTAGCTGAAGAAGCTGATGGAGCTGAAACTGTAGGTTTAGGGGTTAAAACTCAGATCGACAGATCCAGAGATGCATCAGACGAAGATAACGCGCAAGCACAAGTAGATACTTATTTAACTGCAACCGCTTTTGATGCTGACGGAACAATTGTAAAAACCTTCATTGACGTAGCTCAAGTACGGGTAGCGTTCACTGAAGAAGGAGAACTTGATGCTGATCTTGGAGCAGACCTACAGTCTAAGAAAGAGCGAGGAGACGACTATGGGATGGCAAGAGTATCTGAAATCGAAAAAGAATGGTATGAGCAAATTGAAGCTTTCGAAGATTGGTTAGAAGGAC
>SKOH01000108.1 GCA_007120165.1 Clostridiales bacterium
CGTAGTCCGTGGTACCTCCTCCGGGCAGCGCATCGCTGGATATCAGGCCAGGGAAACGAACCCCTCGGGTGTCCACCCCATATTTGGAATGATAATAGTCCGCAAGCAGTTCTCCCGATACTTTGCTTACTCCGTAGATCGTAGAAGGTCTCATAATTGTATCCTGAGGCGTCTGATCCTTTGGGGTGCTTTCACCAAATACGGCTATTGAACTGGGTATGAGGACCGAAAGGTCATGTACTCTCGCAATTTCCAAGACATTGTATAAGCCGTTCATGTTAATATCCCAGGCAGCTTGGGGATTTTTTTCACCTGTGCCGGACAAAATCGCAGCCAAATGAACAATATGGGTGATTTGATGTTTTTTAATAACTTCTTCCATTACTTCATAATTCAAAACATCCAAGGTTTCAAAATCCCCTTCATCCATTAAAGGGTGTCCCTCTTTTCTTTTTCGACTAGAAGGCAGGACATTTTCTTCCCCGTAAATATCACGCATGTAGCGGGTAAGATCGGTTCCTATTTGTCCTAAGGCTCCTGTAATTAAAATTTTTTTCATCAGTAATCCCTCCATTATATGATATATTTGCAATTACGTAACGGTACTATTATACCCTAAATCACTATGAAAACTCTAAAGTTATATAACTCTAGAGTTTTATTTTACTACATTTTAGTATTATTAGAAACGGGGTTTTAAAATAAATATCCTAATTCCACTACGGGTTTTTGATTTCTTTTACAATTACAACAACTCCAATGGCGATCAAACTTATCGAAGCCATTTGTCGTAAGCTGAACAGATTCCAAAAGAAAAATTGATTGGTCAGCAGGCTGACTCCCAACAGTAATAATATAATGCCCAAAACATATTGGGCGATATTGTTGCTCTTACCAGCATTTTCTTTGCGCTCCTCAGGGTTATCTTGAAAATCGTGATGTTCAGAGGGGGTATATTGGTCTACTTCATCTAAATCAATATATCCTTCATCCATCTCCTCAGCGGACTTATTTAAACCGTAATCCACAGAGGGCTTTGGCATTATCAGCGCAGCAATGATGTAGCCTATAAATCCGGCTCCACCGGCAAAAATAAATAGAATCCATGCGAGCCGCACTAATGTGGCATCAATTTCAAAATACTCAGCAATACCACCGCATACTCCGGCAACTTTTTTGTCGGTATTCGATATGGTTAACCGTTTACTCATAAGCACACCTGCTTTCTAAAATAGTTTTATTCTTTTATTATCCTCGCTTCGGGATGACAAACATGGCAATAATATAAGCAAGAATTCCGGCTCCCCCCATTGCACTGAAGATCACCCAACCTAAACGTACGAGGGTGGGATCTAAATCGAAATATTCCGCAATTCCTCCACATACCCCGGCAATCATTTTATTCTCCTCTGAAAGATATAATTTCTTATTCATTTTTATCGCCTTCCTTCTTTAGTATATTTGAACTAAGTTCTATCATTTCCTATCATGGTTTAGCAATTTGGTTTCTTTACCTATCATATACGTAGTTACAGCTAAAAAGTCTGTTGATTTTCTAAAAAATATTGTTGAATGCCGGGCGTGATATTCTGTAAGCTTTGGATATTTTTTCGAAAATTCTCAGAACCGCACCCAAGGGGAACGACCGGTACTTTATTCATAGTATGATCAGCGGTGGATAAATCTTCAATATTACCGTGATCACTTGCTAATATAAATAATGTATCTTTCAAATTAAGAGATTTTAAGAGACTCCCTATAAACTGATCCAACTCTTCCAATACTCGATAAGCCCTATCAAAGTCTCTTTGATGCCCGGCCAGATCTGTTTGGAAGTACTCAAAAAAAGTAAATTCATGGTGATTGACAATTCTCCCTAATATCTCTCCAGCCTCACGAGGGGTTCTAATAGGCACCTTTGCTTTCCATTTTTCCACCATAGTTCGATTAGTTAGGTCCTGATACACTGCAGTACCATTTTTTAAATCTTTCTCTGTGTACAAGGAAAGCCCGGCAGATAAGGTAGCAACCGTGGAGACCGACATTTCTGTTGGGGCAGTGGGATTTTTCAATAAATTTGCTATAAACTTTGTGTTATAGGCATTGGCATTGGTAACTTTCAAGCCTAGTTTTTGAAGTTTAATAAAGATGTTTTCTTTCGTAATAATATCTCTTAGCTCCCTATTGGGAAAACCGTTTAAATGTCTTCCGATGGCCAAGGGTGCATTAACTCCAGTTAATATCGTAGTTTGTCCTGAAGCACTTTGGGGTAGGCCGGCAACACCAAGTTGTGCATCCGTTGGGATAGGGGAATGGTTTTTTAAAAGACTTTGTATGATCGGCAAATTACCTGTTTCTATAGGATTATAGGCCCATTTTTCTTCCTTCCCTAAACCAAAACCATCAACAAACAATAGTAAAACCCTTTTGTTTTCCATTTGTAACCCTTCTTTACAATAAGATTTATTTTTCATCAGTATAAAATATACTATGTTTTACTATTAAACCCAAAAGCAGTAATGGAATTACCGCTTTTGGGCTGCAGTCCTTTATCGATCTATAAATATTGACTACTGTTTTATAAAATCCACTTCTTCAATTTCCCCTGAAATTTTTATTAGAAGATACGGATAGGTGATTGCCTGAGTTACCATATCATTAGGACCGGGGGTAAGGATTTTATAATAAAGATTCACATCTTCCCCCTCTAAAATTTCTTCTGTAATAACTACAGAATACCCACCGGTATTTCGCTCCCCTGCGGCAATGATATATATTTTTTCATCATCCGGATACTGATATACACCCGGTTCATACTTCTTGCTCTCTATCCAGTTGCTTAAAGAATCATCCACTTCAACATCTTTTGTAAAATACTCACCCTGAATTTCATTGGAATCCATATTTTCTTCCTCTCCTATCTGTTCTTCATCACCATGTTCTTTCTCACCGGTTTCTTCCTCCGAAGCGTCGACCTCATCATTATTTTCATCCTCCTGGGAATCCTCAACCCCAGCGTCCTCTTCCTCAAGGGAATCTTCCTGTTCATTGAGCTCTCCTCCACAGGCAGTAATGGTAAAAAATAATATAGTACCCAGTAGTAGCAGACGCATAATCCTTCCTACTTTTAACATTTTCCACACTCCTTTACCTTTATATTAAACCTATACCCCTTAGACGTCCAATTAATTTCAAATGTTTCACAAAAATCAAAAAAGCTGTATCTCTTGTTAGAGATACAGCTTCTTATTGTAGTTAACATTTTTAAATGGTCGGAATGGGCGGACTTGAACCGCCGGCCTCACGCCCCCCAGACGTGCGTTCTACCAACTGAACTACATCCCGATTAAGCTACAAAAAATATTGTAATCTTTTTATCAGCAAAAGTCAAGTGCTTTTACAATAAACCTGCCCACTTTCGTAAAATTCGTGGATTTGTTACCAATCAAGTTCTCTATCTTCTACAATTTCTTCCATTTCATTTTTCATTCGGCGACTCATCAGTTGAATGACCGCATCTTTAGGCTCAATTCCCTTATATATTACATTATAAATCTGCTCAGTAATAGGCATTTCTATATTATAGAGCTTTGCTAATTCATAAGCAGACTCTGTAGTTTTAATACCTTCCACAACCATTCCCACTTCTTCCAAGGTTTCCTCTATGGATTTACCCTTACCAATCAGTATACCTGCTCTTCTATTTCGACTATGCATACTTGTACAAGTTACGATTAAATCACCAACTCCAGAAAGACCGGAAAAAGTCGCCATTTTCGCCCCCATAGCTTCACCTAAACGGGCAATCTCCCGGATTCCTCTGGTCATTAATGCAGCCTTTGCATTATCACCATAGCCCAGACCATCAGAAATTCCGGCACCAAAGGCAATCACGTTTTTCAGGGAGCCTCCCAGTTCAACACCAATTATATCAGGATTAGTATAAACTCTAAAATAATCATTCGTCAATAAATCCTGAACGTATTCAGCCAACCTTTTCTCCTTAGATGTTGAGACGACGGTGGTCGGCAGGCCTAGCGAAGCCTCTTCTGCATGAGAGGGGCCTGATAGCACTACACAGGGCTGGTCTCCCAATTCCTGCTCGATAATCTCCGAAATCCGTAGTTTTGATTGGACTTCCAAACCTTTAGCCACGTTGATGACAATTTGTTCCTTTTTCAGGAAAGGTTTGATTTGTTTTAATACCTGTCTTACGGATTGAGTCGGTACCGATAACAAGACCACCTCTTTGTTTAAAATACTGTCTTCTAAATCATTTGACAAGGTAATATCTCTGGGAATATTAACTTCTTTTAAATATTTTTGATTTTTACCCGTGCTCTTTATTTCTTCCAGCTGCTCTGAGCTTCTCATCCAAAGTTGGACTTTATGACCATTACTATTAAGTACAATACTTAATGCACTTCCCCAACTGCCGGCACCTATTACAGCAACAGATATTGGTTTCATAATGTAACCTCCCTTAAGAATTATTTTTCTTGGAGATGGTTTTCTCTTCTCCACGTATTAATCGCTGTATGTTCTCTTTATGTCTGTAAATCGTCATACTTGCCAGGATTACAGCAAAAATAGCAAAGTCTCTACTAAAAATCAGTATCAATATAGCAAAAGAAATCATTCCGACCATGGAGCTCAAAGAAACAATTTTGGTTTTAAACAATGTTGCTATGCCTGCTAATATGGCTAGAAGGCCGTATAAAGGATGAATTACCAGGATCATTCCCAACGAGGTTGCAACGCCTTTTCCTCCTTTGAATTTTAAGATCACCGGCCAGTTATGACCGACTACAACAAAAATCCCTGCGACCATGGCATAGTTTTCTCCGAAAAAGTATCGCGTAATTACCACGGCCAATACTCCCTTGAGGGCATCCACGATAAATGTAAGGGCTGCAAATTTTTTCCCCATTACTCTTAATACATTAGTAGTGCCTGCGTTGCCGCTTCCATGTTCTCGAATATCAATATTTTTAGCCAGTTTTCCCAATAAATAGGACGGGGATAGGTTTCCAATCAAATAAGCAATAATTATGGTAAGAATTAATTCCACAGTTAATCCCCTTTCACTTTTTCTTTTAAAATGAATCGAATCGGACTGCCTTCAAAACCAAAATTCTCACGTATTTTGTTCGTTAGATAACGTATATAGGAAAAATGTGCCAGCTTCTTATCATTCACGAATAAGATGAACGTCGGAGGCTTAACTCCTCCCTGGGTACCATAATAGATCTTTAATTTTTTACCCTTATCCGAGGGCGGTTGATTCAAAAGCACCGCTTCTCCAATGATTTCATTTAAAACACCGGTTTTTAACCGCATTGCATTCTGATTTGCCACGGCTTTAACGGTTTCCAGTATTTTATCGGTTCGTTGGCCGGTTAACGCTGAAATAAATAAAATCGGTGCATAGTAGCAGTAGGACAGTTCATTTCGAATATCTTTAATAAAGGTATTCATCGTTTTCGTATCTTTTTCAATCAAGTCCCATTTATTGATCACAATAATCAGAGCTTTTCCAGCCTCATGACTATAACCTGCAATCTTCTTATCCTGTTCTGTTACCCCTTCCGTTGCATCAATAAGCAATAGGCAAACGTCCGCCCGTTCTACTGCAGTAACAGATCGAATTACACTGTAACGCTCAATACTATCATCAACTTTGCTTTTTCTTCGAATCCCAGCGGTATCGATTAAAACATATTGATCATCCCCAACGGTGAAAGGTGTATCAATGGCGTCCCGGGTAGTACCTGCAATTTCGCTGACAATTACCCGTTCTTCTCCAAGGATTTTATTGACTAACGAAGATTTTCCCACATTGGGTTTACCGATAACAGCAACTTTGATTACCTCTTCATCATAGTCTCCGTGCTCACCTTTTGGAAACAGAGCCACGATTTCATCCAGTAGATTTCCAATATTTAATCCCAGAGCCGACGAAATTTCCACCGGTTCTCCCAGACCTAACTCGAAAAAGTCATAGTAAAAAGGTGATGACTCTCTATTATCCACTTTATTGAGCACGAGTAGAATCGGCTTTCCGGATTTGCGGAGCATATTAGCAATTTCTCGATCATTCGCAGTCAGACCTTCTCTGCCATCCAGTAAAAAAATGATTACATCCGCTGTTTCTATGGCCAGTTCTGCTTGACGTTTCATCTGTGCAGGAATGATTTCTTTGGATTTCGGTTCAATCCCCCCGGTATCAATTAAATGGAACTGATGATTTAACCACTCCGTCTCGATATATATCCGATCCCTGGTAACACCAGGTCTATCTTCCACAATCGCAATTCTTTTTCCTGATATTTTATTAAACAATGTGGACTTACCCACATTAGGTCGACCTACAATGGCTACAATTGGTTTTCCCATTTTATCACCCCTTAAATTAATTTTGATACGCTCAATAGTTTATTAATAAAATCCTTACCTTCCACTTCAGAAACCAGCACTTTCTGATTCAAACCATTTTCCAAGTCCTTTAACGTCAAATCATCCAAGAAGACATTCTCCTCTGCTTTTAACATCGCTTTTGGAATGATTGTTACGGTTTTCTGATCATCCGTCCCCCTTATCGGTACTTTTCTATTCTTTATCGCTTCAAGGATATCTCCACCGGTTACTAACCCACTTACCGTTATGGTTTCTCCAAAAAAGTGATTTTTCACAGGAATCACTTCAATTTCTATATTAGTCATTACCCTTCGGATTTTATTCACAAGGTCTTCAATGAAGCCTTTTGCCAAAGTACCGGTAACAATCTGCACGTTTATTTTTTTCTCAGAGTTCTCAAACTTACCAGCACGGATGGTAGTTCCGGTTTGGGTTCTTTTTTCTTCAAAGGCTAGGGCCTCTTCAACTTCTGCATTAAATTTTGTAACTAACCCTACCCCATTTTCAATTTGGGGAAACCCTTCATAATCCTCAACTTCAGGAAACTTTCTTTTTCCTAAAATATAAAATTCATCAGACAAATGTACAAACCGTCTTCCTTTTTCGTTTACAATAGATTTTTGCCATTCCTCCACTTGATCAATAACCACGGAGGCGGATTTTTCATCGTAAGGCTTCATCAAAAATAGGCCTTCCCGGTATTTTGTTATGCCTACCGGAACGATCGCAGTGCTTTGAATATGCTCCATCTCTTTTAGATCTATAATGGTCTGATCTAAGTTATCTCCATCATTTACCCCGGGGCAAAGAACAATTTGACAATTCATTTTAATACCATGATCATTAAAACGATTCATGATGTTGAGAATATTGCCTGCTTTTTTATTGTTTAACATTTCTTCCCGTAAAGTGGCATTTGTTGTATGCACCGACAAATTAATCGGGCTGATGCGATAATCGATGATTCTTTGGATTTCATCTTCCTTCATATTCGTAAGCGTAATGTAGTTCCCTTGTAGAAATGATAACCTGGAGTCATCATCCTTGAAATATAAGGTTTTCCTCATATCCTCGGGAAGTTGATCAATAAAACAGAAGATACACTGATTTTGACAATTTTTTGACTGGTCGATGATTGGATTTTCAAACTCCATTCCTAAATCTTCGTCATATTCTTTTTCTATCTCCAATGTCCAAATTTCGCCATTAATTTTTTGAATATCCATTTCCAAATATTCATCGGAAATATAATAACGGTACTCTATGATGTCGCTAATCGGCTGACCGTTAATGTTTAACAATATATCCCCGACTTCGATTCCCATTTCAAGGCCGATACTGTCAGGGTATACTTTACTTACTCGGTTTATCACTTCACGTTCCAATAAAAACACCTTCTTATAACTATTTTATAAATAAATTTCATCTGTTGAATTAATTATAACATAATTTAATCCGAGACATAACAATCCTTTCTATTATACAGTCTTCACACTACACTGTAAACCTTATAAAATACACGAGTTGTTTTAGACAAAGAAAAACACTAGCTTTTGCTAGTGTCCGGGTCTTTTAACAGTTTATTCAATTCATCCATAAAGGTACTAATATCTTTAAACTCTCGATATACTGAAGCAAAACGCACATACGCCACCTCATCGGTTTTTTTCAGCTTATCCATAACCAGCTCACCAATGAATTTCGTACTTATTTCCTTTTCCATAGAATTATATAGGGTTTTTTCGATTTCATCTACCATTTCTTCTATGTCCTGGAGAGAAACCGGCCGTTTTTCACAGGAGCGAATAATTCCGTTCATGACCTTGCTTCGATTATACGATTCCCGGGTCCCTCCTTTTTTAATAACAATTAAAGGAAGTTCTTCAATTTTTTCATAGGTAGTGAAGCGTTTCTTACAATCACTACACTCTCTTCTTCTACGAATTGCATGACCTTCGTCGGTAGGTCTGGAATCCACGACTTTCGAATCTTCATGGGAACAAAATGGACAGTTCATCCTTTAGCCTCCTAGGTCACTTTTATCGTTTTCTTCGCAGAAATACAGGAATATCTAAAGAATCGGTCTTTTTCTTTTCTTCTACGACTTCTTCCTTTTTACTTATTTCCTCATTAAGGGGAGCATTGTCAAATCCAGTAGCAATTACCGTAATTCTTAACTCGTCACCTAGTTCTTCGTTGATCACTGCCCCAAAAATAATGTTCGCATCTTCATCGGCGGCTTCGGTGACCAGTTCTGCCGCTTCATTGACTTCAAACAGTCCTAATCCCGCTCCACCGGTAATGTTTAGCAGTACACCCCTTGCTCCTTTGATTGACGTTTCAAGTAACGGACTTTGAATCGCCTGTTTAGCAGCTTCCGAAGCTCGATTTTCTCCCACAGCGCTTCCAATCCCCATATGAGCCAGGCCCTGTTCCAACATGATTGTTTTAACATCTGCAAAATCCAGGTTTACAAGTCCGGGGACCGCTATTAAGTCTGAAATACCCTGGACCCCTTGTTTTAAAACATCATCGGCAATTTTAAATGCATCCAGCATAGTGGTCTTTTTTTCAATCACCTGTAATAATCTATCGTTTGGAATTGTAACAAGGGTGTCTACTTTAGCTCGCAGATCATCAATACCGGTTTGAGCATGGGACATCCTTTTTCTTCCTTCAAAGGTAAAAGGTTTGGTCACCACCCCAACGGTCAAAATTCCCATTTCCTTTGCAATTTCTGATACTATTGGGGCCGCACCAGTTCCGGTGCCCCCTCCCATACCTGCTGTTACAAATACCATGTCGGCGCCTTCAAGTCTTCTATAGATATCCTCTTTACTTTCCGCCGCAGCTTTTCGTCCAATTTCCGGATTAGCGCCGGCTCCCAACCCCTTCGTCAGCTTTTCACCAATCTGTAATTTATGTTCAGCTTTTGAAGAATACAAAGCTTGTTTGTCAGTATTTATTGCAATAAATTCTACACCTTTTAAGCCGGATTCAACCATGCGATTCACTGCGTTGTTTCCGCCTCCACCAACGCCTACCACCTTTATTTGAGCAAATTGATCCATGTCTACATCAAATTCCAACATAAGTATTACCTCCTTATAGTACATATGGATGCTTCACGTTCTATAATATTCAATATCAAGATATAGTATAGTAAACTAATCCCTTATACAATAATTCAACACAACTTTTGAAAACCCTTCTTTTTTTTGAAAAAAATAAAATTTTTTTATTTATTTTGCTTTTTGTGTGAAGCTTTTATTGATCCTCTGGCAACTCTTAAACGATGAATAGCAATTCGTCGAATAACTGCTAAGTTCTGGAACAATCTTCCACCAAATGCGAAAATTGCTGCGTAGTATAAGGGGACGCCTAGTCTATCTCCGATGTAAGCTAGTGCTACTGCTAATATGGTATTTCCGAAAAAACCGGAAACAAAGATTTCTATATCAAATTTCTCTTCCAGACTTGCTCTGAATGCACCAAATACAGAATCGAGAGCTGCAAGAATAGCCACTGAAATATAAAGGGAATAACCTGGTGGATACGTGATAGGAAGTAAAAATCCTAGGGCTACACCTAATATAATACCGATTAAAGCGAAAATCATTTAATCACCTTCCTGTATCTCAATATAATTCAAAGCCGGTTCCCGGTCAAAGGCATTGATCAGAATTTCATCGCTGATTTCTGAGCCCACCGGTAATTCGTAATATTCCCGTAAAATATAGGCATAGGCAGTAGGAGCATTAATTGCAGCGTTTAGTGTGTCCGTATTCCCAATCGCCTCGATGATAAAGGGCTGCCCATAAGTCACGTCATTTACCGTTATGGTAGCACCTTGACACATGATCTGGGTTTGACTGGTTACCCGCTGACCGTTTATTGCCAGCGCTTCTGCACCCGCTCTTCTAAGATCATTTAGTATGTTCAGTACATCCAAATCATGAATGACTAGATTATTGGGATCTTCACCTTCTCTTAGTTCCCGCTCGCTATCCTCTAAAACAACAGTAATCCCCGGCCCCTTTAAAGACACAAGGTGGCTGTTTATTTTTTGTTTAACGACTTCATTTGCCAGCACATCTTCTAATGTTCCGTCACGAAGGGCTTTTTGATAATCTTCAATTTGAAATTTCTTCTGTTCAATATAATCTTCTATGGTTTCAATTTCCTGCTTTGTCTCGGATATTTCCTGGTTAAAAGCCTCTACCGTTTCCAAACGGATGAAGTCATAATCCAACTCCGTATTTCGTATGTTTATGATCAGCATAAAGCTTACAAAAAAAACGGTTATCCCTACAACTATTTTATCCCGTGAATTTTTCATTTTAAAAGCTCCTCAAGATCTATTCTTCATCCTCCATCACCGGCACTGCATATTCAAATTCCGCGATGCTTTGCGCTCTTTCAATTAGCAGCTTGTCCTGTTTTGTTATCTCAACGTTGACCCCACTGAATTGTCGGATTTCCCATATGATTCCATACCGAATGTTTAAGGCAGCCTCCAGGGTGTCCGGATGACCAATAGCTTTAATTTCGAAAGGCGGGCTAATGGGCCGGTCATTGACGTGAATGGCATTGGACCCATAATAAATTTCTGTAAGAGCAGTATAGCGCTCTCCGTTAATTTCTATTGCCTCAGCTCCTGCAGCATTTAAATTATTTGCTAAGGATAGTAAAATATCGTAGTTATACAAAAGAAATTCTCCGTCTTCCCCTTGACTTTCAATGGTAACAATGATCCCCGGGCCCTGGCCTGAGACGTGACCTGATATCAACTGATATCTCAGCAGGTCTCTTCGCAAGTTTTGAATAATCAAGTTCTCATCTACATCAGACTGTTCATATTCTTGGAGACGGTTCTCTAAATCCGTTAATTCGTTGGTTAATTGATCCCGTTCTTCCTGGAGATTTCTAAGTTCGATTGCCAAAGCTTGTGAACGCTGCGTTGAAAGAAGCTCACCTCCGGTAGTGTCTCTAATAGTTTGGAGTTGTACTGATAGAGTAAATACCACCACCATTGAGAGTACTCCTAAAATAATTTTGCTTTTTAAATCCTTCATTCTTTGTTCCCCCTAAACCCATAACCCATAAAATTATTCATTATCTCCACTCGGTTCTATTTCCGATTCTGTGATATCTTCGTTATTTTCCTGCTCCAAAGCCTGTTCTTCATCTATTTTAGACTGGAATTGCTGTAATAAAGTTCCTGATTCTACGAAAATATAATCTTTGTACTTTGAAACAATTGATACGTTACGCTGATTCCGGTATATCAAATCTTCAAAAACTTCTTGAGTGGCTACAACCGTGTAAGGGAGATCAATTTCCCTTCCCAAAACAACATCAATTTGTTCTGTGGTTTCAATAATTAGCGCATCTTCTATTAGATATAATTCTGTAATATAGGGAAATAAATCGGAAACTGATAAAGCTTCGTAGGCTTCGAAAGTAAATTTTACCAATTTATCATTTTCAGTGACTACTCGTTCTCCCAAGTTTAACTGGGTTACATTAACATCTCTTAAAACCGGAATATCTCCTGCCAAATAGGCGTCTGTCCTCTTTAATAAGAACAGCTCTCTGTCGACAAATAAGTATTTGCCATCATAAGGTATTATAGCATACTCCTCACGTTCTTTCAGCTTTATTTCAAGGGTATTGGGAAATTTTCTTTGAACTTCCGTCGCTTGAATATAAGGGTGAGAGTCTATTATTTTTCCCTTTTTCGATAAATCGTAACGGAGGATATTCTGATGGGTGATAATCTCTGTCATGTCGATAAAAACCTCCGGAGTGATATGTTCCGATTCGTCAATTTCCAGGGTGCTTAACATGAAAGTATCGCCCTGCAACATACGCAGGGTAAAGATTCCTAAAACCACCAGAAATAATAATACTCCTTTTAAAGCCCGCCAAGTTTTTTTCATAATCTCACCTATTTCGCTTTTTTATTATGATATAATCGCTCAAACAGTCGATAAAGATCTTCTTCCGTTTTCTCTTGGGCTAAGGAACGGTTCTTCTTACCCATTTCCTTCAGTAACTCCGGGTCCTTAATTAATCGCGTAATTTCTTGATGCAGTTTCTCCCCGGTTAAGTCTTTTTCCAGAATCATAAGGGCTCCGCCCTTTGTTTCTATGCTTTTCGCATTATATTCCTGATGGTTTTCTGCGGTATAGGCCTTGGGAATTAATATTGCCGGCTTACCGGTCGCTAAAATTTCGGTAATGGTTATTGCACCGGCACTGGTAATGATTAGCTCCGCTTCCTTCATCTTTTCAGGCATGTTCTCTAAGTAACTTACCACTTCAATAGCCGGATGATTATTAATGTTGCTCATCTTGTCATAATGGTATTTCCCGCTGACAGCCAAAATTTCATAGGGCAGCTGTTGATAGTTTTCAGCGATCCATTTAACCGCTTCATTAATTTTTGATGCCCCTCCGCTCCC
>SKOH01000148.1 GCA_007120165.1 Clostridiales bacterium
GAGGGAAATAAATCCCTAGGACGGTTTTTTATGACTGCATAAATATATTGGTTCCATATTAAAAGAAATAAACACAAGATTTTGATATTTTATAATGGATTTAATCAACACTGTGTTGCTTTTTCTATTAATTATAATGCAATAAGTAATAAGTATAGTAAGAATATTCCACAATCTATTAAATGGGGAGTGATAAAGGCTACATATCCCATAACGTCAACGGAAAACTTTCGAAGTGACGGCGATTAAGGAGAGTCCAGAATTCTGATTCCTGCAGCCTCCGCCTGTTGAGGCCAACTGTCCAATACTTCCCGGGACCGGACTTCTATGTATTGGCCGACTTCAAATTCTTCCGCAGAGTCCACACTGTACCATACCGCAATAAGATCCCGATCCTCGGTATTATCCGCACTTTTGTCCAGCAGCTCCTGTTCGGTGAGTTCACCAATATCCTCAGGATCAATATGGCTGATTACATAAATCCGTTCTTCCGTGATATCTACGATATATCCTTCCTGAGCTCGAACTGTGGGGTCCAGACTGCTGCCGCAGCCTGCAGCAACGGTTAAAGGAATTACCAGCAGCATAGATAGAAAAATTGACTTTCGGTAAGGTAACATATCCATCACCCTTTCATTGTTTCGTTGATTATATTTTTTATATACCCGTAAGACGGGACGAAAACACGATTTCTTCTCAAGCAAGGAGGATTTGAATGCTGACCATCAAATGTGCAAAATGCAAAGCAAAACTGTTCAGGTACCGTAAAATCGGAAAAGGCAAAGTTCTAAAATGCCACAAAAACCGAATTACAAAAAAGTATGCGGTCGCTAATGACGGGGAAAATTACCGATGCTCCTGCGGCAATATTATCGGAACAAATAGCGGCAGTTCGATTAAGATGCATGATCATAGTTTTATATATACCGGAACTAAAGAGTAGCACAGGATAAATATAAAATATAACAGCTAAGGAGGGAAAAAATGAAAAAGTGGTATCAGGAGCTTTATGAAAATTCAGAGGAAGTCTATGACAAGGAAGGGTTTGTGCAGGGAACCGAAGAAGAAGTGGATTTTATTGAAAAAGAGGTTGATTATGACAAAGAAATCAGTATTTTGGACGTGGGATGCGGTACCGGCCGCCACAGCATTGAACTGGCTAGAAGAGGGTACCGGGTGACCGGCATCGACTTGTCCAAGGCCTTGCTGAATAAAGCGCGGCAAAAGGCTTCTGAGGCAGGGGTGAAGGTAAGATTTACTGAAAAGGACGCCAGAGCACTTGATTTCCAAAAGGAGTTCGACTTAGCACTGATTTTATGCGAAGGGGCTTTTTCTTTAATGGAGGATGATCAGATGGATTATCGGATACTCGAAGGGATCTCAGCCGCTCTTAAGGACAAAGCCAAATTCATTATGACTACCGGAAATGCGCTTTTTCAGTTAAAGAATCAATCAGAAAACGGTACATTCGATATACTGACCCTTCGGGAAACTTTTAAACTGGAAGTGACGGACGACGATGGATACAAAAAAGAACTCCAGTGCAATCAGCGCTATTATTTGCCCAGTGAGATCAGCTGGCGTTTAAAAAGTTTGGGCTTTAGGAAAATAGAGTTTTTCGGTTGCGGTGAAAAAGGGTACAGCAGAAACCACAAATTCAGCGAAGAGGATTTCGAGATGCTGATCGTGGCGGAAAGATAGATCTTAACAAGGAGAGGATGAAGGGTATGGAACACGAAACAACGACTTATCCCACGGGAATTGAAGGTTTCACCATTCGATTTGCCACCGAAAAGGATACCGGGTTGATTCTGGAGTTTATTAAAGGCTTGGCAGCATATGAGAAAATGCTGGAGGAAGTGGTGGCCACAGAAAAAGGGCTGCAAGAAACCTTATTTGAAAAGCGCCAGGCGGAAGTCGTGATCGGGGAAGAGGAAGGGGGCCCTGTAGGCTTTGCACTGTTTTTTCATAACTATTCCACATTTTTAGGCAAAGCGAATCTGTACCTGGAAGATCTGTTTGTACTGCCGAAGTACCGGGGTAAGGGGTACGGAAAAACCCTGCTGGCTTTCTTGGGAAAAATCGCGTTGGACCGGGACTGCGGGAGACTGGATTGGTGGTGCCTGGATTGGAATACTTCCTCGATTGATTTTTATAAGGAAATGGGTGCCGAGGCCATGGACGAATGGACCGTCTACCGGGTGCAGGGAGAAAATCTTAAAAGACTGGCCGGAATTTTCAACGAATAGATAAAACACAATGAAAGTAGACGAAATAATAATTTTATAAATTAATTTAGAGTGAAGAAATTATTAAACCCGCTAAAACGTAAACTGAATTAGCGGGTTTAAAGGAGAATCATTAGGTTATGAGCGAGCTGGTTGATTAAACCTTATTAGAAAGGGTCATAATCGATTAGGATGGAAATAGAAATCAGCACAGCACCTATTGCGGACCAGATCAGGAACAGCGGCAACATCCATCGAGCCCACTTTTCCCAGCGAATACCGGCTATTGCAAGTGCAGCCATAAAATATCCCGAGGTAGGGGAGATCACGTTGGTAAAGCCATCTCCAAATTGGAAAGCGAGCACTGCGCTTTGCCGTGTAATTCCAACCACATCTGCCATAGGGGCCATAATAGGCATGGATACAGCGGCCTGTCCACTTCCGGAAGGAACAAAAATATTAATCATAGTTTGCACGATAAACATACCAATACCACTTAAAATAGTAGGTAAACCTTCAACCATATTGGCAAGTGTATAGATGGTGGTATCGAGGATATTTCCTTCTTCCATCACTACCATGATGGTGGTTGCCAGTCCTATGATCAAAGCACCGTAAACTAAATCTTGTGCTCCTTTGATAAACTCTTTTTATGCCTGCGGGGATGCGCTGGGGGAATACCAATTCACCCATATAGGGGGTTATGAGGCAGAGCTGGCGGTTAAAAATCTGCTTTTACCTTTTAAAACCCGAAGGGATTATACCAAAGCGGTTTGGACTACGTATACCGAACCTCAGGTGGCCCATAGCGGATATACTGAAAAATCTGCCAAAGAAACAGGAAAATTCGGAAAGACAGTGAGCAAATCCTTCAGTGAAGTGGACCGAAGTATTATTGAAGAGGATACGAAAGGCTTTGTAAAACTGGTGCTTGACCCTAAAGGAAAAATTATCGGTGCCACTGTGGTCTCAAAGGAAGCAGGAGAGATTATCAGTCTATTATCCCTGGCCATTGCAGAAAAGTTAAAAATTTCCGCACTGCAGAAGTTTATTTATCCTTATCCGACGAAATCAGAAATGTTAAAACTACTAGCCCTGGATCATCTGCAAAACTCGGTTGCTCCATGGCAACGAAAATTCATGAAAAAATGGCTTTCCCGTCCAGTGAACAACGGAGCCGGCAAGGAACATCAGAAAAATAGGAGGTGAGATAATGAGTCGTGACGGAAAAAGAGTGATGGAAAAGCTCATCGGAAAAGCCGTTGAATTTATGCCTTCCAAGAAATTCGGTCCGCCTGAGATTGCCGCTGTAAAAAAAATTGAAGGAATCAAGAGTGGCACTAATAACCACTGCAGGA
>SKOH01000190.1 GCA_007120165.1 Clostridiales bacterium
CCTCCGGCAAAATCTTCCATATGCAGTGCTTTTCCTTTTATCAGATATTTAGAAATCTCCCTTGCGGTTTCTCTTTCAGGATTTGCGATATAGTCGATATTCATTTCCTTTTTTACAAAATTGGTTTGATTGGAATATTCAGGATTTCTCACTCTGGCAGCGACTTTTTTGCAGCCTAAACGTTTCGCAGTGGATGCAATTAAGATATTCGCCTCATCACTGCTGGTCACTGCTACGAGAAGGTCCTTATTTCCTACCTTTAAGCTACTTAATAAAGACAGTTGGGCACCATTCCCTTTTACGGTCAACACATCCAGTTGAGTGTCTGCACGATCCAGCGCTGAACTTTTCACATCAATCATCACGACATTATTATCCTCAATTGTGAAAGCTTCTGCCAGCTTATATCCAAGTTTTCCGGCACCTACAATGATTATCTCCATACTATTCATCCTCTCAATTAACTTTTATTGCTATATTGCTGGAACCCTATTTTGGTATATCAAAACACCTATAAAGAAATTTCCCTACTTCTTATTTCATATACCTTCTATTATAAACGAAATTCATCGAAACTCAAAAAATTTTCAGTTCTATTTTAATTACTACACTCTCTTTATTGTCATCAGAAACTAAGGTGATTTTTCTGGATAGAAAACTTTATTTCAATGTGATACAATATCTCTACCCTCAAAAGGGTTTGCCAAGTATTCAAGCTCCTATTCTACCCTATTAAAAGAATGGTTTCAAGTTATTAAATTTATCTGAACCGAGGTGTGTAATGAATGAATATTCTAATCAATAAAAACATCAATCCTACCCAGACAATTGTTCTCGGCTTTATGAGCGTAATTATTATCGGAAGTATTCTTCTAAATCTTCCTATTGCTTCCGCCGACGGAGTAAGTGTCCCTTTTGTTGATGCGCTGTTTACGGCAAGTTCCGCCGTTGCTGTAACCGGTCTTACCGTTGTGGATACCGGAACCCATTGGAGCATGTTTGGGCAGTTGACAATCCTTTTATTAATTCAAATCGGGGGTCTGGGATTTATGACGATGATCACCATGTTTGCCATGATTATCGGAAAACGAATTTCTCTAAAAGAGCGTTTGTTAATCCAAAGTTCCTTAAACCAAAATGATCTTTCCGGGGTGGTTCGGCTTACCAAATATATTATTATCGGCACCTTGGCAATTGAGGCTGTGGGTGCGATACTGTTATCCTTGGTTTTTGTGCCGGAGCTTGGATGGGCCGAGGGCATCTGGCACAGTATTTTCCATGCCGTTTCCGCCTTTTGCAACGCAGGGTTTGATATCATCGGCGGAGGGAGAAGCCTGATGCCTTATGTGCAAAATCCTATAGTAAACTTTACTATTTGGACATTGATCATCCTTGGCGGATTAGGATTTACGGTAATTATTGATATGTTTTTTTACAGAAATAACATTCGAAAATGGTCCTTACATACAAAACTCGTATTAATCATTTCAGTCCTTTTACTGATGATCGGTTTTGTACTATATCTTCTTTTAGAGTGGCGTAACGCAGCCACCTTGGGAGATCTCAGTGTTCCCGGAAAGTTTATGGCTGCTTTTTTCCAATCCGTTACTCCACGGACTGCCGGATTCAATACGATTGACACCAGTGCACTAACTGATGCCTCGAAGCTTCTTACGATGATTTTTATGTTTATCGGAGGCTCTCCCGCCTCCACGGCCGGGGGAATCAAAACCGTAACCTTTGGAATTGTTCTTTTTACCATCATCTCCCAAATTCGAGGTAAATACGATACGGAAGTGTTTCATCGCCGCATCCCAAAGGATAATATCAATCGCGCTCTAACCATTATGTTTATTGCCCTTATTTTAATTATTTCAATAACGATGATCCTAAGCATTATAGAATCCGGCAATTCTTTTATGGAAATCATTTTTGAAACAACTTCCGCTTTCGGAACCGTAGGTCTTTCTCTGGGAATTACCCCCTCTCTAAGTACTTTTGGGAAAGTTCTATTATCTATTTTGATGTTTATGGGAAGAGTCGGGCCCTTTACCGTGGCTTTGGCTCTTGCAAAATCCACGCATAAGAATCAAGGAAAAATCCGCTATCCCGAGGATAAGGTAATTATCGGATAGGTTCGTTATTTCTAGTTAAATTTAAAGGAGTGATTACATGAGACAGTTTGTAGTTATCGGCTGCGGCCGTTTTGGCGGCAGTGTGGCCAAGTCCCTTGCCAAACTGGGCCATGATGTGCTGGCAATTGATAGTGATGAAAAAATTGTTCAAAACATCGCTGAGCATGTGACCCATGCGGTACAGTCCAGCGGTACCGATGAACAGGCCCTTCATTCATTGGGTATTAAAAATTTCGATGTGGCGATCATTTCTATCGGTTCAAACATTCAAACCTCCATTTTGGCCACCTTGATTGCAAAGGAAGCGGGCATTAACTATATCGTCGCAAAAGCCCAAGGCAATCTTCATGCAAAAGTACTTTACAAGATAGGAGCGGATCGAGTGGTTTTTCCTGAAAGAGAAATGGGGGAAAGAGTCGCCCATAACCTTGTGGCCCATAATATTCTGGATTATATCGAACTATCTGCAGAATATAGCATAATGGAATTGGAAGTGCCTAAAAAATGGGTGGGGAAAAGTCTCATCGAATTAGATCTTAGAGGAGAACACGGAATCAATGTAATGGCCGTTAAACACGAAGAGGAGATCAACATTTCTCCCGCTGCTGATGATGAACTTCATAGTGATGATATTCTAGTGGTTATTGGACACGTAAAGGATTTAGGTAAAATACAGGACCTTTAATGACAAACGTAAAGACTAGGGAAATTGATCGGTGTATTTATAACACCCTCAAATTGCCTAGTCTTTTTTATTTTATTAATTATTTACATCCAGGTCTTTATTCCTTAAGGTTTCACTGAAAACCCTGATTCTTATTATCCTTCCAGTAAATCCAACAGTTCTTCTTTGGTGAATTTCGACAACAGGGTTTCCCCTTTTTGAATGATCTGGTCAATAATCTCTGTTTTTTGCTGTTGGATCTGATGGATTTTTTCCTCCACCGTGCCCCGGGCAATAAGCTTTTTTACCTGGACCATTTTTTTCTGTCCCATTCGATGGGCACGATCCGTCGCCTGATTTTCAACGGCGGGATTCCACCACGGGTCCATATGGATTACCATGTCCGCAGAAGTTAAGTTCAGTCCGGTACCTCCGGCCTTTAGGGAAATTAGAAAAATGGGTGTTTCCCCTTTATTGAAGGCTTTTACCAAATCCCCGCGCTGCTCCATAGGCACTGAACCGTCTAAATATAAAGTATCATACCCTTTCCGTTCCAGATCTTCCCGTACCATTTTCAATACTCCGGTAAACTGCGAGAAAATCAATAGCCGATGGTTAGCCGCAATTCCCTGTTCTACGATTTCTTCCAACGCCTGTAGTTTTCCGCTGCCTCCCTGGTAATTTTCAATAAACACCCCCGGGTGACAACTGATTTGTCTTAAACGGGTAAGTCCCGCTAAAATCTGAATATGACTTTGCTTTATTCCATCCTCATCTGCTAAGTCCCGGATCTCTCCTTTGATTCTTTGAAGATATAATCGATACAGCTTTTGCTGTTCCTTGGTCATATCCACCAAAATTTTGCCTTCCACTTTAGCCGGAAGCTCCTGGAGAACATCCCCTTTAAGTCTCCTTAGAATAAAGGGCTCCACCTTCCGCTTCAATCGTATCAGAGGCTGTCGCTCATTATTTTTGCCGATGGGCTTTTGATAATTTTCAGTAAATTCTTTATAAGAACCCAGGTATCCGGGGATTAAAAAATCAAAAATCGACCATAGCTCTGTTAAATTATTTTCCAGCGGGGTGCCGGTCAAAACGAACCGCTTTTTTCCCTTCAGACTTTTTACCGCCTTAGCAGTTTGAGAACTTTTATTTTTGATATGCTGGGCTTCATCCAAAATACAGGCATGAAAGAAATACCGCTGATACAGTTCTATATCCCGGCGAAGTAAGGGATAGGACGTTAAAATAAGATCGTATTCTTCAATACGCTGAATTTTTTCCTCCCGCTCATCTCGAGATCCGCTAATGGTCAGGGTCTTTAAATCCGGTGAAAAGCGATGGATTTCATCCTCCCAATTGTATACCAAAGAGGTTGGTACAACCAAAATACCCGGTTCTGTTGCGCCCTTTTCTTTCTCTTTGAGCAGATAACTTAGTGCCTGGATCGTCTTGCCCAGTCCCATCTCATCGGCTAAAATCCCGCCGAAGCCATAATCCGATAACGTGCTGATCCATTGAAATCCTTTTTTCTGGTAATTTCTAAGGGTTCCCTGTAGTCCTTTAGGCAGTTCCAGCTCCTCCCTTAGGAGTTCTCCAGGTCCGGTTTCCCCGGACAGACTCTGATAACTCTCCAGGAATTCCTTGAAACTTTCCTCCCTGACAAACCCTGTATCCTCTTCGTCTTTTAGCAGTTCATCAATTTCGAAGGCCTTATATTTCGGAATTTCCGCTTTTCCCTCTGTAAAATCCTCCAGTTCCAGTTCCATTTCATCAAACCAATCAAACAGTTTTTCGGTCTTTCCCTGGGGAAGCGCCAAAAATGTTCCACTGGCCAATCGGTGATATTTAACTTTTTCCTTCAGACTTTTAAGAATCTCCATAATTTCGTTTTTCGGAATATCTGCCATATCAATACTGCACTCTAATAGATTCAATCCATGATTTAATGAAATTCTTCGCTGTATATCCTCATTTCTTAGGGATTTTACTTTTTTAAAATCATCGGAGTAATAAATGGAAAGGTTCGGCTCCTGTAACAGTTTAGGCAGCAGCCTTTCAAGGAAGTAAAAGATTTTTTCTTCCGCCTCCATATAGCACCTTCCCTTTTCCACATGAAATTCTCCCTCTTCCAATAGCTCCAAAAGACGGGCCTCTCCGGACTTATCCCGAAGCAAAATTTTCCGAAGAGCGTTGAATTCCTTTTGCTTTTCCGTTTCCTCTTTTGGAAAAAAGGGATTGATCTCTTTGTCCTTATAGGTAAATAACAGCTTTGCGATTACTTTTTTATCCTCCTGATCCAGAAAGAGCTTTGCCTTTAATGGTACGTTGATGATTTTTTTCGCTAAATTTTCCTGGATTTCACAGAAGCTGTGCTCCTGAAGAACCGGGAGTACTTCTGTAATAAAGGATTCCGCTTGGACTTTGGGAATTTCCACCCCGGGATCCCCTTTTCTGTCCCAGACTTTCAGTAATGGACGGAGCCACTGGTTTTGAGAATCCTTTAATCGATGGATGTTTCCTTCATGAAAAACCAAGTTATTGATGCTATCCAGAGGGATAATAGGGGCATCAATTTTTTTCTGCAGTACTACACTGGATTTTTTTCCTGGCTTAAGGATAAAGTCCATAGAAATGCTTGCCCTGGAAAATTTCACGCCCTGATAATACTCCCCATCGATCCAAAGGCTGAATCCTTCTTCCCGATGATCCATAAGTTTTAAAAGGCCTTCAAGGACATGGTTTTTTAACATCAGTTTTTTTCCCTGAAAAACTTTCGTCTTCTGCTTGTTCTCCGTGAGGTCTTCTTCATCAGCCCTCATCTCCAATAGAAGTAAAAAAAAGTCCATAATTTTTTGATCCTCTCCCTTAAGTCTATGAAGGTTCGGATCATAGGTAAAGTTCTTTCCAAAAGGAATTGATTCTTCGGTCCTGAATTTTTGTAAAAATTCTTTAATATCCTTGATAATATAGGGGGTTTCTTCCCCTATACGAAGTTCAGTTTCACCGATGCCTTCAGTAATTCTCAGATCCACCTGAAAATTCAGGGTACTTTTGTGGTCTATCTCCATCTGCCGATAATCCTTAATGACGGTTCTGATCTGATTGTCTTTTGTATCCCGGGGATCCTTGTATTTCCCGATAAACATCAGCAGGGCGGTAATGTGCTTGCAGTCTCCGTAATAACTATGATAAGCAGCACAGCTGCACCGGGTGCTTTCAATTTTTCCCTGTTTATCAAAAGTCGCTTCCACCTGATAACGATTGGTGCCTTGAACTATCCCCTGGAAAAAAAGCAGGTTTTCGGTGCTTCGAATATTTTTTATTTCTCCCCGGCTGAAAATCCCCAGTCCTTTTCTATAGGTAGTATCCAGGGCTCCGCGAAGTTTGATCATTTCATTGGTTATATCATGCATTTACTAATCACCTTAATCCTTTTATCCCACGTTATCGAATAATTTCCTAAATATTAATGATATTTTTGCGTAACCTTTATTATATCATCTTTATATATTCTATCCAATCCTCTTGCCCATTAAAAAAACCGGAGAGGCTTATTCTCCGGCTAAAAGTTCTTCTAAGTGCCCAATATTTTCAATTACCGGGTAATTGTTTTCGATAAATTTCTGATATTCGTTATGGCTGCTTTTGATTCCCACAAAAGAGAACCCGGTATTTTCAGCAAACAGCATATCCGTAAGGCTGTCTCCTACATACAATACTTCGGCAGGTTCCAGCTGAAAGCGCCGGCAAAATTCCTCTCCCATATGGGGGTCCGGCTTCCCCCGGAAATATCCGTCATCACTGCCTATAAATTGAAAGTAGGATTTAATGCCCAGTTCAGTTAAATCATAGGTTGTGGACTCTTTGCTGTCGGCGGTAGCGATGCCTAGGATATAGCCTTTTCTGTAAAGCTTTTGAATCGTCTCTACAGTATCATCCAACGGCGCCGCCGCTGCATCAGGTCCGTTGCTGTGTCTTTCCATCAGGGCTCTTAAGGATTCTTTTGTAATAACTTTTTTACGAGAAGCGTTTGCTTGAACGGAGTCCAGTACTGCCATCCACTGCCTTAGGATCTCTTCTACCGGTGCGAACTGGATCAGACTTTCTTTTTCAAAACCCTGCTCGTTAAAACCTGAGAGCTCTTTTAACCGTCCTAGGACACCCGGGGTAACCCCATAGAGGTTTTCCAGGTCATGAAAAATATTATGAAATACCCTATGCCAGGTTTTTTCAAACTCAATTAAGGTTCCGTCTTTATCAAAAATAATGCCTTTGATTTTCAATGGTATTAACCTCCTAAAATTAGTTTCAACATCTTCGATTTCCTGTTTTATAAAATTTTCTCTTTGACGCTCATTTAAAATTTAACGTGATTATTATACCCTTTTCCTGTATAATGGGGATTTAACGGATTAAAATAAATTCAGCATATTTTATCTATGATTGAGGAGGCGTATTATGAAATGGTTGAATAAATATATGCAGGGTCGGGCAGGGGGAGATCATTTTTCCATCTTTTTGCTGCTAACTTCCATTGTGATCACTTTGGCCGGCCGGATAACCGGTATTTCGATGATTGAGCTGCTAAGCTACATTCCGCTGATTTATGGGGTGTACCGGATGTTTTCAAAAAATATTCAACAGCGAAGAATGGAAAATTATAAATTTATGATGAAAATCAGCCCATTATATAAAAGGTTTCATCGATTTCTTACTCGGGTAAGACCCTCGAAAACCCATAAACTTATGCCCTGCACGGCTTGCAAGTCCATGCTTCGGTTCCCCAGAAACAAAGGGAAGATCAAAATCACCTGTCCCAACTGCAAAGCGCAGTTTGTAAGAAAAACCTAAGGGGTTATAAACCAACCTGATGTCTAAAAGTACTAATACATTCCTGCAATAAAAATATTTGTCGGAATTACCATAAGGAGAGAATATCTCAATGAATCTAATAAACAAAACTTTAGGAAAAATTCTCTACATCATCGCAAAAGCCATCGATGCGGTGTTCAATGGCACCATCCGGCTTTTAGAGACATTGATCATGATTATCAAGGGCATTTCCAGCGGTCTATTTTTACTTCTGAGTATGGGGGGCTGTCTGTTTTTTTTCCTCTTTGCCATCCCTTTAGGGATACGAATTCTCACTGATCCCTATGCACTAGCGGTCATTTTCTTTTTCCTGTTCTTCCCGATTATCGGCGGAAAATTTCTGACCCAACTGAAAAAACAGAAATTCCTGGTAAGTTCCTATTTGTTTAATTTATCCAATCATTTAATCAGCCCCGGGGAGTACACTTATAAGACTTTTTCCACCTATAAACAAACCTTTGAACAGGCTGAAGAGGATTACCGCAAAGAGCAGGAACGCCGTTACTACGAAGAGCAGCAGCAAAAACAGCGGGCATGGAATGAACAGTTTCACCAGTGGCAATCCGGAGGAGCAGGGGGCAGACGCTACTATTACCATACCGGCTCCGGGGGGCAGTGGCATCATCAACAAGGCGGTTCCCAGTCCTTCGGTAACTCCCCGACAAATTACCAACAAAAGTATAAAGAGAGTCTTCAGCTTTTGGAAGTTTCGGAGAAAGCCGATCAGAATCAGTTGAAAACGGCCTATCGGAAAAAGGCGAAAAAATACCATCCCGACATTAATAAAGATCCGAATGCTACGAAAAAATTTCAGGAAATCAACGATGCTTACAAGTTTTTAAGTGAATACTCGTAAAAAACCTTTAACGCCACCGGGCTTCCCGGTGGCGTTTTAGCCTCCTCCCCGTAAAAATGCCCTTCGATATCGTTGGACGGCGTTATCTACCGCGTCATCCTCTCCTTTGAAAATTATCAGCGTATGGGGGATGGGCAAGTTTACATATCCCCGATCTTCAAGGATTTTAACCGCGACTTCCCAATTCTTCCCCAGGTATTTTCCTGAGGAAAGAGGGCTCGCCACTTCCTTGAAATAATTTTTTATCTCCTGAGAGGAAATACCACTATTAATCACCACTTCTTTCATAACATCCCACCCTTTAAAAGTCAGTAAAGCCAACGGAATGCTACGAATTACAGCAGCTCCCGTACATCCAGCAGCTCTCCCTGTTCAAAGTTTCCGCTCAACAAAAGATCCTTTACTTTCTCCGCTACGACCTCACTGGATAACAGTTTCCCCTCTTTTTTGTAGTTCTTGAATTTCTCCAGTTCCTGGAAGTCTTTTTTATTTGAACTTCGGATCTCTTCCTGCATTTTCGTATCCATAATTGCCGGAGCCAGGGATAAAATCTTTACCGGGTATGCACTTTTTTCCTGTTCTAAGCCTACGGATCGGGTAAAGAGATTTACCCCCGCTTTTGCGGCGCAGTAATTGGACCAGCCGTAATGAGGTTTCCTTCCGGCGCCGGAGGAAATATTGATCACCTTTTTATCCCCTTTAAAGTCTATGGTCCCATTGATAAAAGCCGAGGTCAAAATTAACGGAGCGGCTAAGTTTACCTGCAGATTCGTTAGAATTTCCTGATCTTCACAGTCCTCTAATCGTTTCACCGGCGCTAATACGCCGGCATTGTTCACTAAGTAAATGCCCTCGGCGGTTTTAAGATCGATCCTTTGAAAAATTTCCTCCATCAGTCCCCGGATTTTTTTGGAATCCCCTAAGTCCAATTCAAAAAATTCCAGATTTCCGGAGTTGTTTTTGGCAAGATCCATTAACTCCGGATCCTTTTTTCGGGAAATACAAAACACCCGATGATTTTTATCTATTAATGTTTTGACTAAGGCCTTGCCTAATCCTCTGGATGTGCCGGTAATAATAAAATTTTTCAATACGATCCTCTCCTTGTCCTGCTATTTTTTTATTTTTATATTAATACTTCTCTTATCCAAAACTATTTTTCTCCACGCTATTAGATTTCTACCCGGGGTGGGCTTTTCTATGCAATAAACATCCCGAAAGCTTATCTTGCGCTTCCTGCTCCAAACCTCGCCAATAGGATATTTTCCTGTTATACTAAACTTAATAAGTAATTTCTATTGCTACTAAGGAGTGAGACAAATGGATGGAACCAAAAGAAGCGCTATTACCGTTGGTGCTGCGGTTAAGATTGTGCAAAAAGAGCATCAGCGCACCGGAGAATTAACAGAGGGGATCGTAGAGAAAATCCTGACAAAATCCCCGAATCATCCCCATGGGATTAAAGTACGCTTACAGAGCGGCGAAGTTGGCCGGGTTAAGGAAATCCTTTAAAACATTAAACAAAAACGACCTTAACAGGTCGTTTTTTTCAGAACTTAAGACTTTCTCCATAAGTTTTTCATCCGGTTTTCCATCTGTGTTTTACGCTCGAAGGTACCCTGCTGATTGAGAACAATATCAATAATGTCCCCTTCCTTCGCGCCTTCCGGCAGCAGCACTCTTGGCATATTGACAGTTTCTTTATTGGCTAATTCCACCACAGCAAAATCCCCTTCGAATCGATCAATAATAACCTGCATAATCCTCGACCCTTTCCTAAGTTTAATGTAATAGCAGCAGCCTTATAACAGATAAACTGATTACTGAGAGATGGTTTGAATAAATACCCGAATTACTTCCGCGCCGCCGATAACGGTACCTAATGTGCTTCCAAGATTGGTCAATGTCACGACCAGCAGCACCCGCGTAACTTTATTTTTCCAAAAACCCTTTACACTGACCGCATCTTCCGACAGCCTTTCAAAATCCGACACACTGGGACGGCGAAGATACGCCTCGGTAAATCCCGCAAACCACCCCGCAGCCAGTAATGGATTCAATGAACTAATCGGTGCCACCACAATAGCGGTCAGGATCGTTAAAGGATGCCCTAACGCAATAACCGCTCCTAATGCGGAAAGCCCTCCGTTCCAAATAACCCAACTTACCGTTTGACTGACCCCTGCGGAAAAATTCATATAAAAAGTATAAAGGATCACCCCGATAATAATAATCGGAATCGCCCAGGCAATTTTCCCCGGAGCCTTGGATTTCTTCGGCACTTTAGACAGGGCTTTAAGATCGTGTTCGTTGTATATTTCTTTTTTTATTCCCGGAACATGAGCAGCCCCTAAAATAGCCACAATCTTATCGCCCGGTGCATCTTTAATCTTTTGGGACAGGTACTGGTCCCGTTCATCAATCAGCGGTTTTTTAAGTTTTGGAAAATGTTCGGTAAAATCCTGCAGCATGGCATTGAGCATGTCTTGGGATTTCATTTTTTCCAGCTCTTCTTCGGAAATACTCTCATCGTTGAAAATACTAAAAAGGATTTGGACCATTAAGGCCAGTTTCCCTTTTAAGCCGATGCCGTGCCAGACTCGGGAAAAGGTGGTCTGGATATTCCGGTCCGCCAATACCAGTTTAGCGTTTATCTCCTTGGCAGACTCTATTCCCTGGATCATCTCCTGCCCCGGTTTTATGCCAAACTGTTTGGCAAGCCGGTTTTGGAAAGAGGAGATCACTAAATTCACCAGCAGTACGGTGGTTTTTTTCTCTTTGATGATTTTAAATATATCCATTTTTTGCCAGCGGTTTTTATCGGTGACCGACTGATACCGCTGCTGGTCCAATTCAATACAGACCGCGTCCGGCTGTTCCGCCTCGATTACCGCTTTTACCTGTTTTGCACTTTCCTTGGATACATGGGCGGTTCCAATCAGAATAATTTCTTTGCCCTCTATGTTCAGACGAGTAATATTATCCTCGGTTTTGATGACCTTTTCAGGAGTTTCCTCTTCCGTTACCGCTATAGGCTCTTTCTTTGCAACGTCCCTCTCACTTCCGTTTTCTTCAATCATGGGATTCCTTCCTCTCCATTATCATTCCTATACACAGTTTACCAAATAACCGGGTAAAAACAAAGAAAAATGAAACCCTGGTCCATACCGTTTTTAGAGACTCGATAAGTATAAGGGTTTTCATTAGTAATTGCTGCTTCAAATAGCCCAATGATCATTTTATTGATTAATCATGATCAGAGCGATCACGGTCAGGGTAATTGCTACTTTATTCTTATTGGCAATTTTTTCTTTAAATATTATAAAACTTCCCAAGGTTATCAGTACAATACTTCCGGCACTGTAGATGGGAAAAACCACTGAAGTCTTTAGGGTATCCAGGGCTAAGATTAAAAAATAAGAAGAAAACAGGTTCGGAATGCCCACCGCAAAGCCTGTGAAGATATCCCGCCGGGTAACCACAGATTTTCTTCGTAAAGTATAGGTAATACTGATTAGGAAGGCGGTGAAAAATACGAAAAATAAAAAGACATCTTTAAAATCATTCAGGGCATAGTTCTGATAAATCTTATTCGAAAACTCTGCCAGTCCGCCAAAGATAAACAGTAAAATCAACAAGTACTTAACATCCAGTTTCTCCTTTGCCTTCGAGGACAGGTTTACTATTAAAATAGAGATAATCGCCAAGATAATACCTACCCACTGAATTCCGGTGGGATATTCCTGCCAAAGAATAATCGAAAAGATCATTGGAATCAGGATGCCGATTTTTCCAAAGGCTCCCGACAAACCTGCCCCGTTTTCCCGCACGCTTTTCTGATAAAAAATAAATGAGGCGAAAAAAAAGCCTCCCGCCATGGTTCCGATAATCATACCCCAAATCATACTGCCATACTGGGAAAAAACATGGGGTCCATTGGAAAACACCAGAGAAAATTCATCGACAAAGGAATCCGACCAGTCCACTTTTCCCATTAAACCTTTCGCTGCAATCATTATCAGACTGGTGGTGAAGGCCATAAAATAATTTGCGCTGGTAATTACTAAACGATTGGTATTGGAACTTTCCGTATACTTAAAGATCAGAGCGATCGAAGCACTGCATAGGGTTGCAATTAATAAAAAAAACATAAGTCACCTCTTTTCCCATAGTATCTTTATACTTAGCTGTCCGGAGCTGCTAAAGATCCATTGAAATCTGCTCGGATTCTTCTTTTAATAGTTCTTCCCCTTGGGGGTAATAAATGTCCTCGGGGGTAAAGATTTTTTGAATGTTTAATTCTGTTAAA
>SKOH01000008.1 GCA_007120165.1 Clostridiales bacterium
GGATAATCCTGAAAAAGGACTGCCGGCCCTGCTGGGGTCGATGATGATCTTTGAAGGAGATACCGGAAGGCCCTTAGGACTGCTGGACGCCTCTTATATTACCTCTATTCGAACCGGAGCCGCCGGAGCCATAGGAATTAAATACCTTGCGAGGAAGGATTCGAAAAATCTTTTAATGATCGGTACCGGGAATCAGGCGGTATTTCAGCTTGCGGCTGGTTTATCGATTTTGGATCAGATTCAGACGGTATCCGTCTATAATCCCAGGTCCCCGGAAAAAACAGAAAAATTTGTTCAGACCATCAGAAAGACCCTTGCCGATGATTTTTTAACAAAATTCGACGAAAACAGCCAAGGGTATCAACAGATAAAAAAAAGATACGATGTGGATTTTCAAGGAGTAAAAGACATTAAAGAGGCCGCAAGGAAGGCGGATATCATCATCACTGCGACCCCGTCAAAGGAACCGATGATTCAACAGCAATGGATCAAAGCCGGAACCCATATCAATTGTATCGGGTCGGACATGGAAGGAAAGCAGGAAATCGACGAGGGGATTTTCGGGACGGCAAGGGTCTTTGTGGACGACCTTGCTCAAGCCCTTCGTGTGGGAGAAACCGAAACCGCCATTAAAAAGGGAGTCCTTCAAAAAGAAGACATTATCGGAGAAATCGGAAACCTGATCGACGGAAATATTAAAGGAAGACTGACGGCCGAGGACATAACGATTTTTGACACCAGCGGCCTTGCAATACAGGACCTGATTACCGCTAAGTACGCCCTGGATATGGCTAAGGAAAGAGGACTTGGGGCAGAAGCGGAAATCTAAAGGGCGGCGGAAATTCAGCCTAACTATTAAAGCCTTAACTGGAGGGGATCCAATGAATATACTTGATTTGAAAGAGGAGACCGTGCAAACGAGAAGAGCGCTTCACCGGATGCCGGAGCCTGCCTTTAAGGAATTTAAGACCTCAAAGTTTATTAAGGGTAAGCTGAAGAACCTTGGCTATCAGGTGGAAAGCGTAGCTGGGACCGGCCTTATTGCCTACCGAAAAGGAAAAAGTGATAAACGGCCCATTTGTTTCAGGGCCGATATGGACGCTTTGGAGGGAGAGGAAAAGACCGGACTGGCGTTTGCCTCAACCAACGGTTTTATGCATGCCTGCGGTCATGATGGTCATATGACCATGCTTCTGGGCTTTGCGGCGTATCTCTCCGAGGTTTCAAAGATTAACCGGAGTATTGTTTTACTGTTTCAGCCGGGAGAGGAGAATGCCGGGGGTGCCGATGTGGTACTGAAGGACGAAACCTTTAGAAAATATGAAGTGGAGTCGATTTTCGGATTTCACCTGCAGCCGGAACTTTCGGAAGGAAAAGTCGGCACCAAAGCGGGTCCCTTTATGGCCCAGACGATCGAACTGGACATCTCCATCGAAGGCAAAGGTTGTCATGGCGCTCAGCCCCAAAATGGGGTAGACGCCATTTACGTGGCCTCTCAACTGGTAAGCAGCTACCAAAGCATCATCAGTCGAAACGTAAATCCCCTGGACGCTGCGGTACTTACCATCGGAAAAATCAGTGGGGGCACGGTAAGAAACCTGATCGCTGAAAACGTCAGGCTGGAGGGCACGTTAAGAACCTTTGATTTGGAAGTTTACCGGTTCATCAGGGAACGGGTGGAAAAAATCAATCATGGCCTGGAAGCCATGTATGATGTGAAAATCACCACGGAATTTATCGATTTTTGTCCCCCGGTCGTTAACGATCCTGGGTTATACAAAGATTTTGTCAGCATTGTGGACTCCGAGGAGTTTACGGAAATGAAACCGATGACCATCACCGAGGACTTCTCTTTTTACCAAAGGGAAATACCGGGACTGTTTTTAATGCTCGGGATAAAAAATGAACAGAAGGGTTTTATGATGCCCCTGCATTCCTCTCAGTTTAATTTTGATGAAGAGGTGCTGCTCTATGGGATAGAACTCTATAAAAGAATCGCCGAAAAGTACCAGGTGCTATAAAATTTTAACGGGGGTGCAGGGTTATGAAGAAAATGTCCACCAGTACGGATACAAAGGATATTGCGTTAACGATTTATAATGGAGGCTTCGGCGCAGTCAAAGAAAAAAGAGCGGTTCAGCTGGAAAAGGAGGATAGGGTACTGATCTTTGCCGATGTGGCCCAGCAGATCGAGACCGACTCCTTAATGGTAGAGGGGATCAACGTGTTGGAATTTAACTACGATTTTGATCTGGTCGATCGAAATAAGCTGCTGCAAAAGTATGTGGATAAAGAAGTTTATCTGCAGGACCGGGAAACCCGCGAGAAACGAAGCTGCCGTTTGCTTTCGGCCGGAGAAGGGGGATGGGTACTGGAGGATCTGAAGACGAAGGAGATCTATATGGACTCTCAACAAGAGATCATCTTGCCGTCGCTGCCGTCGGGACTGATTGTAAAGCCGGCACTGGTCTGGAAAACCGACGGCAAAACCGCAGAAAGCGTGAAGGTGTCCTATTTAAGCCGGGGGTTCAATTGGCAGGCCAATTATGTGGTGGAGCTGAAAGAGACATCCCTAAGTCTCAACGGATGGGCGGAAATTGAAAACCGAAGCGGCATGACCTTTGATAATGCCCGAATCAAGCTGATTGCGGGAGAGGTAAATCGCCTGGAAAAGGAAATCCGGATGGATAGAATGTACGTGGCAGAAGAATCCGGTGCTTCCTATGAACCGGAAGTAAAACCCTTTTTCGATTATCATATGTATACGATAAAACAGCCCACGACCCTAAAGGATAATCAGTCAAAGCAAATCTCAATTATCACCGGAATTGATATTCCCTATAAGCAGTATTATAAACTGGGTCTGTATGAAGAAAAAGCGGATATCATCGTGGAGTTTCAAAACCGGAAAGAAGAGGGGCTCGGGCTTGCCATGCCCCAAGGAAAAATCAAGCTTTATAAAGAAGACGCCGCCGACGGATCCTTGGAATTTATCGGTGAAGACGGAATAGAACATACCCCGAAAAATGAAGCCGTTACCCTGTCCATTGGAAAAGCCTTTGATATTGCCTTTGATTACAAAAAAATCGATCATCAGAAAAAAGACGGCGTGGAGTATTATAAGTACCGGTGCATTATTCGAAATCATAAAAATACGGAGGCAGAGGTCCGCTTTGAACATCATCGAAGCGGTGTATGGGAGATGGTAAACACTACGCATCCCTATGAAAAAATCTCGTCGAACCAGATTGAATTTCAGGTAAAGGTAGCGGCGGAGGAGGAAGTTGCGGTGGAGTTTGAATACCGGATGGATTGGCGACAGGAGGTTATATTAAAGAAGTAGCTGCAGAAAAAAACTGCCCGGGATTCGGGCAGTTTTTTAAATTCTAGGGCTAATCCTTATCCGGCCTTTCCAGATCCTTTACCGCAGGGCCCTCAATGGCCTTGCCGTCATAGGTAAATCTGGACCCGTGACAGGGACAGTCAAAGCTCTTTTCTGCATCATTATACTCCAGATCGCAGCCCATATGGGGGCAGGTAGCGCTGTGGGTGTGCAC
>SKOH01000062.1 GCA_007120165.1 Clostridiales bacterium
AGCCTCTTACACTGATCCACTGTTTTCGTCCATTAAGTTCAATTTCCGTCAATTCGACAATACTGTTTTCCGGAGTATTTCCGTTGGTGTCCAGAATACCCGGAGTTGAAGCAGTAATCTGTGAAAATGCGACCAATCCTAAATTCAACACCACTGCTGCACCTAAAAACGCTCCGGCTTTTTTCAGACCCCTAAGCCATTTAGGATTCGGTGTTTTTCTCATTACCCCAACCAGGTAAACAGTCCCCAGGATTAAAACCCCGAGTAAAGCCAGCGCAGCGATCACAGCCAATAATACAAATAATAATGCTTGTACCATCGTAGATTCCCCCTCCACCGATTAAAACGTACCCATCTAAGAATAGCCGCAGCTCCCCTATAATAGACCCATTCAGTTCATCTTCCATCCCCCCACAGCCCTTCAACTTCTACATTGATGCAAAATCTAAAAACCCTTAGTTTCCAGCCACTCATATAATGTTTTCTCTCGTAAATAGGTGTTCTCTTTGTCGCCATCATATTTTCCCAGGGTCAATTTATCATGGATGTTTCCATCCAGCAGAAATATTATTCTGTCGGCTCTTGCTGCCACTTTCACATCATGGGTAACAAGAATAACGGTGGTGCCTTCATTGTTGACCCTATTGATGATGTCCAGTATTTCCCTTGAAGTACTGCTGTTTAGCGCTCCCGTCGGTTCATCCCCAAATAAAATATCCGGCTGATTGATCAGTGCCCGACAAATCGCTGCCCGCTGCAGCTGTCCCCCGGAAACTTTTTTAATATCATGCCCCGCCACATTTTCAATACCGGTCTTGGCCAACAGGGCGTCCACGTTTTGATTTACCCCTTCTCTTGAGAGTTTGTTCAGTTTAAAACCGGGAAGCACGATATTATCCTTAATCGATAAATTCTTTAAAAGATAGGAATGCTGGAATATAAATCCCATTTGCTTTAGCCGTACTTCACTTATTTTTTCATCATTAAGCTTGGCAATATCATTGCCGAAAAGCAGTATATTGCCGGAAGTGGGTCGGTCCATTCCACTGATACTGTAAAGCAGGGTGGATTTCCCGGACCCGGACTGCCCCATGATGGCGATGAACTCCCCTTTCTCAACCTCAAAATTTACATTGTTTAATACCCGGGTTTCGCCAAAACTTTTACATAAATCCTGGACCTTCAAAATGGTTTCCATATTGCGCCTCCTCAGCTTCCTACTCATTAATAACCGAAATAATATGATATCTTTTAATGACCCTCAGAACCACCCAGGTTACAGACAGAATCGATGCCAGTAACAACAATGGAACCAGGATATACTGAACCAACGGATTGGCAATCAGTTCAACTTCCCGAATACCCAGTCCTGAAATCATCAGCACCAGGTTCACGATCCGTTCCCCCAACAGCCTTGTCAAAACAATCCCCGCGAAAATACCGCTTAAGGAAACAAAACCGATTTTTATCATATATTGTTTTTTAATATCCAGTTCTGAAAAACCCAAGGCCTTTAGAACCGCAATTTCCGATAAATCCTTGGCCAGGCGCAGTTTTAAAAACAGCACCGTGATCAGCATTACCAGACATGCCCCAATGATCACAATGATCGTAACCAGGCTGCGAAGCTGTACGACGACACCTCCCAAGGTTTGATTGATAAACTCCTCCATGGGATCCACGCTTGCCCCAGGCCCGATGATCTCAGACCATTCATCCGCCTTTGTTTCCATCTCGGTATTCCCGTAAAGATTCACGGAAAAAGAATATTTTTCACTGGGCAGCTCCGAAAAATCATGTTTAGCTTTCGCTGTGTATCCACCACTGGTAACGTCCTGATATATTCCGGCAATTACAAATTCCCTTTCTTCCCCTCCATAGTAAAGAATCATTGATTCCCCTACCGCTTTATCTGTTTCAGCGGCATTTAAATAGGAAATGGCAATTTCATTCTCCGCATTTGGAGCCTGTCCGGTAAGATACTGCAGCTCATTTCCCGAATGCGCTCCGCTATCAATATGCAAATTCATCAGTTCCTCATCCCCATTAATCGTCTGCACTCGGACCCGTCGGTACTGATAATATCCTTCCACCCCATCGTCATTTTCTAATACCTCGATTACTCTTTCATAATTGGTCTCAAGGTTTTCTCCATCCTGCACTTCTATTAAAATATCCTCCAGTGAGCTTCCCATATACGTGATAAATTCCGGGGCTTCAAAGGTATTCATTAAATTGATCGGAACCAACGTCATCAGCACTGTAATTAACACAACGGAAAATACGATGATCCAGTTTTTAAATTTGTAAAAAACCTCCCGGCTTGCCATCAGCCAGTTAACCGACAGTTTCTTTGATTGATGCAGCCCGTCTTTGCTATGGTCTTTGTCTTTTCCGAATCCCCTGCCTCTAACCAGGGCGTCCACTACGGTAACCTTCTTGATTTTCTTTAACACCCGCTTGCAGTAAAAGTTCATCAGAAGAAACGTAAGGCCTGCAACAACCAGGGATAAAATCACGGTTAGGGGCGACATCCTCATCTCTCCAAAGGTGGTACTGATATGATTGGTAAACACTCCGCTGCTCAGTAACGCGGTAATGAATCCTAAAATAACAGCGACCAAGGCCAATGCTCTGTATTTATTCATATAAATTTCTCTGATATCGTTAAATGGAAGCCCGATGGCCTTCATGGTTCCGATTTCCCTAAGATCTTCTTCCAAGGCCGCCAGGATCGTAAACTTCACACAGATAAAGGAAACCATGATCAAAAGAATGCTTACCAGCAGCAACACAAATACAATGGTTATATCGGTGATTGCACTTAACAAAAAAATCATTGCATAGGTTACCGCCTGGCCATTTTGGGGAAGTTCGGCGTTCTCATAGGCTGTTTGGAAATTCGAGGCCTCTTTGGTATCCGTAAAGTACGATTCGATCAGATATTCCTTTTCCCCCGCCTCCTCCGTAAGCACGTCAAAATCCTGATCACTTAACAGGATTCTGGTAGAAGAGACCATGGGAGAGTTCATCTGGGAATCCAAAATAAATTCGTTTATGACAAATTCCCTTGGGACATCGTTATGGGTTAAAATAACCCGGTCTCCCATTTCCATATCATATCGTTCTCTTACAAGCACCGGCATCCCCAGTTCTCCCTCACCGAGGATTACTTTTTCATGCTTGGCGTTCACCAGTAAGTCCCTTGATTCATTCTGCTTTACCAACCCAATATCAATACGAAGGTCCGAAAGATTGTATGGATCATTCGTCCCGGCAATGGTCAGAGATTCTCCGGGAACATTAATCATGGTAACGGTCTGCCAATAGGTTACGCCATCCTGATCTGCCATGAAGGCGTCAATTTCCTCCTGATTGATTTCTCCCTTATGCATTTGAAGAAAATGCGGGGGCTGGGCTTTTTCATATAAATTAGATATTGATGTAAAGGTTTGTACCCCCATGATCACCGACA
>SKOH01000141.1 GCA_007120165.1 Clostridiales bacterium
GGATTCGGTTTTGGACTGGGCGCCGGTTCGGGATTCGGTTTTGGACTGGTATCATTTCCGGTTCCAAAAATCATCTCTGATACCGTAACAAATTGATAACCCCGGGCGGTTAGATCGTTAATAATCATCGGCAGCGCTGCCGCGGTATTTGCTGCATCCTTACTTACATGGAGTACGACAATGGCCCCCGGTTTCATTTCTCTGATTACCTGCTGATGGATGGCCGAGGCCGAAGGCCCCTCCCAATCCCGGGGATCAATCGTCCACTGGATCGTATAGGGATACCCCGCCTCTTTTAAAAGATTCAGCACCTCCTGATTAAAGGCTCCGAAGGGTACCCGGAAAATTCTGCTGATATCTTTCCCGGTCACCTCTTTTGCAGCTTTTTCCGTCAAACTGATTTCCTTAAAGACCTCATTGGAGGAAATTTCCGTCAGTCTCTGATGACTATAGGAATGGTTGGCCAGCTCATGGCCTTCCTTTACCACCCTTCGGGCCTGGTTCCGATTATTTTCAATGGCTTTTCCATTCAGAAAAAAAGTGGCGGCAATCCCATGGGCTGCCAGCACATCCAACACCTTATCCGTATTAACCGGATCGTATCCGTCATCAAAAGTCAGGGCCACCTGCAGCTTATCTGCAGGACCGCGGCGAATGACCTCCGAGGCTGCATGAACCTGTAGCGGCAAAAATGCTATGAGTATGGCGATCGATAAGATCCCGGGGAGAAATTTCTCTCCAAGGATGGATTTTCCTTTTATCAGCACGATTTTTCCTCCTTTTATTTTGGACACCCCGACGAAAAAAAGCTTCTTATCTATCTATACGCCGCTTATGTACTTTTGGTTCCATAATGAAATAAATCTCCATGAAAAAGCAATAAAAAAATCGGAGCAGGTACTCTGCTCCGATTCATCCTTTAACTTTTATCACTCCGGCCCGCTGTCTTTTGTGATTTCGTCGGCATAAATTTTCGG
Organism: Clostridiales bacterium; assembly: GCA_007120165.1. Taxonomy (GTDB): domain Bacteria; phylum Bacillota; class Clostridia; order Peptostreptococcales; family T1SED10-28; genus Isachenkonia. Next base: position 978 of record SKOH01000141.1, read on the forward strand.
TACCGGTCTCGGGGCTAACGTTACAAAGCAGGACAGGTTATCCTCGGTATCATTCTTAAGGCTGAATTCCTCTTCCCCAACGCAGTAAATTACGTCTCCTTCTGTGATCTTCTGATCTTTCCCATCTACGGTTAATGTGCCTCCGCCGATGATTACCAGCAGGGTTAAATCACTATCCTCATGGTGATGGGGGGGAAGTTCCTGACCGGACTTAAGGTTTAATACGAAATTAAGCACCTTTTTTTCACTGAACAGTACCCGTTTGGTAAAGGTTTCTTCCGAGTATACCATTTTGTCGGCAATCTTTTCAATTTTCATTATTCAGTCCTCCTCACCTGTATCTTGTTCTGACATTTCAGCTGTATTAGTGTACGCCTATTTATAATTTTACCCACTAACCGCCGCTAAAATCATAGGAAGTTGTTATTCCGATGGGGGGATAAATCCTCATTTCTTCATAAACCCTATACAATCAAAAAAAGGGGCAGGTAAGTACCTGCACCCTAGTAACTTTCTTTCAGTTTATCCAGTTCATTTTGAAGCATTTCCTTACTCAGCCATATTCCCTGAATCATCGTGCCTTCCAGAGACCTTGTATTATTTATATCCTCTAGGGGGTTCTCTGAAAGAAGAATTAAGTCCGCTTCCTTTCCCTTTTCCACGGTCCCCAGCCGATCCAGCTGTCCTAAAAACTCCGCCGGGTTATAGGTTGCACTTTTCAGTGCTTCATAAGGGCTAAGGCCTGCGCCGGTCAGGTACTGCAGTTCATTGTGCAAGGAAAATCCCGGAACAATAAAGGGATTGTTGGCATCGGTCCCTGCCAGAAATCTTCCGCCTTTTTCATTAATCCTGCGGACCATATTCTGCCGTATTTCAAGATCAAACTGATAATACCCATTTCGTTTCAATTGCTTCCAGTAGCGAATCAGTGCCGGATCCATGTACTCCAGACCTTCGACTTCCTCTTCCTCTTTCATGATGTCTACGATCACCAAGGTCGGGGTATTCCAAACCTGATGTTCCGCCACCAAGCCGATCTCCTCCTCCAACTCCTCGAGGTTAAAGCCCGTTAAATGTTCAATGGATGCCTGTCCCTGTTCCAGCACTTTTCTTAACCCCACTTGCTGCGGAACATGTCCCACCACGGGGATATCGATCTCCGCTGCGGTTTTCATGATCTCCTCATAGACCTCCAGGGTTAACATTTCATAAACTTTTACCGCATCATAACCATCCTGCTGTACTTTAAGTACGGCGGTTCTTGCCTCTTCGGGAGTGGTTAAAATCATACTGTCCTTCCAGACAGGATTCTCTCCGTCCATCAGTGGACCCGTGGTATACAAACGGGGGCTAAGCCATCTTCGTTCATTAATGGCCTGTCGCATTTCCAGATCTTCCGGATGACCCCACATATTTTGAATACCGGTAATCCCATGGGCCAAATAAAGGATTTCCTGACTGGTCTTTTGCCCCAGATGTACATGCATATCAACCAAGCCCGGCAGTAAATATTTATTTTCCCCCTCAATAATTTGTGCCCCCTCGGGAATGGTTACGGTTTCAAAATCTCCGATTTCTGCAATGATTCCCTCTTTTATAACCACACTCTGATTCTTTACCGTCAGCTCCTCGTTCATCGGAATAAGATTTACATTTTGAAATACCACGGCGGCGGGTTCATTGGAAAAGTCAATATTTTCAAAGGTTTGCTGAGTCGTTGGGGGTGGCCCTTCTATTAAAGCCGGTTCCCCCTGACTATCGCAGCCTGCTAGAAATAAACCGAGGAATACAATAGTCAACGCGGTCCTGGTGAATAAATTCCTGGAGATTTCCATGATTTTTTTCATAACCTCCTCCTTTTTCCTTAAGTACTTCTCAAAATAATTAAACCCCTTTTACCCCAAAGGCTGATTCCCAAAGTTCCTCAAACCCCAACTGCTGATAAAGATTTCGAGCCTTATTGCCCACCACACACCATAGGAAAATCTCCTTATTCCCCCGATGGTAAAGTTCGTTGCATAAATACTTCGTAAATCCCTTCCCAATCCCTTTTCCCTGCAGATCCAACCGCACAGAAACACTTTCAATTTCATTTCCTTCAAGGCAGCCATATCCCGCAATGGTGCCGTTTATCTCATAAATGTAGCGATTTTCAGCGTCCTGCTTCCATGCCCTTCGCATTTTTTCACTGGGCTCTCCCACGGTGGAATCCGGGAAGTCTCCCACACTCACCCGCATTTGATGAAAGGCCTCGGAGGATAACTTAAAAGCCTCATCATAGTCTTCATCACGATAGGGCCGCACCGGGACCGGTTCCATGGGAAACACACCTTTATCATGCTTTAAGTACGCACTGGAAAAGAGCCGCTGGTATCCATATCCTTTTGCAAATCCCTTGGAATTCTCCTGCCCCAGGGGGTAGGTGGTCATGATTTTTTCAGTCTTTTCCTTCTTTAGGCAGGCTTCCCCATACTCCAA
>SKOH01000156.1 GCA_007120165.1 Clostridiales bacterium
TGCAAAACCTTCATTCCCCAGTTCAAATCTGGGTGCCGCCTCCATTTTTATACCCAACACTTTAAAAATAAGTACCCATAGCTCAGCTGGATAGAGTGTCTGACTACGAATCAGAAGGTCGGGGGTTCAAATCCCTCTGGGTACGCCATAAATAATAATCGTCCTTGGAATCTTAATTCCTTGGGCTTTTTTCTATTATGGGACCTGAAACCGAGGTTTTATGGATAATACTCTTAATTTATTTATGATATCTCATAAAAATAAATAGAAGTATGTAGTATAATGAAAATAATAATATAAAGATGCTGCTTTCATTGATCGAGGTTCAGCATTTTAAAATTAACGATGAAATGAGGAATGAGTATGACAGCTTGGAGAAGCGGCGGATTAAAAGGGGATGCTTTAGAATCTTTGATTGAAGAAACCCATCTGCAATTTAAAAGACAAGGGTTAGGTATAGTAGAAAAAGTTCCGACTTCAGTAAAAGTGACTAAAATTGATAATAAGGGCTGTGTCTGTGAGGGTTATTTTGAAAAAAAATCCACCGTCGACTTTGTTGGTCTAATACAAGGCATAGGAGTAGCCTTTGATGCAAAAGAAACTATGAACCCTAGTCTACCATTACAAAATATTCATGACCACCAAATTGAGTTTATGATTCATTATGAGAAGCAAAAAGGTTTGGCTTTTATCATCTGTCACTATAAAAAAGTGGATCGTTATTTTCTCATTCCTATCCATATAATATTAGAACATATTAGATCAGGAAAAAAATCGATTTCTTACAAAGCGATACCGGAGATTTTTGAGCTCAAATATCAATATAACGGATTGTTAAATTACATTCCGGTACTGAATAGTTATCGGAAGTGGAAAAAAGAAATAAAAATAAGAAATGACCAAAACTTTATAAGCTAAAACCCATAAAAAATGTACAGAAAGCATACTCCGGTACATTTTTTATGGGTTAATGGGAATTTCTGTTTTTGTATGCATAATCAACAATAGATCAGTTATAATCTGCATATTTTAGTATTTTTTACACAAATAAAGTCCATACAATTTTTTTAAGATTTTCGGAATGTTCTGTAGGGCTGAGGGGTAGTTGAGGATGTTATTTGTATACATAATAATGTTATTGTCAACCTGACCGCTGAAAGACTCAGGCGAATCAGGAAGAGTCACATTAGTGGAAGTAAAAAGTTTTTCATAATTAAAGTAATGCACCAGTATATCGGGGCTCAATACTTCAGAGAGAACTAATAACTCCAGATGATATTGTTCTGTTTCCGGACTCCAGAAAAAACTAAACTGTTCTTCAAATATATTGATTTCGTTGAAATTTCCGAGGGTTTTAGTAACGCCTTTTATAGAAAGCTTATGATCCCTTAACCTTAAATCAGTTAATTTAAAAACAAAGGTGAGCTCCTGTTTAAAATTTTCAGTACAAGGTATTGCCATACTATGGTGAAGACTGTTAATTAAAAATGGTGTTTTAGGAATATAAGTAAATATTTCAGTAATCATTGGAAGGTATAATATATCCTCATAATTATGAAGAAGAATCTGCTCACGAAGGTTCCTGTCCCTATTTTGAAGATATTTATAATAAAGGTTAACACTGTCCCCTCCGGAAATGACATCTTCACGATGGATACCAAGAAGCTTTTCAACGGTTTTTAACTGATAATTCTCTATAGGCAATGAACCTTTGTTTCCTTGGATATGTTTGTATAAATCAATGTGTCTCAGGTTGCTCAAACGAAGGGGTAACTGATGAAACTTTGCCCGTTCCTGAATAAAAGGGTAGTCAAAGGAAAGCCCATTGTAAGTGACCATGAGCTGAAAGTCTGATAAATCACTAATGAATTGTTTTAAGAGTTTTTTTTCCTGAAGGGAATCTTCTAAGAAATATTGGCGAAGAGTATATTTTCCACCTTCACGAAATAATAGTCCAATGATAACCACCTGATCATTTTTTCTGCTAAAACCCGTGGTTTCGATATCAAGGAAACAAAAATCATCCTTCAGAATCTGCTGCATATATTCATTTTCAGGGAACGGGTTACTTTTGAGGGTGTAATTAAAAATATTCATCGACAGCCTCCTAGACATTAGAGTGAGAATTTATAGCGTGTCCACCCGGTATTTTAAATGATTTCCAACAAGGATATTTCGTATTTCTTCCAGGTTTCTTGTTTTATTAAGCGCAAGCATCAACTTAATTCGTAGTTTTTGTCCTGGAAGATCTCCACCGAAAATGACGCCTAAGTTGCTTAAGGTTTTTCCACCGCCATCATATCCGTAACTGTCATAAACCCGGCCGATTGGACACCGGGATGTAAGAGCAATAACAACATTATGATCTATTGCGTATTTTATACCTTCCATCATTGTGGGAGGAATGTTTCCTCTGCCCATGGCTTCAAGCACAATGCCTTTAGACCCTTGATCGACACAAAACTTTAAAATGGATGAATCCATTCCGGCAACTGCTTTAATCAGGTCTACTTTTTCCTCATAGTATTCTGTATCAACAAACTGTCGATATAGTATATCTCGATAATAAATGACTTCATCGTTATCGATGATTCCCAGGGGACCAAATTTTAACGATTTAAAAGTATCTAAGGACACCGTATTTGTTTTTGTTACTTCATTTGCCGCATTTACTTCATTATTTAATACTACTAGAACCCCACGATTTTTGGACTCTGGGGAAATTGCCGTACATACCGCTGCAGCTAAATTACTTGGACCATCATATCCAAGCTCTGAACTGTTTCGCATAGCTCCGGTAATAACTACGGGTTTGCAGGATCGAATGGTCAGGTCCATTAAATATGCGGTTTCTTCCAAGGTATCGGTACCGTGAAGAATCACTACTCCAGTGATATCCTCCCGGTTCAACAATTCAATGGTAGTATTTCGCAGATCAAACATCATTGCCGGGCCAATATGGGGCCCGGGAGAATGGGAAAAACTTATGGACTCGGTATCAGCATACTTATCAATATTCGTTACTAAAGACATGATTTCTTCATTTGAGAGGGAAGGGATGGCGGCTCCAATTCGTTTATCAATAGACATGGAAATGGTTCCTCCGGTGAAAATAATTCCTACTTTAGGTTTTGTCATATAATCGCCTCCAATTCGTTTTGAACATCTACCATTATATGAAATTTTTATGGAATCTACAACCGGTTTGGGATTTTATACGAAAAGAGAAATTGAAACACAGAAGAGGAAGGATATCTCAAAAAAGTACAAAAAAAAAGAACCGGGCCTCCGTCAGCCCGGACACATACCTATATGTGTTTTGTTTAAAAGGGGTATTGGGAATAGAGATTATTTGAGGTTACCAGGGGGATAACCATGAATTAAGTATAGCAAGAATCGACAAATTTTGCAATAGTTTTTTTGAAATTTTTAAATTTGTATCCCTTGAGGGAATGGTTTATAATGTAGACTATAGGAATTTAAATAGGTGAGGAGGGTTATGGTGAATAAAAAAGTTGAAAAAATAATCGAAAATTTGTCGAATAAAAAGATAAAGTCAAAATATTTCACTTCAAAAGAAGAGGCAAAGAGAGAAATTTTACGTGAAATTAAGCCTAAAATGACAATCGGTATTGGCGGTTCCATGACAATTAAAGAAATGGAACTATACGAAGCAATTGACCAAAGCATTAATCCTATATACTGGCACTGGATGGTCCAACCGGAAGAACGGCCTGCGATCTTTCCGAAAGCGCAAAGGGCGGATTTGTATTTATCAAGCACTAATGCCTTGACAGAAGAAGGAGAATTAATTAATATTGATGGGGTGGGAAACCGGGTAAGCTCTATGTTTTTCGGTCCTGAAAAAGTTATAATTGTATGTGGAATCAATAAAATTGTTGAAAACCATGAAGCGGGAATTAAACGAATAAAAGAAATTGCATGCCCATTGAATGCTAAACGGCTGGCGCTCAAAACTCCCTGTGCCATCACGGGGACCTGTACGGATTGTTCCAGCGAGCAGCGAATGTGTAATATAACCGTCACCATTCAAGCAAAACCTGCTATGGTCGATTTGGAAGTATATATTATTGATGAAAAACTTGGTTATTAGAAAAGAGGCGTATTATGGAAGTATATCTTGACAATGCAGCAACTACTAAGCCCCAAATGAGGGTTATTGAGACGATGACAGAAGCTATGGAGGCTATCTATGGTAATCCTTCCTCCTTACACCGAAAGGGTTTAGAGGTGGAGCGTAGAGTAAAGGAAATCCGGAAAAATCTCGGTAAGGAAATCAAAGGAAAACCATCAGAAATCATATTTACCAGTGGAGGTACCGAAGGCAATAATCTGGCTATTTCCGGTGCACTAGCCCATTTAAAGGATAAAAGGCCAAGAATCATAACGTTGCCCACAGAACATAAATCTGTTTTGAATACGTTTAAAGAATGGGAAAAGAATGGATATGAAGTGTGTTATAGTAAAGTTGATAATAAAGGTCGGGTGGATCTACGCCAGTTGCAAGAATTAATAAATAAAGAGACAGCTCTGGTGAGTATATCTTATATCAACAATGAAACAGGAGTGATACAGCCTATTAGTGAAATCGGACAGATAATCCGGGAGAGTGGTTCCGGTGCAAAATTTCATGTGGACGCAGTCCAGGCTTTCGGCAAGATAGATATTGATGTGAAAAAATCCAATATTGATATGCTAACGGCAAGTGCCCATAAAATACATGGACCGAAGGGGGTGGGGTTTTTATATGTCAAAGAGGGTACTCCATTAAAACCCTTATTTTTCGGAGGAGCTCAAGAACGATCTATAAGGCCGGGAACGGAAAATACTCCGGGGATCCTTGGTTTTGGAGCGGGAATCAAAGAACTATCGAGGGATAAGAGGAAGGTCTATGATTCGGTCTTAGCTCATAAAGAATACTTCGTTCAGCAAATAATTGATGGGATTGAAGAAGTAGCCTATATCAAAGGAGAATTTGGCGAAGAGAGCCCTTATATCCTTAATGTTTCATTTATTGGAGTGAAAAGCGAAGTGTTATTACACAGTCTGGAAAGTAAAGGCATCTTCGTCTCCTCCGGTTCCGCATGCAATGCTCAGGACAAGAGTCATAGTCACGTGCTAGAAGCCCTGGGTCTTGAATATGATATAATCGATAGTGCGATTCGTTTTAGCTTCAGCCGATATACTACAAAAGAAGAATTAGATTATACCCTTGGTCAATTGAAAGTTATTGTAAAAGATTTACGAATGATAATGAAGAGGTGAAAAAATGGAAAATGTGATAATGGTACGGTTTGGCGAAATCAATCTGAAGGGGAAGAATAAACGTTTTTTTGAAAACAAATTGATCAAGCATATTAGAAATAATATTAAAGGCATTGAAAATGTTCATTTGTATCAAGAGTATAGTAGGGTCTATATCAAATCAGAAAAAAAGGATCAGCAGGAGATTATCGATAAAGTACGGAAAGTATTTGGAATAGTATCTTTAAGTACTGCGAAATGTATAAAAACTGATTTTGATGTAATAAAGGAGACGGCATTACAAGAATTAAAAGATCGGCTGGAGCAGGATAAAATCCATAGTTTTAAAATTGTAACGAAGCGGGCGAATAAAAAATTCCCCTTAGACTCCATGGAGGTAAGCAGCGCTTTAGGAGAATATCTTCTTGAACAATTAGGCGATAAAATCCATGTGGATGTCCATAATCCTGACGCTATCATTAAAGTGGAAATTCGTGATAAAACCTATATTACCAGTGACCACTATAAAGCCCATGGAGGACTTCCATTAGAAACTAATGGGTCGGCACTATTGCTATTATCTGGCGGTATTGACAGCCCCGTTGCCGGATGGATTATGGCAAAAAGAGGTGTGAAAGTTCACGCTGTGCATTTTCACAGCTATCCCTTTACCAGTGAGCGCGCCCAGGAAAAAATTATGGACTTAGCGAAGGAACTTAGCATGTATATTGGAGAATTTAAACTCTTTAGTGTCAACTTATTAAACGTACAAAAATCCATCAGCAAGTATTGTCAAGAAGAGGAAATGACTATTATCTCCAGAAGGTTTATGACGCGGATTGCTCAGGAAATTGCTAAAAAACACCACTTGGATGCGTTAATTACGGGAGATAATATCGGACAAGTGGCCAGTCAAACAATGGAAAGTTTAGGAGTGGTAACCGAAGCAGCTGATATGCCGATTTTTAGACCTTTAATTGCTTTTGATAAAGAGGATATCGTGAAAATAGCAAAGGATATCAATACCTATGATATATCGATCCAACCCTTTGAAGATTGTTGTTCGGTCTTCTTACCTAAACGGCCATTAATCAAACCCCGACTGGATTTTATCAAAGCTTCCGAAGAAAATTTAGATATAGAAGGTTTAATCGATGAAGCCTTAGAAAATGTTGAGGAAGAAACGATTGCATTTGAATTGGACTAAAGGAGGAATGTACAGTGGAAGGCTTAACCCATTTTAATAAAGAGGGAAGGGCAAAGATGGTGGACGTTGGAGATAAGAATGAAACGAAGCGTAGAGCCATTGCCGTAGGGAAGATTTTAATGGAAAAACAGACCTTGGACAATATTGTAAAACAGAATATCACGAAAGGGGATGTGTTGAGTGTAGCCCAAGTAGCCGGAATAATGGGGGCAAAAGAGACCTCGCGTTTGATCCCTATGTGCCATAATTTATTTCTAACCGGGGTGGATATTCACTTTGAGATTGATCATGAAAATCATGGGATAATCGTACAGGCAGAAGTTGAAACCTTTGGGAAAACCGGGGTGGAGATGGAAGCACTGAGTGCGGTCTCTATTACTGCCTTGACGATTTATGATATGTGTAAAGCCATAGATAAGAATATGGTTATAGAAGACATTAAACTCTTAGAAAAGACCGGTGGAAAATCCGGCACGTATAAACGAAAAGAGTAATCCCAAAAAAAAGAGATAAGCCCCGCTTATCTCTTTTTTTGTTAAAAGTAACTATCTAAACTATTAATTATACTACCTTGCACATTCATTAGCTTCTTCTTTTAAAATATCCAGCCCATGGGACAGTGCATCAATAACAAAGGAAATACTCTCCGTCGCTCCCTTAGGACTTCCCGGGAGATTGATAATCAATGTGCCTTTTCGGATGCCGGAAATACCTCTGGACAGCATAGCCTTTGGAGTTATCGCTAAGCTGCTGGCTCGAATAACTTCTGAAATTCCGGGCACATTCTTATCCAGAATTTTTTTTGTTGCTTCCGGTGTGACGTCCCTAGGAGCAAATCCTGTACCGCCAGTGGTAAGGACCAGGTCCAGCTTTAAAATATCCGCATAGTAGATTAACGTTTTTTCAATTTCATCCTGTTCGTCGGGGATGATAATCATTGAACTAACCTCAGCATCCATATTTGTTTCAATGAATTCTTTAAGGGCTGGCCCGCTTTCGTCTATGCGCTGACCCTTAGAACCCTTATCACTTACCGTTATTACGCCTGCTTTTACCAAGTTCATCACACTCCATCATGTGTTAGTTTGCGTTGCCGCTATTGTTACGGTTGCCATTATTATTACTGCCATTGTTACTTTCATTGGAACTATCATCGGTACTTTCATCTTCCGGTTCGTCTTCTTCATCGACGTTTTCATCATCATCGTTCTCTTCCTCAGGCTCATCCTCTTCAGGTTCTTCGTCCTCCGGTTCTGCTTCTTCAGGATCTTCCTCAGGCTCTTCGGATTCAGGCTCTTCGGATTCAGGCTCTTCATCTTCTGGCTCTTCCTCTTCAGGTTCTTCCTCAAGAACTACCCGGTACTGATAAATTACGTGCTGTTCTTCCTGGGTTACATTACCGGAAGCGGGTGCGCTATCGGGATCCATACCTACAAAATCATAGTTTTCAAAAGAAAGTTGTTCTGTGGTGTACTCGGTGCCGACCTCTTCCTCTTCTACAATATATTCCTGAGGAGAAAGGGCTCTGACCTTATTTCCATCTTCATCAATTTCCACATATTCGACGGTAACAGAACCGGTCCCGTGGACTTCCGGGTCATATTCTTCCAAATCTCTATACTCTCTTGGGAGCTCATAGGCCCAGTCTCTTGGGGTAATGCCGTCGTGATCTTCCGGAAAATAGGGAACCGGACGGGATACATAAACTTTTTCAATAATTTCATCTTCAGGGGTATCCTCATTGGCTAAGGTACCGGTGGGTTCGTGGATTTTAACAAGAACATGACTGTCGCATTCCTCAGTAGGTTCTGTACCACGAATAAAGAGCTCTGTGATTACTTGGCTTCCCCGAGGATCTCTTTCGCAAAGTTCCGTAGGGAGTTTACCGGAAATGGCGCAAACTTCTCTGGATATGATGTTATCCGGTCTTGTGAAGTCTTTATTTTCATACCCTTCATGGATACGGGTCATAATTTTGGACCAAAGGTTTGCAGAGACCACACTGCTGCTTCCGAGACTTTCATTAAGGTCAAAACCGATCCAGGTTGCTCCAGAGAGATAAGGGGTATAGCCCACAAACCAGGCGTCCTGCTGATTTTGTGAAGTACCGGTTTTACCGGACACAGGAATTCCCTGGTTCCCCGACCTTATGCGAGCTTCCTGGCCATAACCACTGTTGATGGCTGTTCGCATCATATCCGTCATTAAATAGGCAACATCAGGATCTACGATTCTTTCCTTCGCCGGTTGGTTTTCTAATAGGAGCTTACCTGAAGAATCCTCCACACGGGTAAAAGATATTAAATCAGTATAAACCCCTTCATTGGCAATGGCATTATATGCACGATTCATTTTATAAGGTGATACACTGGGGGAACCCAGGACCGCAGAATAGTTTGAGTCATTATCGCTAAGTTCAATTCCAAATCGGTTCAGATAATCTTTCATTACCGATATAGATTCTGATCTTCCGGGAGCTAATTCATCCAAAAGAACCGTTGCACTGACATTGCTGGATATACGTATGGCTTCCCGCAAATTGATGAGACCTAAATAGCCGGTACTGCCAACATTCTGAGGATGTCTTCGCTCCGGATCCGTATGGAAATATACCGGAATATCATCAATGACACTGGCAGGAGTATGATTCCGATCAAGAGCCGGAACAAAAGCAGCTAATGGCTTCATTGATGAACCCACAGGCCTTCCTGAACCGGTGGCACGATTGAAAATTCTTCGACCAGAGGTTTCCCGTCCTCCCATAAAAACTTTAATTTCTCCGGTTTGGGGATCGGATACTACCATAGCCGCTTGAGGCTGTACATTCCCAAATTCATCCCGCAGTAAGTTCCCTTCGTCATCAAGTAAATTTTTAGGAAAATTATCGGGGTTGCTGAACTCTTCTTCTGCGATTTCCTGCATATTACGATCCAATGTACTATGAATTCTTAAACCTCCAGAATGAAGCAGCTGATTTGCTTGAGCTTCGGTATAGCCATCCTCAATTAACGCATCTATTACATCATCTTTAACTAAATCTGCGAAATGAGAAGAAATTCCACTATCGGTATACCTGTTAGGAGTAATTCTTTCATGTAAGGTATCCGCCTCCTGTAAGGCTTGTTCGTATTCCTGTTCGCTGATATATTCATTTTGATGCATCATTCTTAAGACCAGTCGATAACGGGGAATGGACCGTTCATCAAACACAATGATAAGATCCGATGTATCATCCAATACGATATGATTTTCAGTAACATCCTCTTCATTTATAAAGCGAATAGGAGAGTAGCGAGAAGGGTTTCGGGTAATTCCGGCGATAAGGGCGGACTCTACTAAATCCAATTCACTAACAGACTTTGAAAAATATGCTTGAGAGGCGGCTTCCACTCCATAATTCTGTCCTCCCAGGTTGATGGTGTTTAAATAGGCTTCCAGAATTTGATCTTTTGACAATTGATTTTCAATTTGGGTAGCGTAGTAAGCATCTTGAATTTTTCGGGTGTAGGTCTGGTCGTGGGTTAGATAAAGGTTTTTTGCAAGCTGCTGCGTAATAGTGCTTCCTCCCTGTTGTGTTCCCGAAGAGACATTCGACCAAGCGGCTCCTACAATTCTTCTAAAGTCCAATCCATCGTGGGACCAAAAACGCTCATCTTCTATGGCCACAAAGGCATTTCGTACAAGTTCGGGAATTTCTGAATAGTCTACAATTACCCGTTGTTCATCCTGAGCAACTTCTTCCAACAGGTTTCCTTCACTGTCAAGAATAAAAGAATTATCCCCTAATAAATCATACATATTACGAGGGTCAATATCAGGGCTCTCACTGATTGTACTATAGACAAAACTAAGGGTGAAGCCTGCGATAACTATTCCCAGGATCAATAGAACTGCGGTACTGATACTTAATGCCTGAAAAATTTTACCAGGTTTTCTATTTGATGATTTGTTTTTCTTTTGTTCATTTTTATGTTTTGCATTTTTTTCATAAGACATGATAATACCTCCATAAATTTTGAATTAAGCCTCTCGCAAAATCATCTGTATTATAACATATTTAAACTATAAAATCTATCCAACCTATTGCTAGGCAAAAGACTTAGTGATACCAGCCTTTAGGAGGATATTTATAAAATTCAGAAAATGGATTGTAAATATTATGATTTTCATGTATTATTAAAGTATAAATACAAAGGAGGGTTGCGATTATGATCATAAGAAATTGTTCCGGAGGTATAGTTTTTTACGCAAATCAAGTATTTCTTTTGCAAAATGAAAAAAACGAATGGATACTCCCAAAAGGAAAAATTCGTAATGAAGATTCTCCCCAAGATACTTCGCTAGAACGGGTAAAAGCGGAAACAGGTATCGATGCTGAGGTTTTATCGAGCGCAGGAGAATCCAGTTACGAATTTTTTTCAGTTACAAGAAAAAAACCGGTCTGCAATCAAATCTCATGGTATATTATGAAAGCCAACAGTAAAGACTACTCCATTAATTATGATTTGGGTTTTAAAAATGGAGGTTTTTACAAGATCGATGAAGCAATGGAACTGATTACGTATAGTCAGGATAAATCTTTAGTTAACCTTTCCTATAGAAAATATAAAGAAATGATGAAGAATAAAGTGACCGCTTAACAAGGATTCGTTCCCATGGAGTTGAATAAATTAAATATCAGAGGGTATTATTAAAAGAAGTAGCGAAAGCTGCTTCTTTTGATATGTATCCTGTAAGGATATAATATTGTAAAGTCAAATAGTAAAGGAGTGAAAAGGATCACTAAAAGCTATAGAAGAATTGAGAGCATCGGTCACAGTGAATACATTGTTCAAAAATCCCGTTTTATTGGATTAGGTGCCCCAATAAAAAATGAGAAGGAAGCTCAAAGTTTCATTGATGAAGCTCATAAAAATCATCCCGATGCGAATCACCATGTATATGCCTATATTATAGGAACTAACTTAGATATTCAAAAATTTAGTGATGATGGAGAACCTTCAGGTACTGCAGGCAGACCAATATTGGAGATTATGAAAAAAGAAGATCTGGTGAACTCTGTAATCATAGTGAGCAGATATTTTGGAGGAATTAAGCTTGGAGGGGGAGGTTTGATCCGAGCTTATGCAAAAAGTGCAAAGGAAGTCATAGCCCATAATGGAGTAGCTACAATGAGGCTTTATCAGCTGATTAACTTAGAGTTTGAATATCAGTATTGGGGAAAGTTGGAAAATGAGTTAAGAAATCATAAAATTTTCAGATTAGAATCCGTAGATTATGATCAAAATGTGCACTGTAAGGTATATGTTCCCATAAGTAACGTAAAAGAAGCAAAGAAGATATTTACGGATTTAACAAATGGTCACGGATCTTTCCAAAAAAAGGTCCAACAATATTTAAAGGAGGAAGAATAATGGGTAAAATCAATGGAAATGTAAAGGAAGAAATGTTGGAAAAAAAGAATTGGGCCGTGATTGGGGTAAGTCCAAATGAAGAAAAGTTTGGTTTTAAAGTTTTTGATGCTTTAAAAAAACACCAATATATTGTTTATGGCGTAAACCCGAAATATGATGAGATAAGTGGTGAAAAAGTATATAAAGAATTGCAAGAGGTTATTGATAAAGTTGAGTGCATAAATTTCGTAGTTAATCCTAAAATAACTTATAAAACTATCGAAAACCTTGATCCATCCCAGGTGGATTATTTATGGTTTCAGCCGGGGGCCTATGACGATAAAGTTTTAGAGCTGGGGAAAAAGAAGGGGTTTAATATGGTGCATGATAGTTGTGTATTAGTTGAATTAGGAAAAAGATAGATCCTTTGAATTAATAATGCAAAATGCTAAGAGACTTTAGTAAATA
>SKOH01000116.1 GCA_007120165.1 Clostridiales bacterium
ATTAAGCCGGCTTTTATTATCCTTCTCCTCTTGCGGCTTCCAGTCGGTAAATCTTCATACCCGAAGCGGAAAATTTATCTTCGTACTCGGTGGTTGCAGGGATGGAAACGCCGCTGTTATGATAATCAAAACTGATGTTTTTCAGTCGGTACCCTTCGCCGGATATGGCGTTTAACGAGAATTCGAACAGCTTTTCATTATCGGTTTTTAAGTGAATTTCCCCTTTCGGAGAGAGAATACTCCGGTATTTGTCCAAAAACCGCTGATGGGTCAGTCTTCTTTTTGCGCACCGGTTCTTTGGCCAGGGGTCGGAGAAATTCAAATAAATCCGCTCCACTTCCCCCGGGGCGAAAAATTGATCCACATCCTCCGCATTCTTCCAGAGAAACCTCAGATTATCCAAATCCTCTTCTATCGCTTTTTCCACCCCCCGCAGCAGCACTTCTTCCTTGATTTCCATTCCCAGGTAAAAAATATCTTTGCGGTCCTTCCCAAGGGTGGTAATAAACTGTCCCTTTCCCATTCCGATTTCCAAATGAATTTTTCTTCCGCCGGTGACCGTTTCCCACTGTCCCCGATGCTTTTCCGGCTCCTCCACCAGCCACTCCCGATGGGCGAGCAGTCGTTCCACTCCGTCCTTTAATCTTCTTCTTCGCATAAATTACCCTTCTCCTGACGTTAATTTTTCTATCGCATTTAAATAAATGGCGGCAACCTTGATAAAGTCTTCGATAATGATATGCTCATTCGGCTGATGCTCGGTTTTATCTCTGCCGGGAAGTACCGCCCCAAAGGCTACACAATTGGGCATTGCCCGGGCGTAGGTGGCGCCGCCGGAAGTCAGCGGTTCGGCGTCCTCACCGGTAACCTTTGAGTAAATCTCCCCTAGGTTCTTAATCAGGGGATGATCCTTGGGAAGGTAGATCGCGTCTAAAAAATCGTGTTCCGTAACGGTAAGCCCATAGGCTTTTACATGTTCATGGATTTTTTCCTCCACCAGACTTTTTTCAACGGTAACGGGTATTCGAATGTCCAGAGCGATTTCAGAGCCCTCTTCGTCAATTTTTATCTGACCGGCGTTGATGGTAATCGGCCCTGAAACATCGTCGAGCTTGCCGAAGATCCGCTCTCCATACTGGCTGAGCCCCAGCTTTTCATCAATAAAACTGATCCCAGGATTTTTGAATTCCGTATCCTTTAAGAATTTCGCCAGTAAATTGATCGCATTCCGTCCCCCTTCCGGTTTGGCGGAATGGGCACTCTTTCCATGAAGGGTTAGGCGATTTTCGGTGAGCTCCACAGGATAGTTGTTGTTTTTCAAAGACTGATACACGCCTTTTAAACTTTGAAATTTAGAGGAATCATCGTCCTTGGCGGTATTTTTCAGCCCCAGGGATGCCTGGTCGGCCAAGGCGTTAAAGCTGCTGCCTCCAACCAGCTCAAAATCCGCTGTTCCTTTTCCCCGAAGGTACAGCTGAAGAAGGCCCTTTTCCCCGTGAATCATGGGGAACACGGAATCCGGGGTGAATCCGAAATCCGGCACTTCCTCTTTTTCCATATATTTTTCGATTCCCCGCCACAGGGTTTCCTCATCGGTGCCGAAAATAAACCGCAGTCGTCTGGAAAAGCGGTGACCCCTATCCAGTAACTGCTTCGCGGCATACATTGCAGCAATCATCGGCCCTTTATCGTCCTGGGTGCCCCTGCCGTAAACTCTGCCCTCCCGAACAACCGGCTCAAAGGGCGGCGTCTCCCACTGCTCTGCCTCCCCGGCGGGGACCACATCCAAGTGGCCGAGGATCCCGAATAACCCCTCTCCTTCCCCGATCTCTGCATAACCGTAGTACCCCTCGGGATCGATGAAGGTTCGAAAACCCAGTTCTCCGGCAATTTCCAATGCTTTTTTCAGGGCATTTTGAATTTCCCTGCCGAAGGGGGCGCCCTTTTCCTCTTCCCCGATGACACTGGGAATCCTCACAAGGGCCAGGATATCCTCAATCATTCGATCCTTATATTTTTCTTCATCAAAGCTCTGCATTTTTATCCGCTCCTTTATGGCTGCAATTCTAAAATTTCACTTTGCCCCTTGAAAAAAGAGTACCTTTTTACTCTACTGAAATACAGCAAACAGTAAAAAGATACTCCCTATTATACCCCCATACCCGGCGGATTAAACCTGTCCCGCGGTAACAATATTAGGGGGGTTAGTCTTCTATCAGTTTAAATACATCATTGCTGTAGGCTACCGGATCTTCCGGGGTGATGCCTTCCATTAACAGAGCCTGATTGTAGAATACATTGGCATAGGCCTTTACTTTTTCCTCATTGGATCCGAAATGTTTCTGCAGGGATTTAAACATTTTATGCTCGGTGTTGATTTCCAGCACTTTCTCGGATTTCATGCCGCCACCGTCGGGCATGGACTGCAGGATTTTTTCCATCTCGATGGACAGTTCTCCGTCCGCCGCTAAGCATACCGCATGGTTTTTGAGTCTTTTCGATGGTCTGACGTCCTTTACCTGATCGCCGAGGATCTCTTTGATCTTTTTAAAGATCTCCTGGAATTCTTCCTTTTTCTCTTCCGTCTCTTTTTCCTCTTCCCCGTCCAGTTTTAAGTCTCCGCTGGATACGGATTTAAAAGTCTTGCCCTCATAATTCATCAGCATTTTTATCGCGAATTCATCCACTTCATCGGTGAAATATAAAATCTCATAGCCCTTGTCTTTTAACATTTCCGTTTGGGGCATTTTATCGATCTTTTCCACGGAGTCCCCGGAGGCGTAGTAAATATGCTCCTGCTCTTCCTTCATCTCTTCAATGTATTCCTTTAGGGTAATCATTTTCTTTCGTTTGGATGAATAAAACAGTAACAGGTCCTGAAGGGTCTCCTTGTTTTGACCGAAGTCACTGTATACTCCGTATTTAATCTGCTTTCCGAAGTTTTTAAAGAATCCTTCGTACTGCTCCCGCTCATTTTTCAGCATTGCGGAAAGGGCGGTTTTGATTTTTTCCTTGATTTTCTTTCCGATGATCTGAAGCTGCCGGTCATGCTGCAGCATTTCCCTTGAGATGTTCAGGGAAAGATCCTCGGAGTCCACCATTCCTTTTACAAAGCTGAAATAGTCCGGAAGAAGATCGGGAGATTTTTCCATAATCAAAACCCCGCTGGAATAAAGCTCGAGTCCCTTTTCATATTCCTTTGTGTAAAAATCATAGGGCGCCTGCTCCGGGATATAAAGAATCGAGCTGTATCTCAGGGTTCCGTCGGCTTTCATATGAATGTGCTTTAGGGGCTTATCAAAGCCGTAGCGCTTTTCCTGGTAAAAATTAATATAATCTTCCTCGGTAAGCTGACTTTTATTTTTCCGCCACATGGGCACCATGCTGTTGACGGTCTCTTCCTTTACCACTTCTTTATATTCCGGTTCCCCATCTTCACTGTCCTCACCGGATTCCTTTTCAACCTTTTCCCGGGTGGTAATATCCATTTTAATCGGATAGCGGACAAAGTCCGAATATTTTTTGATAATATCCTGCAGCCGGTGGGTCTCTAAGTATTCATCATAATTCTCGTCCTCGGTATTTTCCCGGATTTTAATAATTACCTCGGTACCCACCTCGGCTTTTTCCGCAGGTTCAATGGTATACCCTTCGGCCCCGTCGGACTCCCACCGATAGGCCTGATCACTGTCTAAAGCCTTGGTTTTTACGGTAATGTGGTCCGCAACCATAAAAGCCGAGTAAAAACCGATACCAAACTGACCGATAATGTCAATACCCTCTTTGACTTCATTTTCGTTTTTAAAGGCTAAGGATCCACTTTTTGCAATGGTTCCCAGGTTGTCCTCCAGCTCTTCCTTTGTCATGCCGATTCCGGTATCCAGTACTCTTAAGGTTCTTTTTTCCTTATCCCCAAGGATTTTGATAAAGAAGTCCTCTTTGTTAAACGTTAAATCATCCCGGGTCAGGGCCTTATAGTAGCGTTTGTCAATGGCGTCACTGCCATTGGAGATCAGCTCTCTTAAAAAGATTTCCTTATGGGTGTAAATCGAATTGATCATTAAGTCCAATAACCGTTTGGATTCCGCTTTAAATTCCTGTTTGCTCATAACCGTTCCCCTTTCTGTAGTTGCTTTTGTTGGTTTTAGCCAAAATAGTTAGCACTCTGTTTAATAGAGTGCTAACTATAATTTATCAAATCTGTCATTTTTGTCAATACCCTAGGGCAAATTCTATAATTTTCCCACTGGCGACATATACACTACAAACTCATCGATGCCGTCAACCTCCACAATTTCATCCATCAACTTTTGTTCGTAAGCGGCGATGGCACAGGTTCCAAGATTCAGGGCTTCCGCTGACAGATACAGTCCGTGACACAGATGTCCCGCATCAAGAAGCATCGGTTTATGGGAACGCTGGTCATAGCGCCATTCCCCCCGGTAAGGAATAACCGTCCAGATAAAAGTGACCGGCGCCTCCCCTACAAACTTCTGTCCCTTCGCTCCAATGGTCATTTTTTCTCCGATATCCTGATCTTTTTTTATTTTGATCAGCTTATGCTCCAGGCCGGAGTAACGGTACAGCCCTTTATCCAGACCCTCCACCCTGGTGACCCCGATATAGGTTTCAAAGGGATGACGAGCCCCTGCCGAGGGAACCGGTCTTATGGAGGCATAGCCGTTGCCCCGAACTTCCTTTACTCCCTGGGTGGTATAGAGTAAAAATGAAAGTTCTTCCAGACTCAGACGCTCTTCTTTGAACTTCCGATGGCTCTTACGCTCCATAATGCACTGAAAAATATCGTTCTTTTTAACCAAATTCCCGGTTACCTTCGGTAAATCGATAATTTCATCCTTTTCTCCGTAAGGCTTTTCCAGCGGCGGCTGGGGCATCCCTTTCATCTGATCGGATTCCATATCACCGGTAAATCCGGACTTTAACGTTTTCCGTTCCTGTTCAAATCTTCTCATCATTGTCCCTCCAGATTGTGATTTTTTTGAAATTTTGATTAATTCCTGTTAAGTATCCATTATAACAAAGTTTCGTGCATCTAAAAACCCGGATTTATTAAAAATCCGGGTCTATTTCCTTAAGGGCTTTACAATATTTTTCCCGATTTCCGTCAAAATCAAATTCTTTGCCGTAAACCATGGATTCAATTACTTTTCGGGTCTGGTTTCCGATACAGTTCTTTTGATGCTGGCTGCACTCTTCACATACGGAGATCGTCTCCCGCAGGGAGTCCTTCAGCTTTTCTTTTTCCTGGTCTCCCAGACGGCATAAAGGTCCGTGAAACTCCCGTTTTAACAGGTAAGCCTCTTCCTTTTCCGCTTTCTCCAAATACTGCTGCAGTTCTTCGATGGTGGTGGAACCATTCTCACAGTACTCACAGCTATGATTCTGATCCTTTGCCGCTTCCAGGGCATGGAGAATCCGCCGGGTGTTCAGTCGCAGCTCTTCCGCGGTCATTTTAAAGCTGGAGGTCTGCAGTCTGCTTTGAACAATCAGTTTTCTACCCATTAGAAATACACTTAGGATAAGTAAAACCGGCAACAGTGCCAGGGTAGCCTGACTAAAGGGAATATTTTCTGCCTGGGCGGATAACCCGGCGTAACCGAAGATCATAAAAATGATCCCCGATCCGATCTTCAGCCCCACTTCCGGAATTTTTTTACCAAGCTTCATTCCGATCAAAACTCCGATCCCGCTGGTAATAACCATGCCTAATACTGTTCCTGCGAGAATGAGTAGGGGAAAGGCCCCCTGGGTGGACAGGGCAATAACCGCTAATTGGGTTTTGTCCCCGATCTCGCCGATAAAAAAAGCCGCCGCCACCGTAAGAACCGGTCCGAAATTGTTAAAGCCGGTTTTCTCTTCGGCTTCCCCGTCATCTTCCGGCTTTAACGACCAAAGACCGAATACAATAAAAGCCGCCGCCGCAATCAGGCCCAGGGCCTCCAGGGGGATAAAGTCCGAAAGATACGTACCAAGAACCACTGCAATTCCATGATTAAGAAGGGAACCGAGAAACACCCCCAACAATACTTTTTTCACGGAATATTTTGTGGCAAAGGCCATGGCCAGCAGCTGGGTTTTATCCCCCATCTCCGCCATACTGATCAGTGCTAATGCCTGAATAAACTCCCATCCCATAATAACGCCTCCCGGGTTTTATGTAACATTATTTCATAAAAAAGAGACTTCTATGCTTAAGCAACCAGCTGCTGGTTTCCTAAGCGTAAAAGTCTCGCTCCTTAAACACCGATTTAACAGTGTCTAAGCGAATAGAACCAGGCATTTTCTGCCAGCATGTTGACTCTATTCATAGTTCTCACTATCGCTACTCCCTTTTATGCTATGAAATAAGTATATCATAAACCCGAAAAAACCTCAAAATAAAAAGGCCCTGAGGCCTATTTTATTACTTCCCGCCCTTCCTTGATCTGTTCCAGTACCGGCTCTTTACCGGTACCTCCCAGGGTTCGTCTTCTTGCTACAGCCTTTTGGGGGGTCAGAATCTCTACGATATCCTGCTCAAAATGGGGGGAAAATCCTTTCCATTCCTCCATCGATAAATCCTGAAAATCCAGACCTTTCCCTTCGGCGTATTGAACGATGCCGGCCACAATTTCATGGGTTTTTCGAAAGGGAACCCCTTTTAATACCAGGTACTCGGCAACATCCGTGGCCAGGAGAAACCCTTTGGAAAGATGCTTTTGTATGTTTTCCTTCTGCACTTGGATTTTCAGTATTAATTGGGGAAGAATTTCCAGTACGATTTTCGTCGTGGCGATATTTTCCAGCACAAACTTTTTATCCTCCTGCAGGTCCCGGTTGTAGGTCAGGGGCAGACCTTTTAAATTCATCATCAGATTAAATAATCCGGTAACCACCCCGCCGGTTTTCCCGCGGATCAGTTCCAGGGCGTCGGGGTTTTTCTTATTGGGCATCATGCTGGAGCCGGTACAGAATTCATCGGGCAGCTGAATGTAGTTAAACTCCTGGGTATTCCATAGTATTAAATCCTCGGATAGCCGGCTGGTATGAATAAAAAACGTTGATAAGGCATATTGCAGGTCTAAAATAAAATCCCGATCCGACACGGTGTCCAAGCTGTTTTTGCTGACTTCCCTAAAACCCAACAACTCCCGGGTGTACTCCCGGTCCAGAGGGAGGGTGGATCCGGCTAAGGCTCCGGCTCCCAGGGGACTGACATCTGCCCCTTCCAGGGCCGCGGACAGGCGCTTCAGATCCCGCTGAAACTTCCAAAAGTACGCCATCCAGTAATGTCCGAGACTGACGGGCTGGGCATGCATCAAATGGGTAAAGCCGGGAATGATAATGTCGATATCCTCTTCGGCTCTTTTTAAAAAAACGTCCATACAGGTCTTTAACAAATCCATAATTTTACCGATTTCCTTTTTCAAGTACAGCCGGTAGTCCGTTACCACCTGGTCATTTCGGGATCTTCCGGTATGAATCTTGGCTCCCAGCTCCCCCAGTTTCTTAATCAGGCGGTTTTCAATATTCATATGAACATCTTCCAGCTCGATATTCGGAACAAACTCTCCCGATTCAATTTCCTCTTTAATTTCCTCAAGACCTCGAAGAATTTTTTCCATCTCCTCCCGGGAAAGGATCCCGATCCTGTGAAGCATTTTCCCATGGGCAATGCTGCCTTCAATATCCTCTCGATAAAAGGCCCAGTCCACGGAAATGGATTCTCCGAATTTTTTCATCATTACGTCCGGGGCCGTGGTGAATCTTCCGCTCCAGAGGGCTTTTTCCCTTTGTGCTGCCATTAACGATTCATCTCCTTTTAACATATTCAAATGATACTCTTACCGCTGCTTCGAATCTCAGTATAGTGAGACCAAACACTAATGGGCGTTTTACAACGCTGCGAAAGAACTTTGCTTCTCCTTGGCTTCCTGCAATCCTTTCTTTTCCATATTTTTCATACCCTGGATGGTTAACGGCAGGGCGTGCAGGTTGATAAAACCCTCTGCATCCTTTTGATTATAGACCTCATCGGCACCAAATGTTGCAAAATCCTCACGGTACAGCGAGTTTTCCGATCTGCTTCCCCGGGCGCTGCAGCTGCCCTTGTAGAGTTTCACCTTTACGGTACCGGATACCGCTTCCTGGGAAATATCCACAAAGCCGTCCAATGAGTCTTTCAAAGGGGTAAACCAAAGTCCGTCGTATAACAGTTCTCCATATTTTTTAGCAATATCACTTTTAAAGGAAATCATCTGCTTATCCAGGGTCAGTTTTTCCAGTGCTTTATGGGCTTCGTACAATATGGTTCCTCCCGGGGTTTCATATACGCCTCTGGACTTCATTCCCACCAGACGGTTCTCTACGATGTCCAAAATCCCAACCCCATGTTTTGCCCCCAGCTGATTTAATGTTTTAATCAATTCCACCGGTTCATAGTTTTTGGAATCAATTTTTATCGGAATCCCTTTTTCAAAGGTAATTTCAATGGTCTCACCGTTATCCGGCGCTTTTTCCGGGGCGTTACACCACAGATAAACCCCTTCGGTATGCTCACTCCAGGGATCCTCCAACTCGCCGCCTTCATGACTGATATGCCATAAATTCTCATCCCGGGAGTAGATCTTTTCCTTGGTGGCCTCGATGGGAATCTTGTGTTTCAGTGCATACTCAATACAGTCTTCCCGGGATTTTAAATCCCAAATACGCCAGGGGGCAATCAGTTTCAACGTGGGGTTTAAGGCCTTTACCGATCCTTCAAACCGGACCTGATCATTGCCTTTACCCGTCGCACCATGGGCAATGGCTACCGCCCCTTCCTGTTCCGCAATTTCCACCAGAACTTTTGAGATTAACGGTCGGGCAAAACAGGTCCCCAGTAAATAATCATTTTCATAGATCCCTCCGGCCTTCAGCGTGGGAAAGATGTAGTCCTTTACAAATTCCTCCTGTACGTTCACCACATAAACTTTACTTGCTCCGGATTCTAAAGCTTTTTTCTTTAGACCGGCAAAATCCTCCTCTTGTCCCACATTTACACAAACGGCAATAACCTCATAGCCATAGGTGTTTTCCAGCCATTTTAAAATAACCGACGTATCCAGCCCTCCGGAATAGGCAAGGACCACCTTTTCCCTGTTGTTTATCGTATTTTTATGATTATCCGTTTTCATTTTCATAACTGTTCCTCCTCCACTATTCATCGTTAGTATTATTATTCATGCTTTGAATAATGGCGGCGCCTGAATCGGCTTTTGCTATTTATCTTGCAACCTTGATGCAACCACATAATCCTCATCCTTATCTCTTTTATTTAGCAGGACTGCTATCCTTTATTAGAATCTTAGGTGTAATTATACACACTTAAGTATATATATTCAAGTCTTTTTTGATTTTATTTTTAAATCCAAAAAAAAATAAACCCCAGGCCTGGACAAAAGGGTTTATCTTTATCGATCAAGATATTCAAGTAAGGACCATTATCCTCACTTATCAGTTTCTATTCTAATCAAATCGCTGAAACTTCCATTGATTTTTCTTTAACCAGTCTCTTGCTTCATCACATCGGGGGCAGGTTTTTCTGACCAAAGCCCAGAAGTTTTTGGAATGATTGAACTCCTCAATGTGGGAAAGCTCGTGTACAACCAGATACTCCAGCACCCAGGCCGGAGCCATGCTGAGCTTCCAGTTGAACATTACCTTTCCTTTGTGATTGCAGCTGCCCCATCTCTTCTTTTGGGTTTTAACCTGAATTTTTGCAGGTCTCGGCAAGCTGTTTCGATATTTTTTCACAAAATAGGCTACCCGTTTTTCAGTCTGAAACCGGTACCATTCCTCCAATGCGCTTCTAACCCGGTCCTTATGGAAATCCCTGCCGGAAAGTACAAACCCCTCACTCTTTAAATCCACGGCAAGCTTTTTATTTTCCGGAGCACTGATGAAGGAAAGGGCCCTGGCGTTTCCAAAGCCGTAGTGGAGCTCCTGTTCTTTAAATTCCGGTTTCCCGGGAACTGCTCTACTGTTTATTTCCTGAATTTTATTTACAATCCAATCTTCCTTGTCTCTAATGGTTTTAAGTACCTTCTCTTTTTTAAGACCCTTGGGTGCAAGGACCCGGAGAGTCCCGTCGGGCTGGATTTGAATTTCCAGGGTTTTTCGTTTTCTGGAAATATACTCGCAACTGATTTTTTGATCTTTTATTAGTATTTCCATCTATCCGCTCCCTATCCGTAGAGTTTCTCTTCCATAATCTTTAACTCTTCCTGATCCTCTATGGCCAGCTGCTGCAGCAGCTCCCTGTGGTATTTGACGGCTTCATCCACTTTGTTTCGCCGGCCCTTTACCCGGTCGATATCCACCCAGGATATTTTTTTATTTCGGTAGTACAGATCAAAATCCGCCAGCCGATGGCCTTCTTCGTTATACTCCAGACCGATCAGGATTCTTTTGATTTCCTCGGGTTTGCAAAAAGTAAAGAGTTTGACCTGATAAGCCAGTACAGAAAAAAGGGCTAGGGCATGATCCCGAGTCCATCCCTCTTCCAGTACCATTCCCAACTCCAGTTTTGAAAGCACAAAATTCAGCCGCTCATAATGGGCTTCATATTTTTCCTTTGAATCGTATATATTAATCCGCAGCTCATACCATTTCCGTTTTTCAAGACTTCTGGTTATTAACAGTACCCCTTTGCTCCTCAGGGACTTAAATACCTGCCAACCGGGCTGGGTGATCAGCAAAGTGCCTTCAAGTAAATCCCGGGTCTTGATGACTGAGGAAATTTGACGGTAGGTCAGAAATAAAATCGTATCCTTATCTTCCCCCGCATCGATGGCTTCGGCCATCGGTAAAATCCGGCCGGGATACAGGGCTTTTATTTCCTCTTTAATAAGACCCTCGTCCCCGGCGATTCGCATTATAATGGTGGAGGGCCCCATATCCACACGGTTAATCAGTGCCGATACCTGACTGTTTATCAGGTTGGTAAGACAAATGGAGGCGGGATCATTAATCTGAAGAATAAATTCAGCATCCTCAATTCGGGTCTTTTGGAGATTTTCCGCTGTTATGAAAATCATCGTACTCTCATCGGAACCCGCCTCCATTCCCTGCTCAAACCTTACGGGTTTTGCCCGTTGAGACTCCACCAGATAGTCCCTCAGTTTTTCCCTCTGGCTGGTTCTTAAGAACATCAGCCTCGAGCCCATACGGATAAATAACATCTTATGTCCCCCTTTGAATTCTATTGAATTTATCTATGTGTCTGTATGCCGCTGCTTTGAACACCCAATTTATAAACAGTTTTCGAAAATGATGTTTGATCCTCTATCTCCTGTTTTACATCGAAGCGCTTACAGACTTCTGTAGTTCTGCTCCATCTTTCGAAATCCGTTGGTTCCCAGAGGATAAGGTAAACTTTTCATTTCCCGGTCCTGAAGACTGATCACTCTGATAGCCTCTAATCCGTTGAATCTTCTCTCTCCCTGAATTTCGTGGCTTTTCGGCTGAAAGCTGTGGCCATAAAGATAATAATCGGCCCTTGGAGACGCCTTTATAAAAAAATGATTCAGATAAAAGGTTGCCCCTTCTATTTCTATAAGCCCGTCTTCCAGGACCCTTCCCTTGTCTGTAAAGGCTTTTATTTTTTCGGTCTGGTCATGATTTCCTGAAATATAATAAATTCTCTGCACCTCCAGGGCTTCCAGATTTTCTATGAATCCTTCCAATGCCCTATGATAATCCTCTTCCAGTTTCGGTACATTCTCAAGTTTAAGATTATCCACGATATCCCCGGTATGAATAATATACTCCGGTTTCAGCCTTTTTATCAACTGATACAGATAGGGATAAATCTCTTCCGGAGTATCGCTGATATGCATGACAATCGGCCGATTCATCTGAAAAAACTCCTCGGGGATATACACCCGGTTCATAAACAAATAGATATTTTGGGTCAGTTTTGTTCGAAAACTCATAATCAAAACCTCAATTCTCTTTTCCAAACCTCAATTCTCTTTTCCAAACCTCAATTCTCTTTTCCAAGTTGACAGCCTGCTCCTGTTAAACATTATATACCAAAAAAGAGATGCATATAAGCATCTCTTACCGGTTTTTCCGGGACAGGTAACGTTTTTTACCTTCCAAAAACAGCTTTTCTTCATCCGGGCCCTCGGTCAGCAGTTCCGGAACTTTTTTCGGCCCGCCATTTTCATCCAGGGCCACCATGGTAAAGTAGCCGGTAAGGGCCAGCCTTTTGGAGTTTTCCACCTCCAGGTCTTCTACATAAACCTCCACCAGAACTTCCATGGAACTCTTTCCCACAAAGGTCAGTCTTCCTTCGAAGGTCACC
>SKOH01000165.1 GCA_007120165.1 Clostridiales bacterium
AAAAGAATCAGTGCCAGGATCGGATAACGCCATTTGCCGATATCCAGAATTTCCAACGTTCGATAAGAGCTGTCCGCTTGAAAGTAGGCTTTTTTCCGACCTACCCGAGACTCCAGCCATAAAACACCCACGGTTAAGACAATCAAAACAAGACTCAGAATGGTTGCGGAGATGTTGTCGTAGCCTCCCATCTGGTAGTAAATTGCGGAAGTAAAGGTATTATAGCGCAGCATGGAGATGGCACCAAAATCCGACAGGACGTATAAGGCCACCAGTATGGCTCCCGCTCCGATGGAGGGCCGTAGAAGGGGCAAATTTACTTTCAGGAAAACACCCAGATTATCAAGTCCGAGGGATCTTCCCGCCTCCTCCAGATTTCTGTTCATCCGCTTTAAAGCGGATCGGACCACTAAAAACACGTAGGGGTACGTAAAAATCGTAAGGACAAAGGCCACCCCGGAAAAAGAGTAAATTTGAAACATTCCTCCCAAGGGACCCATGGGACCGAAAATCATAATATAGGTCACCGCGCCAACGTAAGGGGGGATGATTAACGGCAGCACCAGCAGCCAGGAAAAAAGCTTTCTCCCCGGTATATTGCACCTCGTAACGGCAATTGCAAGACTGACTCCGATCAGCGTGGAAAAAAACACCACTACGGCGGTAAGCCCCAGGGTATTGACCAACAGCTGGGGTATTCGACCGTCCAACAGTCGAAGCCACCGCTCGCTGCCGGCAAACATCCCTCGAATTCCCACATAGATGATGGGGATGCTCATAAAAAGTGCGACAAATATACTGATTATGGTTAAATAGGGGTTCGGGGGCACCCGTCCCATTAATGACCCGAATTTTCCTGCCTTCATATGCCCTCTCCTAACAGGGAAAAAGCCTGACAAAGTGATACTTTGAGGCTTCTCCCGATTCTTTGACTGCTTATTTTTTTGATCAGATTTTTTAATCAGGACCGGTTGTAAATCTACCGGTATCACTACTTGGTCATTATAGCTTATGTGATAACCGTTTGCAAGTAGTATTTTGTTTCACAAAGTCTTGTTCTCCTCAGCCCTGTTCCCTGACCTTTAAAAATCCGCAAATTTAATAGTCCCCAAAAGTTCGAAGCCCTACTTTTCTGGGGACTAGCGTAAAGAACTTAAATGATCTTGAGGTTAGCCCGCCCTTAGCTTTCCAACTCTTCTGTCGGGTTCCCGGGTCTTGGGGGCGCGCTTTCCGCTTCCCTCTCCGTAATTCCTCTTTTTTCCAATCTTTTATTGATGAGTCTTTCCAGAAACATCACAATTACCGCAAAGACCGGTACCCCGAGGAACATGCCGAGGATTCCAAAAATCCTTCCCCCCACATAAATGGAAAGAATGATCCAGATCGGTCGTATGCCCACACTGTCCCCTAAAATTTTCGGACCCAGAACCAAGCCGTCGAACTGCTGCAGCGCTAATATAAACAGGGCTACCCACAGGGCTTCATTCAGGGAGGAGAACATGGTTACAATGATAATCGGAATACCGCCCAAATAGGGGCCGAAGTACGGAATCATATTGGTTACCCCAATGATTATACTGAAAAGCAACCGGTAAGGAATACCCAAGATACTCAGACCGATAAATGCAATAAAGCCGATGATCGAGGAATCTATGGTTCTTCCTACGATATAGCGGCCGAACAGATCATCGGCGTCCCGGCCGAAATCATTGATTTTGTAGACCGTCTCCTTGGAAAACAGGGTATAGAGAATTTTATTAATATTCTTCTTGATAATGTTCTTATCATAAAGTAAGTAAAAGGCCATAATCATACCGATGAAAAAATTTAAGATTCCGGAAGTAATATTGGTGATTTGAAAAAAGATCATATCGATGATTTCGTCCAGGGACTCCCTTATATAACGGAAGCCGTTTTCCAGCCAATCCTTTACTTCCTCAATAATCTGAAATTCCTGGAAAAACGCATCCAGATTTTGGGCTCTTAGGGTGCCTTCCAGATTTTCCACCGAGGCAATGGTGTTTTCCATATAGTCGGGAAAATTCCTCATAATATCCGATATACTTGAAATGACCCGAGGCGTGACCACCACAAAAATCATCACAAAGAACAGCAATACGATCAAAAACATACTGGATATGCTTAACAGCCGCTTAATCCGAGTATTATCCTTTAAAAATCCGATCCGTCCATATATACTCTCTTCAAATCTTCTTACACCGGGATTTAATATATATGCTGCAAAAATTCCAATGATAAAAGGACTTAAGATCCTGCGAATCCACTTCCAAAGAGTCATTAATTGACCCGTAAAATACCCCATGTTTTCCAGCGCCTGATAAACGATAATTGCCATGGCAATGACGATGAATACATGAAGGGCATACTTAAACAGCCTTCTGTCCAGTTGAATCTTCATCGGACCCCCCCTTTCTTAAAAGATTTTGCTACTTCCTATTATAACTCACCTGCACCGTTGCTTCTAGTTTTTTAAGGGGATCTTAAGAGATCTTTTTCACTTTTTCCGTACCAGATAGTTTGGCAGCGTGAAGCCTTCCACAAGACTTCCGATAATATTTTCTCTCCCGGCCCGGTGATAAATTCCTTGAAAATCTCCATTGTAAACATAAAGACCGGTAATATAGTTGCACTCTTCAAAGGTTACGTCATTCTTTGAGAAAATCGCCATTTCCATCGAAGGGACATTGCAGAATTCCTGAATTAAGTACTCCTCATCCAGTTCTTCCTCGGCGAATTGCCGCCACTGCCCGCTTAAGTAGTCCTTCCCTACGGAAACTCCGAGACAGGCATATTTATCCGAAGGTTTCAGCACATAGCGGTCCTTATTTTCCAGAATCATCTCCAGAAGTCTGGGCTCCTTGGCATTGAAAGGCACGGTATAGGGAATATGTTCGCGGATAAATTCCCGCTCCTTATCACTTAAAAACTCCGTCGCCTCCTGATCATGAAGAATGGAAAAGATAATTTTATTATGAATGATCTGCGAGCGAAAAGAACCCACCACACAGACTTTCCCCTGCAGATAGGCGGTAATATAGTCCTGCAGCTCCTTTTGATATTCCTCCACTTCCCAGGTTACCGTACGACGATAGATGCAGTCGATGCGAAAATCATTGTGATATAGATGGTCCCCTTTAAGTTTTAATTCTCTGGGATCCGCTATTATCGTGGAGTAGCCTCTTTTATCAAAGGCTCTTTGAAATTCAATAAATTCACTGGGGGGCTTATCGTCATAAAAATCCACGATGGCCACCTGGGGGGGCGCATCGTTTTTGGAAAATTGCCGATAATTTTCCATCAGGGCATCAATCCATGAATCAAATAATTCGAAAGTATGAAAATCATAGTCTTTTTTATAGCGATCCAGAGCTAGGGAATCATAAATGATCCGGTCCAATTCTCTGGACTCCACCATGCCCGAAGATCCGTCGGCATTGAGTTCACAAAACTGAAAGGAACCGTCCTTATGATAGAAAATATCAAACCGGGCCATGGGAAAAGGGTGGGCATATCCGGGATCCTTAAGAACCAGCTTCTCCAGAAAATCCGAAAAACCGAAATGTTTTCTAAACTCCGGTTCTGCTGTGTATTGGCGAATTACCTTTTCCAAAATCCCCCCCAGGGTTTTTACCAGTTCTCTGAATCGGGCGATATCCTGATCCGAAAAGAAAAAGGGCTGATATAAAAATTTTACCGGCTGTCCTTTATAAATGGCCGGGGAGTGACTTACTTTCCGGTGCACGTTATTATATTCGGCAATGTATTTTTCCGGCTGTGCAGTAATATCCTCTTTATACTGCTGGAACAAATTGCGGGGAACCATATCAATCTCTCCTTTGGCTTTTTTTTGTAATGATCAGGCCCTTGAGCCCTTCAAACCCTTGCTTCTTATAACTTCCTTTTATCTGCTGCCCATAGGTTTCTCTTGTTAGAATCAATTCTTTTAACGGCTTAAGCATCACCCTTTCTTCGTCCTCCAGGGCATGTTCCGCCATTCGAATGACTCGGTCGCAGAAACTGCCGAGCTCCTGCCCCCTGAAATGGGCTTGGTATCCCTGCTCAATGACAGCGTCCTTCAGGCTTCGGATTTCTTCATCCTTATATCCCAGGGAAGCGCTGTATAGCTCCTCCAGGTTCTGCCGGTTATAAAACAAGCCTTTGATCATGGCCAGGTATGCCATACTTAAATCCAAAGGCATGGAGTCCGCCATACGGATTTCAATATAATATTTTCCCCGGACATCAGGGAATACCATAGTATAAAGATGTTCCACTTCCTCTTTTGAGAGAGAATCTTTTTCCTTATATACCTCCCAAAGGGACTGATCTCCTACGGGTATTAGCTCTCCGTTTTCCAAAATACAAATGGGCTTACTATGTAGCAAGTACTCCGCGTAGTTTTGGTAATTGAATTTTTTATCCAGGGAGCCTTTAATAATTCCGCTGCGCCCAGGGTCGGTGTTTTCCCAAATCAAACTCCGAACACTGAATTTATCGTAAACTTCACCTTCGAATATCGGAGCATTATCGGTAATCAGGTAGAAAAGCGGGGTCAGAAAACTTGCCACCCGAAATTTCTTGATAAAATCCAACTCCGAGGTATAATCGATGGCAACCTGCACAGAGGCCGTACCCTTCATCATATTCAGCGCATATTTCCCGGTTTTTTGTAAATAACTGGACATGTACTGATACCGTTTCTTCGGATTAAAGGGAATATCCTTGATCAACGTTTGGGGATGATACCCGACACCCAGGAGATACTGGTTCTGTTCTTCAATAATGGGAAGAAGGTCTTCTAAGAATTTTTCATAGACCTGCTGAATATGGGCAAGATGAATACAGGGACGAGTGGAAAATTCCAATTGTCCTCCGGGTTCTAAGGT
Organism: Clostridiales bacterium; assembly: GCA_007120165.1. Taxonomy (GTDB): domain Bacteria; phylum Bacillota; class Clostridia; order Peptostreptococcales; family T1SED10-28; genus Isachenkonia. The sequence continues at coordinate 4,908 of SKOH01000165.1, forward strand.
GATATCCATTCCGTCCTTCGTTAAGCCCACCAGGTACTCCCCTTCATATTTTCCTGCATAGTCTTTCTTTAGAAGCTTCTTTAATATGGTTTCTATGCCTGATTCTTCGTAATAAGTAACGGATTGAAAGTCTTTTTGCTGTACCACAAGATGTTCGATTTCTATACCCAGTTTGACAGCTTCCGCAGTTTTTTCTCCGTCCTTTAGTATGCTCATCAATTGTTCTTTAATGGCTTCCTTATTCAATGATTCCACCTCAACTTCTTTATTTTCCTCGGTAGAAATTTTTCGTTTTTCATGTTACTTCTACCCATTCTATTGTACCCTACACGGTAAACTCTTACTAGAGATATTTTTATACACTAAATATGTTTCTCCCTTTCCAGGCAGGGTGTGGATAACTTTTCCTATGATAGTAGTTGATTTTAATTTTTATCCCCAGTATACACAAGATGTTGTGTATAACAAAGTTATTTCCCAATCCGAAATTATTCTTTAAATTTCATTAAAAAAATGCTATAATATATTTAGTATTACGAATTAATTGAAGCCTTCGTGGTCAATTTTAAAAGATGTAGGAGCGATGTTCATGAATTTCACCGAAAAAAAAGAAATGATTCTCAATGGAAAAATCCATAAAATAATTATAGCCCTTGCGGCCCCGATCATGTTTAATAATTTTATCCAGACCTTATACAACCTCTCGGACACTTACTGGGTAAGCCAGCTGGGCGCTGATGAGGTTGCTGCTATGACCCTGGTTTTTCCTGTGATCTTTTTGATTCTTTCCATCGCCATGGGGATGAACATGGCAGGAACCTCTTTAATCTCCCAATATATCGGTTCCAATCAGGAACAGCGGGCGGATAAGGTTGCCTCTCAGCTTTTTTCATTTTTATTGGTATTATCCACAATTCTCGGGTTAGCCGGCTACTTGTTAACCCCTACAATTGTCAGTCTGATGGGCGGGCAGGGAAATGTCCTACTGTACGGATCCCAGTATCTCAGTATCATGTTTCTGGAGATGCCGATTATTTTTATGTTTATTGTCTATAACGCCATCATGCAGGGACAAGGCAACACCTTTACTCCGATGATTTTAAATGTTGGAGGATCCTTACTTAACGTGGTCCTCTCCCCGGTTTTTATTTTCGGACTTGGACCCCTTCCCTTTATGGGCATCCAGGGAGCGGCGATCGCCACCCTGATTTCCCGGGCCATTTTTGTGAGCTACGGGATCTATACCCTGTTTATACGAACCGATGGCGTGAGTATTCGAAAAAAATACATCCTGCCGGACCCCAAGGTTCTGAAAAAAATCATCAAAGTCGGACTTCCCGCTTCCATCGGCCAGTCTGCCGCGGCTTTCGGCTTCATTATTTTAAACATGTTTGTTTTAAGTTACGGTGAATCGGCTTTAGCCGCTTTTGGTATTGGAAACCGTATCAACAGCGTGGTGATGATGCCCGCCATGGGGATTGGAAATGCCATTGCGCCGATTATTGGCCAGAACCTGGGGGCCGATCAGATTCCCCGGGCCCGTTCCACTTTTAAAATCAGCCTATTGATGTCCACCGTCTTTATGGCCGCGGGGGGCTTGATCGCTTTCTGGTTCTCCGAGTCCATCATCCGAATTTTTGCCAGCGGCGACCCCCAGGTCATCGCCCTGGGAACGGACTACCTGCAGCTGATCTCGTTATCCATCCCCTTAATGGGTATTTTTCAGATTCTAAACGGTACCTTTCAAGGCTCCGGCCACACGATGTATTCGATGTTTATTAACATGTTCCGCTTATGGGGACTGCGCATTCCGATGATCTATATCCTTGGAAGAGTTACCGATCTCGGCGCCGATGCCATCTGGTATTCCATGGTAGCCAGCAATTTTCTCATCTGTGTTATCGGAATGGGCATTTACCTTAAGGGCAACTGGGAGAAAAAGATTATTGATGAAGAGGAAGAACGGGAAATTCAGGAAGAATCCGCAAAAAAAGCTTACGCCTCTTAGGACGCACCCGACTGATTAATTTCGCAGTCGGTTTTTTTTACCGGGTTTTTCCCATTTCCATCCCAACCGTAAGGTTTTTATTTTTCTTATCCTGTGGTATAATTTCAGTATAATTAAATATTATCGCTGGGGGTGCCGTTGGCTGAGAGGATGCAATCCAACCCTTCAAACCTGTAGGTTAGTACCTGCGTAGGGAAGCTCAATTACGAGTGAGTACTTCTATTCACTCTTTTTTGCATCCTGGGGATAAATTTATTTTATAATTTTGAAAGGATGTGTTTTTTATGTTCGAGAACTTTGATATTCGATGGGACCAGGTCTCCTTAGAGGTATGGGTTATTTTAGGCATGATGCTTCTTGTTCCGCTAATGCTGCTGCTTTTCCATCGCAGCAGGAAAAGCCAAGGCGGCCGTCTGCTGCAGACAAAGGTTTTGGTTTACGGCAGTCTTTGCGTGGCTCTATCCTTTTTACTCTCCTATATCCGTCTCTTTCGTATGCCCCAGGGGGGCAGTGTCACCCTGGCCGGAATGCTGCCGATCATTATTTTTGCCGTAGCCTTTGGTCCCCTGCCGGGGATCTTGGCCGGTTTCGCCCTGGGGCTGTTAAACCTGATTCAGGATCCGTATATTGTCCACTGGATGCAGATCTTTCTGGACTATCCCCTGGCCTACGGGGCCCTGGGACTTGCGGGAATATACCGTAAGCACCTAAGCCTCAGTGCCTTTATCGGTGGTTTTGGCCGTCTCGCCATGAGCTTTTTATCGGGAATTATTTTCTTTCGGGAATTTACCCCGGAGGGCTGGAACGATTATATCTATTCCATCGTGTATAACGGATCCTTCATCGGGGCGGAGATCCTCATCATCATAGTACTCCTTCAAGTACCCCAGGTCCAATCTCTTTTAAGACAGATGCGAAGGAGTTCCTATTCAACCTAATCTCTTCCGATTCAAATTCTTTGTTATGGAACCTTCTTTTTGGTTATATATACCTTGAGGCTTCTTTTTAAGAGGCATCAAATACTATTTACAGGAGGGTTTGTTTATGGAAGGATTTGGATCTTTTTTTCAAACAGGTGATTGGGAAAACGAAAAACACGTACCGATAATTCATGCACCGGAAAGGGTGAGTGCAGGCGAGCAATTTGAACTCAAAATGACTATTGGGGATGCGGTTGGACATCCTAATACTTTTGAGCATTATATTTCCTGGTTTAAACTGATGTATCATCCCGATGGCGCAAAGTTTCCAATTGAACTGGCAAGCTTTGATTTTGCCGCCCATGGGGAGAGTGATATTTTCACCGAACCCGCCGGCCTTACCTCAGTAAAACTGCAGAAAACCGGTACGGTTTATGCCATCAGTTACTGTAATATCCATGGCCTATGGATAAATAGCCAAAAAATCGAGGTTCTGTAATCGGTTTTTTTACCATTGTAGGTAAACAGCCTAAGAATTAACCCCAAAAGGAGATGCCCGGCATCTCCTTTTTTTTTCTTTAGTTTTTTATAGGATCGGCGAAAACAGACGGGCCACCGACTCCTTAAGCCGGCTGGATATTGCCCGCTTTTCATACTCTTCCAGATAAATTCTTTTGCTTTGGCGCAGATCTTCAAAATAATCTCCCTTTACCCGCTGGGTTATTTTCTCATCGTAAATAAAAGCGTTCACTTCGAAATTCAGCTCCAGACTGCGAATATCAAAGTTTGCCGTTCCAATGGAGGTTACGTTATCATCGGTCATGATGATTTTACTGTGTATAAAACCCTTTTGATACTGATAAATCTTTACCCCCGCTTCCAAAAGTTCCTTAAAGTGGGATTTTGAGGCCCAAAAAACCGTCCGGTGGTCAGCCACACTGGGAAGAAGGATGCGAACATCCACTCCCCGGAGTCCTGCGGATTTCAGGGCCATTAAAATCCCTTCGTCGGGAATCAGGTAGGGGGTGGTAATATACACGCTTTTTCGGGCAGCGGTAATCGCGGTAAAGTAGGCATGCTGTATGGTCTGCCAGAACATATCCGGACCGCTGGAAAGAATCTGTATTCCGATTTCCCCCTGGTAGCCCTGCCTTGGAAAGTAACGGGGATCGTCCAGCTCCTCACTGCTTACAAAATACCAGTCTTTTAGAAAGATTGTCTGCAGGACATAATTTGCCTCCCCGAAAATTTTAACATGGGTGTCCCGCCAAAATCCCAGTTCTTTATCCTTGCCCAGGTATTCATCCCCAATATTGATGCCTCCGGTAAATCCGATCTTCCCATCCACCACTAAAATTTTACGATGGTTCCGATAGTTTAGACGGCTTCCGAAAAAAGGCAGGGTGACCGGTAAAAATTCCTCCACCTGTATGCCTGCGTCTCTCATGGGGGAGAGATAATCCTCCGTAAGTTTCCAGGAACCCACCGCATCATAGATCAGTCTGACTTCCAGTCCTTCCTTTGCTTTTTGGATCAGTGCCCGCTGAAACTTCCGACCGATTTCGCTGTCTTTGATAATAAAAAATTCCATATGGATATGATCCTTTGCATTTTCAATGGCTTTTAACATTTCCGTGAAGCTTTGTGCGCCATTGTTTAAAATTTTCACTTCATTATTAAAGGTAATGGGGGAGTCCCCGGCTTTAAGGATGAGAGGCACCATTTTCGCTCTTCCGTCATTAAAATTCTTTTTAAAAAACTTCCCGAACTGGGTGAAGGTTATCTGGGTCTCAAGCAGCCTTTTGAGTACCCGATAATCCTGCTTTCTTTTTTTTATAAAGGTTTTTTTCTTCCGATGATTCTGTCCAATATATAAGTATAGAAAAATCCCTGCCACCGGTAAAAAAATCAGCACTAGAATCCAGGCCATTGTTCGGGTCGGGTTTCGATTTTCCAACAGAATAATGACGCTCAGGGCAATTACGGTGATGATAAAGATGCCGATTAGTATTCCTAGATAAACCATGGATGCACCCCTCTTATCGATATAATCTGGTTAAATGAATTTTTTCTTCGTTTGTTAATAGGATTTTGATCAGCTTTTCCAGCACCTTATCTTTATTAAAACGAAGGAAAAGCGCGCTGCTTTCAAACAGGTTAACCGGGGTTTTCCCAAAGGGAATGTCACGACGATTGATCTCCCGAAGAAATTCTTCAAGATTATAGAGTTTGAAAAGTTCCACTTTTCCATAAGCCGCAATCTCCTCCAGCAGCTTTAAAACCACAACCCCATAAGAAGCCTCCCTGCTGCATCCTAAAATTTGAATAAGTTTGGGGAACAGTTCTTCCACCATCATTCGGTTTTTCGGAAGATGGGTGGAAAGTCCCAATAAATCGCTGATTTTTTCCACGGTCTCCTGTTTTAGTTCCTGCAGAAATCCGATCCCTTCCAGGTCATTTATTCCTTCGGTTAGATAATAGTTTTCCCCATGTAAATTTTTGAAGGCCTTTAACGTATCATAGTAACCAAGCTTTATATTAAACTCCGCTTTTTCTTTTGATAAATCCAGTATATTTCCTAAATCATATTTCGGTTGGATGTAGAGGACTTCCAAATCATTGAAATTAATCTTTTTAATCCGTCCCCGGCTCATCAATCGAACAGCAACGACTTTTTTATACCCTTTCTGGTAGAGCATATTGATCGGTAAATTATTATAAAATCCGCCATCAATAAAGGTTTTCCCGTCTATTTTTTCCGGTTTGAAAATGGGCAGATAGGAAGAGGCCAGTAAATAATCCGCCATTTTCCCCTTCGGGACCTCTTCTTTGAAAAGTTCCAGGGGTTTCATATCGGTTAAGGAAACGGTAACAAAACCGAAGTCCTTTTTCGAACGCCGTATAACTTCTTCTTTCGTGGCCTCTCTGATCATCTTTACCAGGGGCCCGATGTCCAGACCCACATCCTTTATCAGACGCTGGGCCTGTTCCAGGATAAATTGGATCTGGTCGTGTTTGATGCCGCTTTCCATGATCATATTGTATAGTTTCGAATCAATATTCAATACTTTTTCCGGAGCAATTTCATGCCAGATTTCATAGGCCTTTTCATAGTCCTGCTGAATCATCAAGGCCCCGTTCAGGGCGCCAATGGATGTTCCGGTAATGCCGTCAAATTCCATTCCCAACTTTCGAAAAGCCTTCCATGCACCGAATTGGTACGCGCCTTTTGCGCCGCCCCCTTCTAGGGAAAGTCCCAACATCCTTCATCCCTTCTTTCCTGTTTATGGTTCTTTGTAATCTATACCCATTTATATCAATATTTCATCAAAAAAACCTTTCTATCCCGGGATAGAAAGGTTTTTACGGATGATATTCTTAAGGGCCATCAGAATGTTTAGATTAATGCCGAGGCTGATGCCGTCCACCGTCATGGCTCTTACTTTACTGCAGCCGTCCACGCCGCCAAGGTCTGAAAGGGCTCTTAAAAGTCGAACCTCTTCTTTTTCTCCCTGTAAAAGATCCAGCGCACTCAGAATGGAAAGCCCGGCCACAATCCCATAGGCTCCCCAATTGGAAACCCCGGCAATGATCAGGTAGTCTGCGGAGGAAGTGGCGAATATCTTCTCACCGTTGGCCACATACGGGATCCCAGCCTCCCGGACCTTTCCCATCCCCATTTCATTCCCCCCGTCGCCGACGGCAAGGGTGGTGATCTTCTGTTTTTTTGCCATATCCATTAAGGGGTCCAGATCCCCTACGTAGTCGGTAATATCCTCTCCCCTCATGGAGTGGTATCGGCCGTTCGCCCCTCTGCCGGGACGCTCAATGGCTACCAGATGCGAAGGTTTAAAGTCCTCTAAAATCTTTTGAAGTTCCTTTTGATTAACGTTCAGGGGCACGGTGTATACGTCCCCATGAACATCTTTAATCCTTTTAAGTCCTTTCAGGAGTATTTCCGAGTAGCGATCGGTCACGATCAACACTTCTTTGCCTAGATCTTCCAGAGCTTTGGCAAGAATAATGGTCCCTAAGGGACCGTCGCTCTCTCCGATTTGACATTGGGGAATGGTAAATCCGGTTAAGAGCACTACTTTTTTTCCATTATATAAGGACTTCAGACCCTGATAATAGTCTTCATAAGAGTTTAAGCGATCTGATATGCCTCTTTTTCCTTCATCCCTGGTGATCAGGGCTTCAATTTCTCGAAAAGGTTTTTCCTTTAAAACCATGGCTGCCATATACAACCCCTCCTTTATACCTTCGGTCCCTATAAAAGGGTCAGAAATTCTGACCCTCCTAATGTCTGATCGTAATCTAGGATTCCTGTACCGATGTATTTCCCGCTTTTTCTCTCATTACCTGTAAAGCCACCACCACAACTAATATCGCCAAACCGGCAAGGTCAATCAGTTTATTGGGATGAATCAGTAATAAGGAAGCTGCCAGAAACATGATT
>SKOH01000119.1 GCA_007120165.1 Clostridiales bacterium
CTATCCATAAGACCACTCTTAAGCTCAGATCCGCAATCCAGAACCCCATGACCAGATAAATAAATGCTGCAGCAAAAGCAGACTTTTCATGTAACGGATCAATTTCCCGGGCAAGGGCCCAGGACAGAAAAAAGCCTCCGGAAAATACCAGGGATTCTCCCCAATCATTGGTGAATAACCCTCTTACGATTAAAAGGGTTAGGGTCATGATCAGTATCCAACGGTTTGTTTTATATTTTGGATCCACTTTTCTTGCTAAAGTAAAATATCCCATTTTTATTCCTCATTTTTTATTTTTCGGTATGCAAAAACTCAACAAATTCCTTTATCGCTTTTTACTAAACCGCGCCATCTTACATCAAGAAATTGGCTATAACAATCAAAGCAATCCCTATTATTCCGGTAACCAGCATAATCTTCCAATAAAGTTTGTTCATCAGTATCACCTCTTTGCATCTTCTCTATAATTTTCAATATTTTTATAGCGGACTAATTTTTTTCATTTCCTCTTTCCGGTCATTCTTTTCACCGGACTTATTCTTTATGGGCTTTTTTTCCTTTACTACCGTCATTTCCCACTGCTTTTCCTCACAAAGGGCTTCAATAAATTTTGTTATTTTCTTTATAAAGCTGGTCTCGGATCCGAAGGTTGCTGTAAGCCCCTGACTTCCGCCGCCAACTATAATATCAATTATACACTTATTTTCACTTAATGCGTTGATGATTATTGTTGCCAGTACCCGGGACTTGTTGCGGTAATAATACTTTTCACCATATATGATATAAACGCCCTCGGAAGACTGGAAAAACGGCACCGGACCGTCAAAAAACTTCTTTTCCTGAAACCTTTCGGTGAGTAGCTGGTAAAATGATAATCCACTTTCGCATACCAAATGAATCCTTTGTTTTTCCATAAGGATCGCCTCCTGTCTTTTAATATTATTCGAGATACCGATTGGCTTTTCCTGCCTGTACGATGAAGTTCTTATACTTTTCTCTCTTTCTAAAAAAAAAGCCACCTTAAAGGTGGCGTGTACTTGTTTCAGTTGATATTATTGAAAGGTTAGAATTCCACTCTAAAGTCGATCCCATCCCCCAAACTATCCCAATCTTCATCTACGGGACTACTCATAACGATCCTTACCCATTCGACATCCTCGGCTTCCGAATTTTCCAATATAAAAAACTGCGTTCCGGATTTTTTCACCTCCCCGATATAAGTGCCTTCGATATAATCCGACAGCCAAAAATCCGCTTCCAGCTGTTCTCCGGTATTGGTAGTAATGATCGCTTGGGAGGCATAAAATTCTATCGTCTCACTGGAAGTATTCTCTACTTCCATATCGATTTGAATATAATGCATAGTCTCCCGTTCTAAGAAATCAATCATTTCTCCTTCTAACTCCGCATAAGCGGTATTTACTTGGGAAATGTTTAATATAATCGGGCCATCTTCCTGGGTGGGAATATCACTGGCTCGATTAATTAACGTAAAGGATCCCCCTTCATTCTGTACGGTTTCACCTACTTGTGTTTCAAATTCTCCGGCTTCTTCAATCGCTTCCGTATCCTCTTCGGAAGGTTCCTCTTCATCCTCTACAGTTTCCTCTTCATCGTCCATATTCTCTTCGTCGTTTTCCGTTGCTTCTTCGTTGACAGCCCCTGTTTCGCCTTCGGCTGCCGGTTCATCGTCATTGGAATTGCATCCTGAAAAAATCAATAAAAATGCAAGCAACATAATCAGAAGTATTTTTCTCATTTTTCATCCTCCTAGATTCCTGTTCCCGTTATAAGTATTTATCCGACCTTTCTACCCATTAAAAGCAATTCAATTTAAGCTTCTGAAGTTTCCACAATACTTTCTTCCACCACAGCGTATTTGAAAACTCCCACTGTAAGCAAAACCGAGGCGATAACAAAGAGATAAAGTCCGGCTCCGGCTCCATTCACCGTTGTGCCGAAAACGTCTACAGATTTTGAGAGCAAAAAAGCGATGGCTGTTACCACGGCCAACATACTCGATAATAACCCTAAAACCCTCTTCATCGGTCGATCTCTAAGAAGTTTATAGACCGGATAGATATAAAAAATTAAAAACAGATAGCCATCCTGTTGAAATCCGGAAGCACTTACGAACCCCAGGTCCACCCAGCTCATAAATAACGATAAAACTGCTAATCCTGTGGCGATAAAAATCATTTTACCCCCTACATTCCACTGACTAAAATTAATCTTCAATGCCATTCCCCCTTTTTTTTATATCCTACGACTTCCCTTTGCCCATGGGTAGCATCCCTCCTTATTCTCTTATCGATACTAACTTCGTTTAATCACCCGTTGTCATTTATTTCCTTGTATTTACTTATTCGCTATATCCGGTAATTTTTCCTGCATATTCCAGAAATTAATATTTTTTATTTAAGCTATTACCTTTCGGGAAACAAAAATGAAAAAAAGCCACCAATTTGGTGGCGTTAATAAAAAACGAAGAGACAGCAGGACTGTCTACCTTGGAGGTATCATATCAGTCTTACGTCCCTCTGTCTTAATAACTACGTCTCCGTGTCCCATGTGTTTTACTCTCCGTCTTGTCTTTGATGATCTCCCTTTCCGTGCCCATGTCCGCCACAGCAACCTCTTCTTTTAAACATAAAGAAAATCACTCCTGCGGTTAACACCACTACAAAAAAGTCACCCATTCTTCTCGCCTCCCTCTTTTACAGGTTGTACATTCGCTTTATTCAGAGTGTACCCATTGTCAGAAGCAAGCCTTATTGTTTTATTTTGATAAAAATCCGATCTCGTGAGGGCTGCTTCCAACTTCTATTTTTTTGATCACTTCGTAGGTTTCCATGTCCACCACAGCGATATCACCGGATTCTAAGTTTGAGACGTACATTTTATCAGTATTCGGTACTTGAAACACATGGTTCGGCATGTCTCCGGTTTCTATGGTTTTAATCACTTCGTTGACGGATAGATCGATTACCGTGACATCTCCTGAATTTCTATTAGCGGTCCAAACAAATTGGTTATCTTCAGATACAGCAACACCATGGGTCCCTTCTCCAGCCGGGATCCGAAGAACCTCTTCCCCTCTTTCAATATCCACAAGGGACAGTACATTATCCAGTAGACTGGCTACATAAACCATTGTGCCGTCTGCAGAGGGCTTGCCTTCATTGGGGACCCTGCCAACGGGTATGGTATCGATGATTTCCTTTTTTTTCACATCCAATACCGAAACATCATTGGACACCACATTGGCTACGAAAGCCAACCTCCCGTCACGGCTGAAGCTGATATGAGAAGGGCTTTTAGAAGGGGACTCTATTTCCTTTATGATTTCTTCCTTTTCCGTATCATAAATCATAATATAGTTAAACTCTTCACCCTCTTCCAGGGATCCGCTGGTGAGGTAAAGGTATTTCCCTTGGGGAGAGATGTCGATCCCGTGAAGATTTCGGTTCAAATGAACTTCCTTTGTTATTTCAGCGGTTTCAGCATCGATCACCATTAAAACACCCTCTCGGTAATTCGCAGTGTAAATCTCCCTTTTTACCGAATTTACCGCCAACCCGTCGGATATCTTTTCATCCACCTTAATGGTATCCACCACTTCATCCAGTGCCGTATCGATTACTGAGATGGTGCCGTCTTCTGTATTCGCTACATAAGCGTAATAATCCCCGATTTCGTCCCCGGAGCTCGGCAATAAAGCATAGCCGGCCGCCAGGATACCCATGCCCAGGAGTACCGCCCAAAAGTATCGGCTTTTGTTACCTTTTTTCATTTTAACGCACCTCCCTCAACCATCTAGAATTCGCCCTGTTCCCAAAGAAAAATTCTGGAATCAATTCCGTCCAAATTCTCAATAATCAGCTGTATCTCTTTTACATCCTTATAATTCAGATTCCCCTCTTCCCAGGACTTCGGAACCTTTATTATCCCGGATACATGATGTCCTCCCCCTTGCACATCGGTCCACTGAATGCCCTCTGTGATTTGGAGCTGATCTTCAACGTGAAGCGTAGTCATTTCACTCAAATCATATTCATCCAAATCCACGGAGTGGGTATTTAAGGCGACTTCGAAATTAAAATAATCCGGGTCTTCCTCAACAGGATTTAAAAACGCTACCCCAACGGATACGCTCCCCTGGGTATCCGTCCGATAAGTGGCTGCAAGTTCTTCTGCTGTATTTCCTTCTGCTGTCTCTTGTTCAGTCTCTTCTTCAGTCTTACCTTCTTCAGCAGCCTCTCCTTCTTCATTTGAAGAGCTCTCCTCTGATTCCTGACTGACTCCGGGAATACTCTCACAGGCCGACAGGAACAAAACGGCCAGAAGGATGAAAAAAATCGCCAGGGTGACTTTTCTTTTGTTCTTCATTGGTTTAAACTCCTCTCCATGCTTATAAAGACGTCTGTCTTACCCTTAGGGCTGGCTTTGCTCTTTGGGTTCCTCTCCATGATGTCCTTAACCCTTTTTCCCTTTAAACATAAATACCATCATCCCGATGTGCAGTATCGGACAGATCAAAAAAATAGCGTAAGGGGCCATTCTACCCAAAGGCCCTAACTCCACTCCGAATCTTGGCAGTAGAAAAATAGCCGCAATCGGGATTAAACACATTAACATCATCCAACCGTGATTTTTACCTTTATGATGATTCATTAAAATTCCTCCATTAATTTGTATTTTTTGTCTTATTTATACTGTTCAAATAAAAAAACACCCTTTATTCTTTAAAATGTCGAATGGACCCAATAATAAAATACCACCGCCAGGATGGTTCCGAAAACCACCATTCCTGTAACTTTCAAGTCCAGGAATGATCCTGCAGTATTTTCCTTCCCGGAAGTAAGATCTTTATTTTTCAAATCCTTGTTACCTTTCTTTTGCGTAACTTTTTGAGCTTGTATCCTTTTCCGGCTTCTTTTTTTCAGAAATTCCTTAGCAATCAGGGCGGCGATGATCATCCCCGCACTGTAAAGGTGGGCAATGGAAATCTGTCCGAAGACCAAGGGGTTGGTCCTGAAAAATTCTACGATAAACCGGTTTAGAGAAAATCCTATGATATAGTAGATGAACAGCTGTCCTTCATATTCGATGGATTTTCTTTTATGCCATAGTAAGAGGAATAAAGCGAAATTTAAAATCACTTCATAAATCTGTACGGGATGGACGATATTTCCCATAAACTCAATCCCCCAGGGCCATTCCTGTTCCATAGGGACTCCGAAAACATCGCATCCGATCCTTCCGATGGCCTGCCCCAGAATAATTCCCGGCGCAAAGGTATCCGCAGTTTTCCAAAGGGGTATTTGATGCTTTCTCATATACCAAAAGGCAAAGGCTGCCCCTGCAATCAGTCCTCCCTGAATGGAAAGACCTCCCTGCTGAATCATGAATATACGGACAGGATGTTCTAAGTAATAACTTAAATTAAAAGCCAAAATATAGTTAATACGGGCGCCAACAAGCCCTGCAAATACGGTATAGAGACCTAAGTCGAACAACGGGTACTTATCCAGCCCCTTTCGTCTGCCCTCCGTCAGCATCACTTTTATGCCCGCCAGAATTCCCAGTGCTATGGTAATCCCAAAGAGATGAATGCTGATACCTCCAATATGAAACAACTCTACCATTAATGTTTTCTCCTCTCCGGTCAACAAATACTCTTTAGATGTTAGGTTAGCAAATGCCGCATCTAATGTAGCATATGCTGCATTCCCTGTCCTTACCCTGTTTGATTTTGCTTAAGGGCTTATTATTGATTAAGTGCTTCCATGATAATTTCCTGAATTCCCTCGGCCTGAACTTCACTATGGATACTTCCATCCACACTGATTACCGGTCCCCGGCATGTACCCAGACACCCGGTCTTTTCAATCTCTAAGGTTATGGATTTTTCTTTCAGCTTCTCTTCGACAGCCTTAAGCTCCGTCAAAATCTTTTCCATCTCTTCTTCTCCTGCGCAGTGTTCACATACTTGTACTTTCATTACATTCTACCTCCTGTTTTTTTGATTGTTTCATTCCACGATTAGTATCGCAACTTCCATGCCAAAAAACTTCCGGAGCGCTTAAAGCACTCCGGAGAAACGTTTTTTTACTTTTGCCTCAGCAGCTTTTTCTTGTTCCGGTACTCCTCTTCATCAATTTCTCCCTTGGCAAATCGTTGATTTATGATTTCCAAAGCCCCTTCCTCTGAAAATCTTTGCCGATACGGTCCGGATCTATTCTCACTGCCGGTCTTACTATTCGTTGAGTCCATAAACAGATAAACCGCTAACACAACCAGGATAATAAATATAAACATCATGATCCAATACCCTCCCATCATTCCGTGGTGGTTCCAATACATTTTTATCACCTCTTATAAAATTTCTGTTAAACTGAGGCAAACGCCACATGGCTTGTAGCATTTCACACAGTTTCTCTCAATTTCTGTTTTCAGCAACTCCCTCCTGTATCAAAGAGATCGATCTTTTTTACGACAGGCTTCCGTGCTCAGGCATTTCATCATTTTTTAATACTTTTTGCCCTCGATTTATTCTGTTTGGAGTTCTTTGTCGTGCCGTTTCCGCCTTGGTTCAAATCGCAGCAGTCCATTTTTTTGTTGCCGAAATTTTGCTTATTGGCCTCTTCAATAGACTTTAACATGTTTTTGAAAAAGTTTTTCAAAGGACACACCTCCCTTTTTATCGCCTTTTAACGCTGATTCTTCAATCCGTTTTTATTCGGTTTCTTCATTGAATAATTTTTGAAATCACGATCTCTACTTTTTCACTGTTTTTTTGACTGCGATCCCAAATACGAATACCAAAGAAGGACAGCCCTAAGAAAATCAGTCCGGTAACGATACCAATGGTCTCCTGGCTGCTTTCATTTCCCATATATCCAGCGACCCAGATTCCCAGCAGTACGCCAATAAAAGTATTTAACAGGGGCAATAGATACATGATCATTGCAGCGTTCAGGACTTTTTTTGTTTGAAGTTCAATTTTTACCCGTTGTCCTACTTTTGCCTCCGGCAGATTTACGGCCTCGACATACTTCTTTGTAGGTATACATCCCCCTTTGCAGGATGCACAACTTTCTCCACAAGCACTGGTTCGCTGAATTTCAACAACCGCTTCATTATCTTCAACTTTTTTTACAATACCAATATTCTCCATGAATCTCCCTCCTGTTATACTATTATACGAAGCAATTTCCATGCCAACTTTAATATTCTCAAATTCTTATTTGAAATCAAGTTCTTTTAAAAAAGGAGTGGATGCGGTTTGCATCTACTCCTTTTTTGGCGATACCATTAAAAAGCCGCCCTAAGGCGGCTAAGGACTGACAGATGAAATAGTGAAAGAGACAGCGGGGCTGTGCCCGTCTTATCTACCACTCAAAAGGCAGCAAAAGTGCGTAACTATGAATACTTGGAAGCAGGGTATTTACGCCGATATACGTAAACAGTACACAAATGAAGCCGATTACACTGAACAGGGCAGTTTTTTTTCCTTGCCAGCCCCTCATAATGCGGGCGTGTAAGTAAACAGCATAGATAATCCAGGTGATCAGGGACCAGGTCTCCTTCGGGTCCCAGGACCAGTATCTGGCCCATGCCTGCTCCGCCCAGATCGCTCCGGTGACGATGACCAGGGTCAGAAAGAAAAACCCCAGGGCAATGGCCCGGTAACTGATCAGATCCAGCGTTGACAGATCCGGGAGGTGCTTTTTAACGAAGGGACTGTTGCTGAACTGATTGCGTAATAAGTACATCAGCGACACACCGGCGGCTACTCCAAAGGCACCGTAGCTGATTACCGCGGTACCCACATGTATCGACAGCCAGTTGCTTTGCAGGGCCGGCATTAGCGGCCGGATGTCCTTTGACTGCATGGCGGCGTAGCCCATAATTAAAAAAGCGATTGGAGTTACAAAGGTACCCATGGCTTTATAGGAAAACTTAATCTCAAAAATAATAAAACAAAGCACGATTCCCCAGGCAAAGGCGGTGGCGAACTCATATTGATTGGAAAGCGGCACCCGTCCCGCAGCGACCCATCGTACTCCCAGAGCAACGGTATGCAGCATAAATCCTCCTTTGATCAGATAGGAACCAAAGTCCCCCGCCCGTTCTTTTTTGGCGATGAAAAACACCAGGTACAGCACCATCGATAATAAATAAAGGGCTATGGATAGATTAAACAGTGTGATCTCCAACTGTAAGCTTTGGTCTACTCCCAATTCGATTCCTCCTTCAGTCGCGACGTCAGATTACTGTGAAACAGTTTTTCCCCTCGAGGGGCTCTCGCCCATAGCTCGATCCCTTTCGGTCCCTCTCTTACAATCAGGGTTTTCGGATACAGATAAAAGGCGGTAAATATTCCAACTATCAACAGCACCCCGCCGAGCAGTGCACCGGGAATTCCGGGGTCCCGAACAATCTGCAGATACGTAAACTGCCTAGGATCTTCCACTCGAAAGGCATACTCCTGAAAGACGACCTCCTCCCCCATGGCCACCACATTCATATCCGCCCGCAAACCTTCATAAAAAAGAACGTACAGTAAATGGGGATTATTCGGGTAGGGACTTCGGGTGGCGGGCATGCCCTGATGGAAAACGTAGTCGGGATAGAAATCATAAAACTGTATCGCAATTCGCTGATCATCATCCACATGAATTTCCCCTTGATAAAGGGTCAGAGAACGAAGGGGTTCGTCCTCCTTGAATAAATGCATCTCCGTCGCCCAGCCGGTGCCGTTTTGGTAGATCGATAACCCCTCTACCCGAAGGGGATCGTTTACGCTGCTGATCCCTTCTTTTATCATCGTGTTATCTTCGTCGTATACTCTTAAATTACTGGTATACTGCTCTACACTGTTATCCTCCCGGTAATCAATGGTAAAGTCTTCAATGGACAGCTGATAGGGAGTGTCTTCGATACTGCCGCTGACTCCGGGGACACCATAAAAGAAGGTCTCAAATCCTGCTATTTGTCCGACTAAATATGAAACAATAATTACCAGTAACCCGATATGGGTAAACCAGGAACCCAGGTGTCCGACGGCATGTTTTCGTCGGTAGTATACCTCCCCTTCGCCGGTAGAGTGCTTTTTGGGGGCAGAAAATCCAGCTTTTTTAAAAACCGCCTCCCGATTTATTTCTTTTTTGGCATCGAAAAAAAACAGCCCTTTTTCCTTTGGATCAGGTGCCGAAGGCTCCTGTTTCATCTTTTTTAGCAGTTTCGGCAAACGGATTATGCTGCAGAGCAGCAAATTTACCGATAACAGAAGCATCAAAGCGATAAACCACCAGGACTGATATACGCTGTGCAGCTGAAAGGTTTCAATGATTCCATAAATTAAAGCATTATATTCCTCTTCATAAAAGGATAAGGGGCGATCCTGTGGCAGAATCGTCCCTATGATGGATAGTACCCCAATAATCAGTAAGAGCACCATTCCAAATTTCATCGAGTGAATTCCCTGATATACTCTTTTCATTTTTGAGGGCTGCGGTTGTTTTTCGTCTCTCATTTATCAAGTTTCCCCCTACTTAACGGTTTTTTATAAGCCCCAACCTAGCGGTTTCTTATAATCTCCAGGGCCTGTTCGGTGTAGTCCCGGGCTTCGTCCAAAATTGTATGGGCAAACTCCGAATTATGGAATCCGGTGGAGTTCTCCACAAATACAAAGTCCCATCGCCACATGGCCCGCTGATGGTACAGTCTCGCCTCTTCAATGTCCTCGTCGGTCAGCTCATCGGCCTCTAAGGCCTCTTCAAACTCCTCCACAAGATCTACCAGCAGTTCTGCGATTTCATTTTTCTTAACATAGACATCTTCCTGGATCGCTTCGGTACGGGCAATCAGTTCTTCCTCGGTTTCCTGATGACAACCGAGACAGGAGGCTTCCACATACTTTAGCGGACTGGTTACATGGTGGGAGTGGAAAATATCCCCTTCATCGTTTTCCATTTCCGGCAGGTGACAGTCCACACAGGTTACGCCGACCCGGTCATGGATGCTTCCCATATACGTCTCGAACTCCGGATGCTGAACCTTCAGCAGTTCCGTTCCGGTCTGGGGATGGACCCAATCCACATGGCCGCGTTCGATTGTAGCTTCTTCAATATCCCAAGCGTTGATCCCGTTTTCCCAGGGCAGAACAACTTCTAGGGTGTCGCTATCCAGAAAATACTCCACATGGCACTGGGCACAAACTAAGTTCCCCATGGCCATTTCCTCTTCCACGTTCTCCAGGGCGTCCTCTAGATGGGTTCGGGTAATAAGGATTTCTCCCGGTTCATTTCCATGGCAATCGAAACAGCTTACGGGACTTACCGCAATTTCCGCCGCCTCGTGAAAATCCATTGTCGCCGCTTCCGAGCCGTGCTCATTCAACAGGCCCACATATTCCGGGGTTTTACAGCTTAGACAGCTGGCGCCGGGCTTCGGCCGATCAATATGAATCACGTCCTCTAAGGAATAGGGATGCCCTCTTGCCCGGATGTAGTCATTAGCAAAGCCATTTCCCGCGTACAGCGTCTGTAAATACGGATACTCCTCAGGATAATCGATGGGTTCCGATCCTCCGAAGGTGGTGCCTTCCATTTCCAGATTCAGCATATACGTCTCGTACTGATCGGGATACTCTTCTTCCCAATGGGCCGCCGGTAAAATATCGTCAACCTCAACACCTTCCGGTCCGTCATCCCCACAGGCAACCGCCAGTAATGACAGAATTAGTATTATTGATACCAATGCTCCTTTTCTCATCATCTCCCTCCTTTCTGCTTCCTGCATCGTTATCTTTTTAACAAAATACGGTAGAAGTCTATCTGATACTTCCATTATACCCCAAAACCGGTTAATTAATAGAATTTTTTGTCTTTCTGCGATTTATTTCTACGGGAAAAATCTCATCCTGAATGGAATTTCAACAATAAGAGTTTTTAGAAAGAAACATAAAAGGGCACTCTCCAGAGTACCCTTCTCAGCCGAAAGCTTCGGCAGCGTTATAAAATAAATCCGGCTAGTAAAACCAGCACTACAATCAGAGGAGCCGGAACTTTTTTGGTAAACAGCAGGATTACAGTAATCATCGTAATGAGGATGTTGTCCCACCGCAATCCACTGCTCTGCATTAAAATCACCGCGGCGATGGTAATGAGTCCTCCGGCTACGGCGGTAATCCCTCTTAACGAGATTTTGATCCCCTTAATGCCCTTTAGCCGCTCCCATACGGGATAGATAAAAAAGATCAGCAGCACCCCCGGAAGAAATATAGCCAGGCCGCTTACGGCAGCTCCCAGGACCTGGGTGGCTGCACTCCCTCCCCGAGCGGCCATGCCGCCTGCGTAGGCAGAAAAGCTGAACATCGGTCCCGGAAGTCCCTGGACCAGGCCAAAGCCGGTTAAAAACTCCTGGGAGGTCATATACCGGTTGACCTCCACTATCTCACTATACATCAGCGGAATGACCACCTGTCCCCCGCCGATCACCAGATACCCATAGCGGTAAAAGCTCTCAAACAAACGAACAATGCGGTTATCCGAGATAACTGCCAGCCCAATACTTCCAACAGCAAAAATACCAAAGACCAGTAGATACCGCCAGGGAGGACGGAGTTTTACCCGGTTCCAGATATCCGTCTCCTTCGACGTTAGAATGCTTACCACGCCTCCCAGGATCAAGACCAGGGGAAAGATCCAGGGATCCCTGAAAAAGTAGGTGGTTACCGCACCGAAGACCAGCAGCCCGAAGGTGATCCTGTCTTTTACCACTTTCCTGCCGATTCGGTACGCCGCCACGATAATAAAGCCTACCGCCATGGGCCCGACGTATCGAAGCCCCTCCTGGGAAAGATTCCTATCGGTGAGGAACTGACTCAAAAAAGATAAAAGCGTCATGATCACAAGCACCGGGAGCGCCCAAACCAGCATTGTCAGAAGAGCAAGCGCCGGTCCTCCGGTTTTATGTCCGATGGCTATAATGGTCTGGGTACTGCTGGGACCGGGCAGAATTCCGGTTAAGGCCATCATCTCCACCAGTTCTTCCTCGGTTAAATAGTTCTTTTTGATGACCAGCTGATCGGTAAAAACCCCGTAATGGGCCTCAGGGCCTCCGTAGGCCCCTAAGGAACAAATCAGAACGTCCTTTAAAAAAG
>SKOH01000161.1 GCA_007120165.1 Clostridiales bacterium
GCTTCGATGGTGTAGTGCCCGGAGTTATGTACCCTTGGGGCGATTTCATTGATCAGGACCTCGCCGGTTCTGGTGACAAACATTTCAATTGTAAATACTCCCATGCCCTCCAGCACCTGAATGGTATCATTTGCCAGGGCCTCGGCCTTTGCCTGAATCTCCAGGGAAATATCCGCCGGGACCACGGTTCGCTTTAGAATGCTGTTCTCGTGAAGGTTTTCCGAAGGAGGATACAGCGCAACCCCTCCGAATTCCCCCCTTGCAGCAATGACCGAGATCTCCATCTGATAATCGATATACTCCTCCGCCATCAGCTCTAAGGAATCACGGTTACCTTTGAGCGCAAAAAAAGCCCCTTCCCTCCCGTCGGGATCAAGAATAACGGCGTTGCCTTTTCCGTCATAACCCCCGGTGGTGGCCTTCAGCATCATCGGATAGCCCAGCTTTTTTCCCGCTTCTTCCAGGTCCTGAAGACTCTCCACCTTGTAGAATTTTGGTAGGGATAATCCTTTATCCCGTAAATAGCTGTTTTGACGAAATTTATCCTGAATCATCAGCAGGGAACGGGAAGAGGGGTAAATGATCAAGCCTTCCTCTTCCAGCTTCTTTAAAAATTCTCCATCGATATGTTCAAATTCATAGGTAAGTACATCGGAAATATCGGCCAGTTCCCGAATTTTTTCCCGGTTGTGATAGTCTCCCCTAATATAAGTGTCCGTTAAGGATATGGATGGTGCCTGGGGGTCCGGATCCAATACGGCAAACTGCAGTCCCATCTTCTTTCCTTCCAAAATCATCATTCGGCCCAGCTGTCCGCCGCCGATAATTCCCACCCGAAGCTTCTGTACGCTTTTCAAGAGTATCACCCTTCCTGAGGCTATTATTATTTTTCATCGTTTAATTATGTACTGATTTCTGTATATTTATCATATCAAAGCCCTGAGGAATCTTCAATAGATTTTCGTATTATTTATTTAATTATTTTTTTAATGTTCGTGTTATAACGGATTATAGCAAGATTTTACCGTTGTTATTTTAGTTATTTATGGTTTATCCCGAACATTCCGGTTTTTCGACCAATCCTTTTTCTCTTTGGGTATTGGATTTCTGATTGAACGCGGGATCCTGCCGGAAAACTTTCTTATTTCTTAACGATGAAAATTCTGAATTCTTTATTGACAGCTATTTAACACCGTGATACGATAAATTTGTCTTGATTTACAAAACTGCATAATGCTCCGAGTCCGGTTTTCTAACGGAAACTATGAATACCGGACCGTTAGGGTACTGTTGGAAACGACATTGCCTCCCGTTGGAAAGGAGCCGGCTTATACTGATTGAAATTCCAAGGGGCTGATTACGGCCTCTTTTATTTTTCCAAAGGCTTTTTATAAAAACTTCCCCATCCCAACTCAAGGAGGAAAAGGCTATGGTTCAAAAAAAGGCTATGGTTCAAACAGTGAACAAAAGATTTTATAAAGGAGTATTGCCTTTTGCGGTTCTGTCCCTGCTTTTCCTGCTATTTAGCGGATGTACAGAGAGGGCCGAGACTATTACCCTGGCCACTACCACCAGTACCGAAAACAGCGGATTGCTGGAAGAAATTCTGCCGGATTTTGAAGCGGAACATAATATCGAGGTAAGAGTGGTGGCGGTGGGTACCGGTGCGGCCCTGGATATCGGCCGGGGAAAAGACGCCGAGGTGATTCTCGTCCATGCCCTGGAGCTTGAAGAGGAATTTGTCGCTGAAGGCTACGGCACGGCCCGCTTCCCGGTTATGTATAATGATTTCGTAATCCTGGGACCCCCGGAGGATCCGGCAAATATTCGGGAAAACGCTCCTAATGATGCCCGGGGGGCCCTTAGCCTGATTTGGGCCGAGGAAGCGACGTTTATCTCCCGAGGGGACAACTCCGGCACCCATATAATGGAACTTGAATTACTGGAAGACGCCGGCCTATTATCGGAAGGGGATTTTTACGTCTCTGCCGGTCAGGGCATGGGAGCGGTTATTGAGATGGCCGATGAAATGGGGGCTTACACCTTAGCCGACCGGGGCACCTACCTGGCATTGGGCGGGGACTTGGACCTTCAGGTGGTTGCCGAAGGGGACGAAGCTCTTTTTAACCCTTACGGCGTAATTCCTGTTACCCAGGATGAAGGAGAACACTTAAATTTAGAGGGTGCTGAAACCTTTGTACGATGGATTACTTCCCCAAGGGTACAGGAAATGATCGGCGCCTTCGGCATTGAAGAGTTTGGAGAGCCGTTGTTTATTCCCAACGCAGAATAATAATCCCGCCTCCGGATTAAGAGTTTTTAATCCGGATCATTCGTTAAAGGAGGTAACCATTTGGAACAGATTATAGAAGGTTTTAAAAGTGCACTCTCGCTGATTGCCTCTTTCGATCCGGAACTGATCAGTATCGTCAGCCTTACGCTGTTTGTTACCATCGCCGCCACGGCCATGGCTGCAGTCATTTCCATCCCCCTGGGCATCTTTCTGGGCATAAAGGATTTCCCCCTTAAAAGCCTGGTGGTTCGAATTCTTTATACCTTCATGAGCCTTCCCCCGGTGATTGTGGGTCTGTTTGTATTCCTTTTGATCGTCCGACGGGGACCCTTAGGAGGATTGGGAATTTTATTTACCGCCACCGCCATGATCATTGCCCAGTTTTTACTGGTCACCCCGATTATTACCGGAATTGTTTATAACGGTACCCTGGAGAAGGGACGGGATATTAAAAATCTTGGAAAAACCTTAGGGGCCTCTAGGCTTCAACTGCTGCTCCTTCTGATTCGGGAGCTCCGTATTGAAATCTTTGCCGGGATTATTTCCGGTTACGGCCGGGCCATTTCCGAAGTGGGGGCCGTCATGATCGTCGGCGGCAACATCCAGGGCCATACCCGGGTGATGACCACAGCAATTGCCATGCTTCGGAGCATGGGGGACTATGAAATGGCCATTGCCCTGGGACTGGTACTGCTGGCACTGTCCTTTATCATCAACTTCGCGCTGTATCATTTTCAGCAAAAGGCCTAATACTGACTAATACTGAGATCATTCAAAGGCCCCCTCTGCCGAGCTGATAAAGTTTACGTCAACGAATGTGTTTTCTAATTTTAAGAATGTGTTTTCTACAAGGTTTACGTTTAAATATGGGTTAGCTGATAACGAAAGTCTAAGAATGTGTTGCCTACTAAAGAAAGCAGGAACTTATATGAAACTGGAAATCAAAGACCTTAAACGTACATATGACCAGAAA
>SKOH01000149.1 GCA_007120165.1 Clostridiales bacterium
GACCGTTTCTCCGGCGGCGTGTGATCCGGCATCAGGGAAATAATCGGACCGCGGTAGGAGTGCATCGCGGCGGTAAAAATAATTTCGGTAAGGATCAGCAGCACCAGCACCGACGACACCAGGGGTATTGCAAAGTGGGTCACCGCTGCAATGGGTACCGCCACCATAATAAAGGGGAGCCTTCGCCCCCAGGGGGAATCCATCTGATCCGACCAGGCCCCGATGATTGGAATCAGTAACAGACCAATCAGGTTATCGGTCCCCATTAAAAGCCCTACCACCGCCCGGGAGGCAAAAAACTCCCGGTACATCAGCGGTAGAAATGCGTTGTAGCTGGTAAAGGCCATTTGTACCCCTAAAAAACCGAAACCGATCCACCATATTTTTGCATAGGAGAACTTTTTGGATTCTCCCGAAGAAGTTTTTTTCTCACTCATCGAAATACCTCCCTGTTAAGGATTTTGTCATTATCTTAAGGCTTTTTTCACTTTTAAATTCACATCGGCAAAGGCCAGATTTTCCAGGTCATCATAGGCTTCCACCAGAATCCCTCTTGCCTCTTCCCAGCGAGTTTCTCTGGCGGCCTTTTCCGCTAATTTTTCAAACAACTCATTCTCTGTCCATTCATAGTCAATTTCCTCTTCCCGGCCCTGGTCCAGATAAGTCCAGTCGAAATAAATTTTTGCCATTACCATCTCCCGCAGAGCCACTAAGGGTTTTTCTTCAAAAATCAGCATCTTTCCTTTTTCTTCAAACAGCTGGCCCATCAGACTCCGATGGGGCTCGCACATATGATATAAATTATTGTACAGTTCCCAGGCTTCATCATTTCTGCCGCTTTGGTAGAGGTAACGGGCCTTTTTCTTAAAAGCGGGAAAGACTTCAAATACTTCCTCGTCCTCATCATAGATTTTAATGGCTTTATCAATTAATTTCACGGCTTTTTCCGTATCACCGTCTTCAAAGGCTGCCCCGGCTTCCTGCAGCAGTTTTTCCGCTTCCGGATCAAAGGTGATCGAGGTATTACCGGTTATCTCTTCCGCTTCCTTACCCGTCTCCTCGGCCCGCTTTTCCAGTCTCCGCTCTCTTTTTCGCTTTCTGTCGGCCCGTTCTTCCGGGCTTAGTTTTGACAATTGATCCTTATCGCAGTAGGGACAACGGTCCTCTTTCTTAAAAATAAAGTGGTTCATGGTATAAAAGATCCAGCCCACAAGGGTTAAGGCCAATAGGAAAAACCATTTCCAGCTCCACTTCGATTTTACCGGTTCCACATGGCGTTTGCATTCGTTACAGTATTTCATTTTTCATTCCTCATTTCTTATGTTATGTTAAAGTACTTCGCCAAAAGGTGCTGAGATTCCTGCCTCCTCCTCTTATAATAATACGACAGATTACCTGTAATGTCCTCTAAAAATTTTTGTTATTCCCATTTTCTCCCCTTTATGGACCTGAAGGCCTATTTTCCATCCCCAGTAAAGGTGTTAACCTATATCCAGAAGCTTTTTATGAGATTTACATTTGGAAAAAGTACTGGATTTTAAGATCTGAAAATAATCTTTAAAACTATTATATTATACCCTTTAAAAATTTTATATAATGTTGAATGTGTTATATAATGGTATTATTCACTTTTTTCTATTATCGTTTTCTAAAATATTATAAAAACACCCCTGTCCCGCTGTATATGAATTGAAAGGAGCTTTATAAAATGACCGAAGGAAATCACCGGAACTGCTCTGAAAAAAAAATATGTGCAAACCATGGAATTATTCCAAAAAAAGAACTTATTCTTCTGATCTTACTGCTCGGACTTACCCTTTTCATAGCCGGATGTGATACCGGCAACAACAACGTGAATAACGGGAACGGAGAAGTGGTCAGCGAAGAGGATGAAGACCAAAATAACGGCGAAGAGACCGGAGAGAATTCCAACGATGAGGACACTGAGGACGAGGATCCGGATGATGAGGGCATCGATCAGGACGAAGCCGATGACGAAGAACCGGAAGCGCCCCAAACCCTGGCCGATGAGCTGGGAATTCAGGAAACCGATCAGACCATGTACACCCTTGTTGCCATCCCCTACCGGGAAGACCCTATCCATGAAGCAGAAGTCCTTGGAGAAATTTCGGCAAAGGAGCCTGTGGAAGTTACCGGGACCGTTGCCAATGGATGGATACAAATAAAAAGAGATGATTCCCCCGCCTATATTCACCAAGCCTTTTTATCGGAAGAAGAAATTGAAACCTTTACCTGGGGCACCGGACAGATGGAAGAGGAAATGGTGATACTTTCCGACCCCGAGGATATTGAAGCGATTGTGAACAAACAGATTGCCCTGACTCCGGACTTTCATCCCGAGGATCTGGTTCAGCCCGAAGTTCCCTGGGCAGAGGTATCAAACTTTCGCTATATGCGCCGGGAAGCTGCCAAAGCCCTGGAGGACCTTTTTGCCGAGGCCGCCGAAGAGGGCTACACCCTCCTTGGCAGAACCGGATACCGCAGTTTCGAAGCCCAGGAAAATATTTTCATCAATTTTGTCAACAATCATGGCTATGAAGAGGCAAGAACCTTCAGCGCGAAGCCCGGTCAGAGCGAACACCAAACAGGACTTGCCATGGATATTACCGCCGACAGTGTAGAGGGCCGATTAACGTCGGACTTCGGAAGCACCGAGGAAGGCCAGTGGGTGAGTGAAAACGCCCATCTTCACGGTTATATTATCCGCTATCCCAGAAACAAAGAAGAAATTACCGGCTATATCTATGAACCCTGGCATCTCCGCTATGTGGGCGTAGACCTTGCAACCGATCTATACGAGTCGGGACTTACGATGGAAGAGTATTTTGGACAAATAAAATAAATTAGTACTTATGAGAGGGAGATGTCGATGTTTAATAAAAAAATGATTTCACTGTTGGTGATGTTATTAATCGGTATGTTTTTAATTGCGGGATGTAATATCCAGCTGGCCGATGATTCTTCAGCAGAAAATCAAAACGAAGAAGAAAACCAGGAAGAGACCAATGTTTCCGAAGAGGATTCCGAAAGTACCGATAATGACGATCCGGAGGATTCTGATGAGCCCGAAGAGATTGAAGAAGTTGAAGAATTTTTTGAGATCACCATCTCCGCTGTGGGAGATGTAATGGTTCACCAAAGCCAACTGGACGCCCAGTACGACGCAGCCGAAGATCTGTATGATTTTAGTAATAATTTTCAGCATTTAAAGCCTTACTTAGACCAAAGCGA
>SKOH01000064.1 GCA_007120165.1 Clostridiales bacterium
ACCAGGGTATCGCTTACCGGGTACCATGGGGTAATTACAACCCCGGTTTGCTGCTGTATTAGCTGATCCGCTAGGGGCAGCAGCAGCCTCATCGCCACCGCCATAAGAAATGGCGCCGGGATCAGAATCAGCAGCATGCCGTCCCGAAGGACCTGGCGAAATCCTATCTTAAAAATCTTTACCGGATTGCTCAGCATATCAATTCCCTCCCCGGTCCATATATCTGGTAAAAACCGTGACTGCCACAATATATGCCGGTATACACCAGAGAATAATTCCCAGCAATGCAAATACCGGCTGATAAGGCACTTCAAGCCCCAGGGCACTGTACAGCACCCTGAGCAGTAATGTGGCCGGCAGTATTTCTGCCAACACACTGTCTATCGGGGTGTATACCAGAAATGCCGGCGCCATTAATAAAATCCCCACCGGCACCCCGATGACAAAATAATGGTTGATGGAGCGGGACACGGTACCCACAGCCAGTCCGAACAGCGTAAAAACCGCAGCCCCGGCAAATACGCCAACCGTCAGCAGCAGGTAATTGACTTCCATCCGATACATAATACCAGCAATAACCAGCGCCACGATGGTGGAGATCATGGACAGCGACAGCGCTTTGGAGAGTACATATTCCCGGTTGGTCGCCGGCATAACCGAATAGTAGCTGTGCAGCCCCTCTCCCCGCTCGAGGAGCACCATGCCGCCGATAAAAAAGAAACCGAGGGCGGCGGGATCCGTCAGGATCACCAATGCCGTCACCGGCCGGGCCAGGGCCTCCGGTAAAAACAGCAGTACGCTTAAGTATAACAGAGAGATAAATCCATATAAAAAGTAAAACCCGTATTTAATCTGATAGCGAACGTCCCAGAGAAATATCCTTAGGGCTCTCATATCAGCCGCCTCCCGGTCACTTCCATAAACACATCCTCCAACGTCGGCTCCTTGGAGTGGACGCTGCTTAAACTCCCCTCCCTAAGATGTTTTAAGAAAGTCTCGTCCTGGTTGAGTTCTTTCAACATCGTTTTTCGCTGTTTCAGAACGTTCCCCAGCCTAAAGCAATAGTGGACTTCCACCTCGGTTTTACAGGCCTTCAGCTCCATTGGCGTGCCCACGGCTTTAATGCCGCCGTCCACGATAAAAGCCACCCGGTCACAGAGTTCCTCGGCATCGTGCATATTATGGGTTGTCAGAATCACCGTTTTTCCCATCTGTTTCTGCTCAAGAATCATCTCTTTTAGAATCCGGGCATAGGAAGGATCCAGTCCGCTGGTGGGCTCATCCAGAAACAAAAGCTTGGGCTCGTGTAAAATGGATCGGACAAAGGCCAGCCTCATTTTCATGCCTTTGGAATACTCGGAGACTTTTTTATGCTGATGATCCGCCAGGCCGACCCGTTTCAGCAAAGGTTTCGGATCCAGTGTTTTCCCGGCGTATAAAGAGGCAAAGTATTTTAAGTTCTCCAGTCCGCTGAACTTTCCGTAAAGGTTCGGGAACTCGAAATCCACGCCGATCTGCTGATAAAAATCGTGGTCCCGATGTTTCACTTCCCGGTCCAGCACCTGGACCGATCCGTGGTAGTCCTGAAGAATTCCCGATAAAATCTTTTGCAGCGTGCTTTTTCCCGCACCGGAAGGCCCCAAAAATCCAAAAATCTCCCCGCTGGACACCGTAAAGGACAGATCTTTTATGAAGCTTTCCTGCTGTTTATACGAAAATGTCAAATCATTTACCTCAATCATCGAATCCACTCCTTAACCGTCCTTTTTCGATTCTGCGGCCGTTCTTTTTCGGTATTGCTGCAGGGCTTTTTACCGGGTTATTGGATTTTTGCCGTAATCACATAATCGTACTCCTTACTAGAAGACTTGTTTTCTACTTTGTATTCGATGTCTTTCTCAAAATGAAGAGCCGCAATTTTCAGATGGCACAGTGCAATCCCCATATCGATCGGGAGCAGCTTTTTCCCCATGGGAAAAATAGTGTTTTTAACTCTACTCATTTTCTTACAATATACGTACATCTCGTTACGGGAACATTTTAGATACCATGGCTGATTGTTCGTGGAGGAGGGAGCGAGCCGCACCGCTTCTATTAATTTTTCTGTACCAGGGAGGCCAGCACCAGTGACGGAAGAAATTTCCGTTGCTTTTTTTCTTTTAAACTCCGATACATTGTTACGGTGAAGGGTTTCATTGGCTTTTCCAAAGGCTAGGGTAATCACATAGGGCAGGCCGCCTTTCGCTTTAAGACTTTCCTCCGGTTTGCCAAAACCCAGCCATAACGTTCCGATGCCTTCTTTCGACAGATATAAGTCCAGCTGCTGCAGGAGATAACCGACATTTAGTAAACTGCCTTCCTTTTCTTCGGAATAGATGGCAATGTAGTGGGGCGCATTGATTGAAAAAAGTCCGCCGATTTCCTTTTCCCCCAGCACTGCAACTTCCGTTTTAATGTCTTTAAACAACGGTTCGAGTTTACTGATCTGCTGTTTCACATCTTCTAATACCCAGGGTTCCAGCGGTTCTTTTGCAAACTTTCGAATGGACTTTCTTTTAAATATGACCGGATACAGTTTTGAATCAATCATTTTTCCTCTCCCCTTTTTTATGGAATTTTTAATTCAAATTCTTCTATATTACAAAAAGGCCATAATCTTCTCCGCACATTCCTCTTTGGTGTTGCAATGCCTTTCCACGGTCTGTCCTGCCCTTAACTATTTCGATGAAAACACTACAGATTTAGCCGGGTGATCTCCAATTGCAGTGCCGTTGCAAAACCTACCCACAAAAGATAAGGAATATTAATATAGGCTACCCATGGGATATAAGCCCCTATGACAACCATTGCCCAGATCAGGGTTATCAAGACCAGTACAATATCCACTGCGGCCAAAAGATTGTTTTTCAGCCCAAACTGCAAAGGCGTAAAGGAAAAGTTAAATAGCAGGTTTAGTATGAAGGGTAGTGCCACCATCCAGGATAGATCTCCCTGAAATAACTGTATAAACACATACCCGAAAGATACGGCAATGATAATATAGAGTAAGGACCACACCGGCCCAAAAACCCCGGCCGGGGGCGCCCATGGAGGTTTTTTCAGTTTTGCGTACCAGCTGCCACTGTCCATATTGCTGCTCCTCTCTTAACCAACTTTTACGATGAAACCACTAAGAATCCTTTGAAATCATCAACCATACCCGGTATAAAAAAACCCCGAGGATTACGGCAAAGAACAAACTCAG
>SKOH01000080.1 GCA_007120165.1 Clostridiales bacterium
TGGATGATTAGAGGTGAGGGAGATGTTATTTGTAATTGATCTGCAAAATGATTTTATTGATCAGAATCAAGGGAAAATGGCCATTAACGGAGCCGATGCTTTAATTGAACCGATTAAGAAAAAAATCAGGGAATACCGGGAAAAGGGGGATCTGGTGGTTTTTACAAAGGATTCCCATATTGAAGTATACCAAGGTTCTAAAGAAAGCCAATCCTCTGAAGAAAAGAAATACGATGAAGAAGAGATAGCCTGGGGCCATGAAATTGTAAAGGCGCTGCAGGAAGAATTCAAAAGCAGCGAGAGTTTCGAGAAAAAATATCACGGGATCAGTCCCGATGATTTACATGAATTCAAAAAGCAGTATGGTGATCAGAAAGAATGTTTAAAAACCATTGAATTTGTCGGTACGGAAACCCACGTATGTATTTTATCCAATGCGGTGCTTATTCAAAACCTCTTTCCCGATTCCGAAATTCTCATCGATGAAAATTTTGTAATGAGCTCGGACAATGGGCTCCATCAACAGTCCCTGACCATTATGGAAAATCTTAATATGAAAGTGAGGAGAAAAAAATCATGAATGTTGCAGTGAACATGGAAAGAATGACAGAAAAACTGGTGGAATGGTTTCAGCAAAGTCTGTCCGATGCCGGTGGGAACTCGGTGGTAATTGGTATTTCCGGTGGAAAGGACAGTTCCGTCGCAGCGGCCCTTAGTGTAAAGGCCCTCGGGAAAGAACGGGTCTACGGGGTGCTGATGCCCGATGGAAAACAAACAGATATCGACTACTCCTACGGTATATGTAAACATTTGGATATACCCCATCAGGTAGTGGACATAAAGCCGATGACCGATGCGTTTATTCAGCAGTTAAAAACCGTGTCCTTTTTGAAAAATCCGGACCTGTCCAATCAGACCCGGGTCAATATGCCTGCAAGAGTGCGCATGGTTACCCTCTTTGGGATCGCGCAAAGCATGGAGGGGGCAAGAGTCCTGAATACCTCGAATTTATCGGAGGATTGGGTAGGCTATGGAACCCTGTATGGCGATCTTGCCGGTGCTTTTTCTCCTCTGGGAGATCTTACCTCCGACGAGGTGATCGATCTGGGAAGGCATTTAGGTGTGCCGGAGAAATATTTGGTGAAGGATCCCTCCGACGGACTGACCGGTATTACCGATGAAGAAAACTTAGGATTCAGCTACGAGACCCTCAATCGATATATCCGAACCGGGATCATCGAAGACCGGGAAGTAAAGGAAAAAATCGATCAGCTCCATCAGCTTAACCGTTTTAAATTTGAGCCGATTCCCCGGTTTTCTTCGGAGCTGCCTAAACACCCGAAATAAATCAGAAATCATTGTATTAAAACAAATCCGATTTTCTTTATGAATCATTTTTGTGTATCTTTTATTGTGAATTTTTTGAATTTCAGGGTATATAAATTCCGATGAGTTTGTAGTGTATACCATACAAAAGGAGGGATTGGTTTGGAAAAGAAGAATCAGGAGGGAATGAAGAATCAGGAGGAAATGAAAAACAAAAAGCAGCAGCAGCTGGATGCGTTTCGTGTGGACGACACCGGAAAGGAAATGACGACAAATCAGGGGGTGAAGGTCAGTGAAGATGAACTCTCGTTAAAAGCCGGAGAGCGGGGGCCCACGCTTTTGGAAGACTTTCATTTAAGGGAGAAAATTACTCATTTCGACCATGAACGGATTCCGGAACGGGTGGTCCATGCCAGGGGAGTGGGGGCTTATGGCGAGTTTGAGTTGTATGAGTCCATGCAAGAGTATACTTCGGCGGATTTTTTACAGGATCCCAGTAAAAAAACCCCGATCTTCGTTCGTTTCTCCACGGTAGTAGGCTTTCGAGGATCCCCGGATACTGTACGGGACGTCCGTGGAATGGCAGTAAAGTTTTATACCGATGAAGGCAACTACGACATTGTGGGTAATAATATTCCTGTATTTTTCATTCAGGACGCTATAAAATTCCCGGACTTAGTGCACTCCATTAAGCCGGAACCGGATACGGAAGTTCCCCAGGCCGCAGCGGCCCATGATACTTTTTGGGACTTTGTTGCAAACAACGAGGAATCCGCCCATACCGTAATCTGGGCGATGTCTCCCCGGGGAGTTCCAAGAAGTTATCGAATGATGGAAGGCTTTGGGGTGCATACCTTCCGATTTGTGAATAAGGAAGGGAAGGGTACCTTTATCAAAATTCATTTTAAACCGGTCCTTGGCGTTCACTCCCAGGTCTGGGATGAGACCCAAAAGGTGGCCGGAAAAAATCCGGACTTCCACCGGGTGGATTTGTACGAAGCCATTGACTCCGGAAATTATCCCGAGTTTGAAGTCGGTGTGCAGATGCTGGCGGAGGAAGACGAGTTCTCCTTGGATTTTGATATTCTGGATCCTACCAAAATATGGCCGGAGGAAGACATACCGGTAAAGATCATCGGGAAAATCACCCTCAACCAACGGGTGGATAATTTCTTTGCGGAAGTGGAACAGGCAGCCTTCTGTCCTGCCAATATTGTTCCCGGCATTGACTTTACCAACGATCCGCTCCTTCAGGGAAGACTGTTCTCCTACTTGGATACCCAGCTGATCCGACTTGGAGGACCGAATTTCCAGGAAATTCCGGTAAACCGACCCCTGCATCAGCCCCATAACAATCAGCGGGACGGCTACCACCGACAGGCGATCAATTCGTCGAAGACCGCCTATCACAATAATTCGATCAACAGCAACACCCCCCATACGGTAGCCCCGGAAAAGGGCGGTTTTAAGCATTATCAGGAAAAAATCGATGCCCATATTATCCGGGCACGAAGCGACAGCTTTAAAGACCATTACTCTCAAACCGCAATGTTTTACAACAGTATGAGTGATGTGGAAAAGCAGCATATCATCGACGGCTACAGCTTTGAGCTGAGCAAGGTAAAAAGTCAGGACATTCGTCAGCAGGTCACCAATACCCTGGGGAATATCAACGAGGATCTGATGAAAGCGGTTGCGGATAATATCGGAACGAAATACTCCGATGCCAAACCTTCCGAGTATAAAAAAACCTCGAAAGCTCTCAGCATGGAAAATACGGTCAAAAAACCCGACACGTTAAAAATCGGGGTCATCATCGGAGACGAGACCAGCGAAGAGGAACTGGAAAAGCTGTTAAAAGTTTTAAAAGATGCCAATACCATGCCGGAGCTGATCAGTGACACTTTGGGAATGCCTAAAAATTTCAGTAACGAAGATCATAAACCTACCCATACCTTCGCTTCAACGGATCCGGTTTTACTGGACGCATTGTATATACCAAAAATCACCGATCTTAAAGGAAAATTCAAACTGGAAACCCAGCGCTATCTGATGGAAACCTTTACCCACTTTAAGCCCATCATGGTTACGGAATCGGTAAAATCCATTCTAAGCAGTGAAGCCCTGGAAGAAGAAGGCATCCTGGTGTCCAGTGGAAATATGGAAGATCAGTTTGTAAATCATATCAGTGAAAGACGGTACTGGAACCGGGATATTACCAAATGGTAATGGGTTAAAATTTTAAAAACGCTCATGATCTGTTCCATGGGGTAAGGTTTCAGCGAAGAGAAAATTGAAGAAGGGAGGGATAGTATGGCTGAATATGAAATATATCATGTGCTGCCCAATGGCAGCGAATGGGTTGTGAAAAAAGAAAAGGATGACCGGGTAGTTTATAAGTTCGAGAATAAAAAGGAAGCCCGGGAAAAAGCCCGGGAACTGGCCAAAGATCATAGCGCTTCGGTCGTTATCCATCGTAGCGACGGTACCGTGGAAGAAACTCTGAATCCGGTAAACTAACGGATTCTATAAAGCAGAGCAGTAAAGAAAAAAAATTTATGGAGGGATACTATTAATGGACATATTCCAAGAGATTACCAGCGAACATGAAGACTTTCGAAAATGGAGCGAAAAGATCGCAGAGACCACAGACCGGGCGGTAAAAACCCGGGAAGACTTATTCAAAAAACTTTATATCAAATTAACCGCCCATCATGAAGCCGAGGAAGAAGTACTGGTGCCTGTACTTCGAGAGCATGAAGACACCAAAGAGTTTGCCATCGAAATCGACGAAGAACATGATGTGATCGACTATATTATGGAAGAACTTCGAAAGCTTCCGGTCAATGAAGAGAACTGGCTGATGAAATTTAAAATTATGAAAGAGCAGCTGGACCATCATTTAGAGGATGAGGAAGAGGAAATTGCACCCAAGGCCCGGGAGATCTTTGAAAAAGAACGGCTGGAAAGCTTAGTGGACAAATATGAAAAAGATATGAGTGAGCGGAAGAAAAAACTGGAAAGCAATTACACGAAGGGGTAAATACTCCTTTCAAGTCACAGAAAAACCCTTGAAATCCTATGGATCTCAAGGGTTTAATTTTTGACACTTCCCGGGGTATCACTATTAATGAATGATAGGGTACTGACCTTTAAGCTTCTTCGTCAAATTCGTTAACCTGTTTTTCAGCTTCTTCCTGACTTACGCCGTATTTTTCTTTAACTTTTCCAACCAGTTTGTCCTTATCTCCTTCAACCTGTTTTAAATCGTCGTCGGTAAGTTTACCCCACTTTTTCTTTGCATTTCCTTTGAGTTTATCCCATTTACCTTCCCATTTCTTGTTCGCCATTAGTAAACCTCCTTTTAAATTGTTTATCGGATTAATTACCACCCTATGATCATCCCCGGCATTTCCTGCTGCAAAGAGAAAATACCCTATTGCAGAATTTATTACTCATAAAAATAATACCCGTAACCCTCTATATGAAACACAAAAAAGAAGATTTTTCCATGTACCGGAATCCAGGATTTCCGGCTGCAGCAGTAAGACAAGTCTTATTGAGAAGAAAGGAATCCTTTGAATAATTCGGTGAACTTACGGGTATACGTAATAACAAATAACTTACAGACAGCATAGCACCGATGCGGTTCTGTTAAGAAAAGGAATTGTAGATGCCTGCGAAAATTGCGGGTAAAATGAGTGATCATCAGCACTTTTTAGAATGTGGCTGCAAAAATACATAGGAGAGGACCGATCCAGTGAAAAAACATACAAACACCTCAAATTCCCCCAATCGGATTTTAAAATTCATAGGACTTATTTTTTTAATCGTTTATATTGCCACCTTCATTCGCCATCAAACAAAGGAGCTTCCCACGGAACTGAATTATCAAAGCGAGGAATACACTCTGCATAGCGAAGAAGTGGAGTTTCTAAAAGACGTTACAATCAATTCCGTAGAGGACGGCCCTATCCTGGAACATGAAGTTTTCCACGGGTTTCATGACGCCATTCAGGATGCGGAAAAGTTTATTGTGCTGGATATGTTTATGTTTACGGATCTCGGAGCTGCTGAAGGGGATTTTCCCTCCATCAGCAGGGATTTAAAGCTGGTTATTCTGAACCAAATGGAGCGCTATCCGGATTTGAATGTTTGGATTATTTCGGACCATATCAACACCACCTACGGTTCCCACCGGGCAGCAAGAATTGAGGTGCTGGAAGAACAGGGCGCAAAAGTGGTTTATGCAGACGTAGAGCCCCTCCGGGATCCGGTTCCGATATACAGTTCCCTTTACCGGATGTTTTTTCAGTGGTTTGGTTATGGAGGCAACGGTTGGATTACCAATCATTTTGGTCCGGAAGAACCAAAAGTCAGCCTTCGCTCTTATTTAAAACTGTTAAATACCAAAGGAAATCATCGTAAAGTTCTGATAACTGAAAACGAAGGGATTTACACATCGGCCAATGCCCACGATCCCAGTGCTTTTCATTCCAATGTGGGGGTCCGGGTTCGGGGGCCGATTCTGGAGGCCATGCTGGAAGCCGAACGACGAGTGGTAAGCTACACATTGGGACACTATGAAGATTTTCCCACTCCGGATCAATTGGTAATGGAAGCCCAAAACGGGGAAGGGGAACTGAAGGCGACCGTCCTTACGGAAGGCAAAATATTTCCTGAAGTGCAGCGAATTATCAATGAGGCCCAAGCAGGGGAGGATCTCTGGTTGGGGATGTACCTTCTCTCGGACCCGGATACCATAGCGGCGCTGGAAGAGGCCGCAAAACGGGGCGTTAATGTCCGAATGATACTGGATCCCAACCAAAAGAGTTTTAACAGCGAAAAACCGGGGATTCCGAATCTTGCGGTAAGCCATCGAATGGATCCGACCTCCCAGGAAAACATGGAAATTCGCTGGTACAATATCGATCAGGAGCAGTACCATAGTAAAATTCTTTTCCTGGACGGCAGGGGTAGGGAGTCTGTTGTTTTAATGGGGGCCATGAACTATACCCGGCGGAGTTTTGAAAAAAACAATCTGGAGAGCAATATGAGCATACAGGCTCCGGGAGATGCAGTATTTATCGAAGATATAAGGGAGTATTTCAACCGATTATGGAACAATCCCGATCATCAATACACCCTGGACTTTGAACATTATCAGGATGAACTCAGCTGGTTTCGGAGGGCCCTTTTCAGAGTTCAGAAAATGGCTCGCTTAACTTCCTTTTAAGTTCTAAACCGTCATCTTAGTTTCTGCCCCTATCCCGAGGTCGGTGAAGACTGGATAAGGAAAAAGAGATATACCAGGGGGAGGGATTTTAATGTTTGGTCTAAGGGAACTATTTTTTCTGGTGATTTCCGCATTTATTATTTTACCGATTGTGGTGTTTTTAAGGGAGCTGGGATACGTAATAGCCGCGGGGATTTTAGGGGCGACCAACATACGCATTACTCTGGGATCCGGTCCCCGACTTTTTAAATCCGGGGTATTGGATGTAAGAAGACACTATCATATCTATAGCTGGTTTTCCTATGACACTCTTAAGAGAACCGGAAAATTCGCTTACGTTTTTTTATATATAAGCCCGATTATGATCAATGTACTATTGGGAATCACCATCAATGCCTTACTGTATTACGACGTCCTTCAGAGCTACGAACGATTCTGGCATCAATTTATTTTTTATATTTTCTACTTCGTGTTATTTGATATCCTCCCGATGAAAATGGTCTACGGAAGGCCCAATAACGGGATGGCCATTTACCAAATGCTGCGTTACGGAAAACGGGTAGACACCAACAAAGAACCCTTTCTGCCCTCGACCACGGATATTGAAAAAAGATATCTAAAAGATATGGAAGCCTTGGAAAGGGACAAGAAAGCCTTGGAAAACAACGGGAACAGCCCGAACCCGAAGAACGACTAAGAAAAGCAGCAATGCACCAAATAATAAATTTAAATCTAAAAAAGGAGGAATATTAACGTGTATAGCAAATCGGATTATCCTGACTCCCTGAAAAACCTGGAGCCGAAGGTACGGAACAAAGCCATTGAAATTATCAACAGCATGATCGAAGACGGGTATGACGAATCCCGAGCCATCCCCATTGCTACAAAAAAAGCAAAGGAATGGGCCGATGAAAACTCCGACGCCTCCGGTGAGACTGAGCAGCACGTCCTTCCCCACGAGAATGGGTGGGCTGTGAAGAAAAAGGATGCAGACCGTCCAGCCTACACCTTTGAAACAAAGGAGGAGGCCCTGGATAAAGCCCGGGAACTGTCGAAAAACCAGGAGGCGGTGATTGTGGTTCATAAAAAGGACGGTTCCGTAGAAAAGGAAATCGGTCCATTAACTTAAACGTCAGTTAACAAAAACCGGTCAATAAAAACGGTTTAAAAAACCTGCCGTAAGTCCTTAACAGGAGGACTTTAGGCAGGTTTTTTCTGGAAAGCATAACTGGAAAGCATAATATGAACAAACAAACTTACTGGTGACGATGCTTTTTCCATGAACGGCATCAGCGAACACCTGGGGCTCGAAACCGATATAAAAGGCATCGGGATCCTTTTCAAAATTCACCAGCAGCAACTTTTCCATCGGTTCGATATCGATCACGAAGGGGTTTAGAAATGGTATTTTTCTTTACTCATGGGTTTTCCTCTTAACCGAAAAAGTTTCCATAATCAAACTTTTCCTTAGCTTTTTGAATATCCTTTTCCACTTCCTGGTGGAGACGGATCCGCATGATTTTATCTTCGGCCTTCCTGAAAATGAAAGTGAGTTTCTTATGCACTTTCTGCTCAGCAGCCGTGTTAAGGGTTTCTTTTTTTCCTACAAAGGTTTTTTCCATCTTTTCTCCCTCCTTAGGGATCTCTTGTTTTTACCGGCCCTGCTCTTTGAACTTGTCTTCATTATAGGATAGAATAAAAGAAGAGATAACCGTCGAAGGACTGCTTTTGGATCCACCTTTAGGGAGTATTATTCTCGGTCCCCGGACGGAGTGATAAATATTTATCGAAGCTTTACCAGCATACATTGAAGGAGGCAGTAATTATGGAACTTAAAAGTTTTCAGCAACAGAGTCCCTTTGTACAAAAACAACGGGTGGTAATCGGAAAAATCCCCTGTCTTTTATACCGGCCGAAGGGAACCGGTGGACCGTACCCTACAGTGATCAACTACCACGGCTGGTCCTCCAATAAAGAGTTTCAGCATTTTAAAGGAACCATTCTGGCGAGTTTCGGTTATCAGGTGATTGTACCCGACGCCTTATATCACGGGGAGCGGGGAAGTCTCAATTATACGGAGACGGGAAAGCTGGAGCGTTATCTTCATAAGGTGCTGCTGAGAAATATTGAAGAGTCCGATGAAATTCTGGAGTACACCGTAAAAAAGCTTGAAGCCGACGAAAAACATCTCTCGGTCATCGGTCACTCCATGGGCGGATTTACCTCCGCCGGCGTATTTATTAGACAACCGGTTTTAAAAACCATGGTGGTCATTAACGGATCCTGTGCCTGGGAAAAAATGCTGAGCCATGGGAATCAAAATCAAAGAATCGAAGAAGGATCGGAAGAACTGCAGAAGCTGGAAAAAATGGACCCCTATGATAATCTGGAGAAATTTCTAAAAAGACCCTTCCTGCTACTTCACGGGAAAGAGGATAATACGGTACCCATCGAGTCCCAGCGAATATTTTTTGAAAAGGCCAAGCACCATTACGGCAGGGACAAAAAACATATTCGATTTTTTGAGATTCCAAATATTCCCCATGCGGTGACCATGCATATGTTTGAACAGGTAATTACCTGGCTTGGAAAAAAGTAAAGGAGGCAGTAAATCATGATATTTCGTCCGCGAACCCTAGTCGAAGAAAAGGAAAAGGAAAAAATCGCCCGGGGAATTTTACAGGCTCTGCCGGACTGGTTTGGCATTGAAGCCTCCACCGAAGAGTATATAAAGACCTCAAAGAACCTGCCCTTTATTGCTCTTTATCACAACGAACAAGCGGTGGGATTTGTTGCCCTGAAGCTTCATAACCCGTACACCGCAGAGATTTACGTGATGGGGATTTTAGAAGAGTTTCACCGAAAAGGCTTGGGAAAAGCCCTGGTCAGTGAAGCCGAGGAATTTTGTTTGGAAAATAACATGGAATTTCTGACGGTAAAAACCCTGGACGCTTCCGGAGAAAGCAAGGCCTACGAAAAGACCCGGAAATTTTATCTGTCCGTGGGTTTTAAACCCCTGGAAGTGTTTCCGACTTTATGGGATGAAAGCAATCCCTGTTTGTTTATGGCGAAATCCTTACATCGGGATAGCGGCAGGTAAAAAAACATCCTCTGGCAAATTAATAGCATTAAGTACAAAATAGGGAAGTAAAGTGAGGAAATAAAAATAAACCGCAATATTAGGAAAGGACGGTTTGGGGATGAGAGGAAAAATTCATCATATCGAGATTTATGTAAAGGATTTAGAAACAACAAAAAACTTCTGGGGCTGGCTGCTCAGGGAGCTTGGCTATAAGGAATACCAAAGTTGGGAACAGGGGGTAAGCTATAAGTTTCAGGATGCCTATCTGGTTTTTGTCCAGGCGGAACAGCGATTTTTGGATATTCCCTATCATCGATGCAGAGCCGGTTTAAACCATCTGGCCTTCTTTGGAGGAAGCAAAGCTTTCGTCGATGAAATGACGGAGAAGTTAAAGGAGAAAGGGGTCGAAATCCTGTATCCGAATCAACATCCCTATGCCGGGGGTCCTGATTACTATGCGGTATTTTTTGAAGACCCTGATCGCATGAAAGTGGAAATTACAGCAGATTAATATAAACCCTCTTGACAATAACCTCCGTCTTAAGGCGGAGCATCTATCCGACTGTATGCCCTTATAATTTATAAGGGCATTTTTTATAATAAAATAATAGGGATCTTCCCCTTAACCACCGGTGAGGGTTTTTCAGAAAATTTAAAAAACGATTGGAGGGCACAGGGTATGAAATGCATTCCTCTGTTTAAAGAACAAATGAGCCCTCAGAAATATAAAAATACCGGGGCCGGCGTAGCCTATGAGGATTTTTTAGAGGCGTACTACGATCTTTTTACAAAATTCAATCTGCAGGATCTTTCCAAACACCGCCTGGGTGAAATCTTTGCGGAAAACAGCAGCAAACTTAAAAGGGAGGATCCGGAGGGGATGGTCACCTTCGCACTGCAGCTGGAAAAAGCCGTTAATCGACTCTCAGGAAAAATTCAACACACGCTGAACATTAAAAAACTTCCCGATACTGTATTTTTCATCGGGGACGGCACCATTGACGGGCACGGGTTGATAATTAATGACACCCCCTACGGGATCTTTGAACTGTCCACCCTTAAAGAAGGCCTCAAGCAGTACAGAGCCGATGTCTTCTTAACCCATGAATTACTGCATCCCCTGCATTACCAGCAAAACGGCGAATATTTTCCAAGAAACTGGAAATCCCCGGAGGAGTATTATTTCAAGCGAATGTTCAGCGAAGGGCTGGCCACGTACTTTAGCAAAGAAATTTTAAAAATACCGGTCAATGACGCCTATTGGTTTGGATTTTTAGAAGAAGAAGCACTGCAAAAATGGATGAATTACTGCGAAAAAGAAAAAGCGGTCATCGGTAACAAGCTGAAAAAATCCTTAGAAGACCAAAGGCTTAATTCTGCTTTATACCGCCAATTGTTCAGTATAGAAGGTTTTGAAAATCTGACAGAGTACCGGCTGGCCTATTATTATGGGTGCGGTATTATTAAATCCATTCATCAGGATTTTGGTTATCATAAAATCCTGACGATGAAATACGAAGACGCAAGAGATTATATATTCAAATACTTTGAGATGGAGGGATAGTAGATGGAATGTAGCATACGAAATTATACACCTAAGGATGAGGACAGGGTAGTGGAAATTCAGCAGCGTTATAAAGAAACCCATCAGTCTTACTGGATTCGGGAAGGAAAACTGTATTCCGAGCACCCGGCTTTTGAACAGGGGAAAAATATTTTTATCGCTTTTAATGGCCAGGATGCCCCTGCGGCCTTCAGTCCGATATTTCCTGCCTTAGCCGATGAGGGCGAAGGGGAGCCCCATCATTTATGGATCGATATTCTTTATAATCCCTTTGACCCAAACTACCTAAAGATTAACGATGCCCTTTTCGAAAGGGTACAAAAACGGGGCTTAGCCCTGAAGAAAACTTATAACGGGCACCCCTGTGTTTTTGCCACTCTGCAGATGGGGGATGATTTGGAAGCAATGAATTTTTTCCACTCCAAGGGTTTTGAAGAGACTACAAGACTCCTCACCATGAGAAGAGACCTGAAAAATAAACTCCCTCAGATACCGGACAAGGAAGGGTTTGTTGTTCGGGGGTATCAACTGCACGGAAAAGAGATCATCGAGAAGTATCTGCAAGCGGACCGCATGGCAAATCCTTCAAGTCCCTTGACCCGGGAAAAGCTGGAATGGAACCTGGAAAACCCATGGAAAAACGGTGAAGGCTACGGGATTTTTACTAAAGAGGGAGACCTACTGGCAAGCACCATGACCTATTCCATAGAAA
>SKOH01000040.1 GCA_007120165.1 Clostridiales bacterium
CCACCAGAAAAGCCCCGAGGCGAATGGGAAACTCCGAGGCAAGGCTTCATAAGATGGGCAACCAAAAGGCCAAGGCCTCTTTGGATAAATCCACGAAAAGCATTCAGTCCCGAATTGATCAGTTGGAAAAAAAGGAGAAGCCCGTAAAAAGCAGGAAGCTGAAGTTTGATTTGGAGCAAGGCACCGAAGTGCATAGTAAAATTATTCTGCAAGGAGAGGGGATCACGAAGGCCTTTGGAGAAAAGGTCCTCTTTGAAAAGGGAGAGTTTCAGCTATACAACGGTTCGAAGGTTGTTCTGATCGGGCCTAACGGATCGGGAAAAACCACGCTTTTGAACATGATCATTCATCGGGAGACGGGGATTCACATTGCTCCGGGAGCCAAGGTGGGGTATTTCAGTCAGAACCTGAATAATTTAACGGAGGATCAATCGATTTTGAAAAATGTAACGGCCAGCAGCATCTATCCCGAAAACATTGTAAGAACCCTGCTGGCAAGACTTCTGTTTACCAAAGAGGCGGTGCATAAACCGGTAAAGGTACTAAGCGGAGGAGAACGGGTAAAAGTATCCCTTGCCAAAATGCTGATGGAGGATTTAAATCTCTTAATTATGGATGAACCCACCAATTACCTGGACATTCCATCTATTGAAGCCGTGGAGGAAGCCCTGGTGCATTATGAGCAGACCCTGCTCTTCGTCTCCCATGACCGACGGCTGATTCGCTCGGTGGCGGAGGGTATTATGACCATTGAAAACAATAATATCAACGTTTTCAAGGGGACTATGATGCATTCTTGGAAAAGAGAAAACGTCCTGAAGACAAGGAAAGCAAAAAACGGGAAGAGGAGATCATTGTTTTACAAAACCGTCTCTCAGAGGTGATCGGAAAATTATCCATACCTTCAGAGGAGGCGGAAAAGGTAACTTTGGAGAAGGAGTATGAGGAGACGTTAATGGAGCTGAAGAAGCTTAAGGCCGATGAAAAATGACTGGATATTGGGGGGCATCAACACACACCGGAGTAAAAATGAATTTTCAAAGGGGAGTAACCTACATGAGCAAAAATCTAAAACAGGTTATGGAAACAGCGAAAAAACATCGTCTTAATCTAAAGGAAGAAACCCTGGAGCTTAATGAATCCGGTCTTGATTTTCAAGTGGCCTTTGCAAGGCAGCGGGAGGGAGTGATTGTCTTATTTCCAATTACTATAAGGAACAGGAAAACCGGTTGCGGAAATAGAGCCTTTCCTGATACAATGGGGCTAGAACCTGCAGCGTAAAAAAAATTTTGCATAAATATATCCCGAAGGGAGAGGAGAAACGTCTGATGAAAACTAAAGTTGTTCGATCAAAGATTTATCATGGTCCTTTAAATCTTGCTCTGGAAGAGGATCTTTTAAAAAAGTGCGATAAAGATACGGTGATTCTTTATTTGTGGCAAAATGACAAAACCATAGTTATCGGCAGACATCAAAATCCTTACAAGGAATGCGACGTCAAGAAGATGGAAGCCGAGGGAGTCAATCTGGTACGGAGAAAATCCGGAGGCGGAGCGGTCTATCAGGATCGGGGAAATCTTAATTTTACCTTTATATCCAGCAAGGAAAATCACGATATCACCCGGCAATATAAAGTAGTATTAAAGGCACTGGAGGGATATGGAATTCATGGAGAAGTCTCCGGCCGAAATGATCTGACGGTGGATGGACGGAAGTTTTCCGGAAATGCCTTTATGAATCATAAGGATTTTCAATGCCATCACGGAACCTTATTGATGGATGTTGACCTTGAAGCGCTTCCAAAGTATCTTACCCCTTCCTTGCTGAAGATCCGCGCAAAGGGAGTGGACTCTGTAAAATCCCGGGTGGTTAATCTTCGCTCACTGAATGAGACGATTACCACTAAGGACTTATCTTCCAAAATAGTGGAAGCCTTCAAAGAGGAGTATCACTTTACCGGGGAGATTGAAGAGATCGATTCAGACAATGTATCCCCAGAAGTCCTGCAGGAGGCCAAGGCCTATGAAAATTGGACATGGAATTACGGAAATACCCCATCTTTTGATATCGCCTTAGAGGAGAAATTCCCCTGGGGAGTGTTTGAACTGGATCTTTCGACGAAAAACGGCATCATAAAC
This sequence comes from Clostridiales bacterium, assembly GCA_007120165.1. Classification (GTDB taxonomy): domain Bacteria; phylum Bacillota; class Clostridia; order Peptostreptococcales; family T1SED10-28; genus Isachenkonia. The sequence goes on from SKOH01000040.1 coordinate 2,139, forward strand.
GGCGCATCCGTGAATACCGACTGCATACTGAAAGAGGATTTTTACCCCTTAACCCAGGACTTAGTCGGAACTCCGTTAACCGCCGCTGAGATGGAAAAAGTGTTAAGTAAGTCTTTAACCAATCCGGAGATTGTTCGGGATCTTGGAAGTTTTGTCCGAGATCAACTGTAAGACAGTTATAACCGCCAGAGGATCGTAGTCCTGCTGGCGGTTATTTTTATTCATTTAGATTTCCTTCGAGTCCCGCTAATAATAAATATTCGGCTTTGCCGGAAGCACCTCATCAATATACAAAGATTCGTAGGGAAGATCTTCAACGGCTTCTGAAAATTCCTCTGCGGTACCATAGACCACAACGCCGTAGGTGTAAATGCCTTCCTGTTCAATGTATTCCAGTGATTCTTCATAAAAGTCCACTTTGTAGGGGTTGTAGTCAAAGATCTCGATGAATTCCTCCCGACTGCTTAAATACCTGAGCCTGGAATGGAAATGGGTTTCATAGATTTCTGCGAATTCTTCTTCCGATCGGAGGGGCTCTTCCCAGCGGTCATTCAGGTTAAACAGCGGATAATCCTCGGGATCCGGACGATGGCTGCTTGAAGGTTCGTCGCCGGTATTGGGATTAAATCCGATTAAATGCATGGGCTGATTTTCACTCCACCGGGTATCCGGAGACGCGGTTCGAATCCCCACCCATTTGAAATCCAATGAGGGATGCTGACGGCTGAGCTGATAAAACTCCATCATGGAAAGGTCTTCTTCAAAGACCATATGCATCGACAGATAAGAAAGGGGATTTAACGCATCCAAATACTCCAGGGTAATATCGTTTTTCCGTTCGATTTCCATTTCCTGATACGACTCGTCCTCTTCCCCGTTTCCCGGATAGCGAATAATATCAAAGCCTTCCCATAGGTAATGCCGGTTATCGGTATCGAAAATTCCGCCATCGGCATAGGTGAGCCCTCCCCGGGAGACCCCAACGTTATAGTTTTGAGTTTGACGGGACAGAAGATTCCGCAGAGGATAATAAACTTCGTAGTTTCCAAAGCCCTCCGATACTACCGGGGTAAAGGAAGACATCGCGTAACCC
>SKOH01000217.1 GCA_007120165.1 Clostridiales bacterium
CCCTTCGTGAGCCACTAATAACCGACATCACTGAAATACCACATCAGTGATAATATATTCAAACTGAAGATCACTATATTTCGTGTCGTATAATATAATATCGTTATCTAAATAGGGGTTGATTTTAATAAACTGACTTTCGGGAAGGGTAATTCTATTAGCTCGGAATGTCTCTCTGGTAAAATCCACAGTAATCGTAAGAAATATTTCTCCAAACATATCTTTTACCTCCACGTAGCCTTGAATGCCTCTAATATTATGTTTCGTATGATTCGCCACTTCAAATTCAAAAAACACCTTATCACTAAAATATCCATTGCCAGGGTGAGCCGGTTGGTTTCTTTTATCGGTGACCGTGATGGCAATGTCTTTAAAATCCGAGCGGTCCCCTTCATACTCATCTATTACCGGTACGCTTTCGGTTGTGTACTCGATCTTCTCAGGAATCGAAATATTATTCCAAAGAGCTGCATCATGATGGGCGTAGGCATTGGTGCCGGCGACCATGATTTCTCCCTTGTCCGTAACTCCGATGGTTGTATGCCACTCCGCACCAATGGCAACGATATTTTTCCAATCGCCCACATCCAGCTGTCCCTCATCATTGGAACCTGTTGCGATCACAGTACCATCGGCTTTCAGCCCGACAATGTGATGCCTCCCTGCGGCAACCGCCTGGATATCCTTCCATTCTTTCATTTCTTCGGTATCCCCTTGAATTGAACCCGTCCATACCACCGTACCGTCCATTTGCAAGCCAACAGTCTGTCGGTGTCCGGCAGCGATATCAATCAGCTTGTCCCAATCATCGGTGTTTATTTGATCAAAATCGTTGTTTCCGGTACTGTATAAACTCCCATCATTCTTTAATGCAACAATATGGGTATTGCTGGACCCATGCTGGAAGTTTCCTCCCACAGCAAGGGCAACCACGTCTCTCCATTGTTTGATATAGGCTTTAGCTATTTCATCATCCCCTGCATAATATACGGTCCCGTCGCTTTTTATACCTAGGGTCTGATTCAGTCCCGCCGCAATGAACGTGACATCTTTCCAGTTTTTCACATCCAAACGCTTATTTCTCTCATCTCCGGTAGCCACCACGGTACCATCGGATCGGAGGCCCACTGTGTGTCGTTCTCCCATCGAAAGCGAAACTATATCCTTCCACGGCTCCAGGTCTAATTCTTGCGATGTATTTTCACCGCTCGCCACTACCATATTGTCCTTTGTTATGGCAGCGATGCTTCGGCTGGATAGATCCACGATGGTAAAAGGATTATTGTCTCTTCGACCGATGGTTATGTTTTTAAGAGAATTCGAAGAATCAGGATTATTCTCTCTTAGGATACCGCTTACTAAACTATCGTTATTAAAAAAGTACTGAATGGCAAAGTATGCGCCAATTAGTGTAAGCATAACTATACACAACACAGCGATAGGTTTTCGCCACTTTCTCCAGTCAAACTTTTTTCGAGAGTAGTTCAGTTTGGATATGGGATATCCGCAGTTGATACAGGTTTTACTTTGATCCGACACTTGCTTTGCACATTCCGGACAATGGATTAATGCCATCTTTTCCACCTCATCTCTAATTTTTTAGATTGCAATTGTTCCTATTGCAATGAGAATTGCAACTCTTTTTAAAATTATCACTGTTTCATCTGCTTAAAATTCAAATAATATTGGAATTTATACAGATTATTATACTAACCATACCTGGTTTTCGCATTTCGGACAATAGATCTATGCCTTTGAGAATTTCAGATATATTATATTGTTGTCTAATAATGTATTCGATATTTATCCAGGTATTCCTGCATGTTTTTTAATCTTATACTTTAATTACACAAATAACACTTCAAAGTCCTTTGTCCTTTGTTAACTTCATGGCGCCTTCTTTCAAAGAGATCATCTTCATTTTTACAAACTGACTTATGGAGCATTTTGTGTTAACGCTGTAAACCATAACACCCTCCACGACAAATAACCAAATCCTCCAACTCTAAATAAAGCAGACGACTTCTAAGAAGGGTCCTTGGGATTTTTGTAATATGTTCAAGATCTCTTAAGTTTTTCGTTTGATCCTGCAAGGCCTCTAAAATATCCTGATCTTCAACCGTTAGGGCTTCATTCGGTAGCACACCTTTTTTCTTGAATTTTACGTTAGATGCTATTTCTTTATTATCCCCATTACCAGCGGATGCTACAGTAGTAAAGCTCTGCTTCAAATATATATTATTTTTATCAACGCTAGCGGCGTCTGCATACTCACTCCTTAGGCGATCGATTAGCTGCTCCGGTTTAAAATAGACGATGCCGCCTTTTAGTAGCAGTCTGTTGCATCCTTTTCCGGATGGATTGTAAATCTCGTGGGGTAGAACGTACAGGGGTTTTCCTTCGCTTAAGGTATATTCCCCGGTTAGATAACTTCCACTATGCTCTCCGGCTTCAATGACCAGGACCTTTTTGGAAAAAGACGCAAACAAGCGATTTCGATCTGGGAAATGACCGGACTTCGGTTTTTCATTCGGTGGATGGGTCGTTAAGAGAGCTCCCTTTTCTTCGATGGCATCCATTAAGCTTTGGTGCTCCTTGGGATAGCAGTGATTTAGACCGAAACTAAGAAAAGCGACCGTATAGCCCCCTTCTTTGATTGCTGCCGTATGGGCATAGCTGTCAATTCCCTTTGCCATACCGCTAATGACGGTTTCCCCTTCCCTAGCCAGATAGCGGCTGGCTTCAATGGCGGCTTCTTTCCCGTAGGGACTGCACCGTCGGGATCCCACAATGGATACGCCCATCAGGTCTTTACGGATCTGTCCTTTGTAAAAAAGATATAGTGGCGCATATTTTGACTGTTTCGCCACTTCGGGGTAAAGGGGATCCGATAGGGTCAGTAGTTTAATACTGCTACGCTCCATGTCCTCTAAGGTTTCATAAGCTTTTTCTAGGGACCGGTGGTTTTGGATTTCCTCCCCGAGTTTTTTGCCGATTCCACGAACGGCCCGTAAATCCAAGACATCCGCATCATAAATGTTTTTGGGCGTAGTAAAATGCTGAAGCAGGCCCTTTCCCAAGCCGTCTCCAATGCCGTTAATTCCCTTTAACCAAAGCCAGTATGCCTCCATCGGCTTGCCTCCCTAGAGCACCATCAGACTTTTTCCTTCCTTATCCCAATCTCTAGCCATAAGTGCCGCTGCCACGTCTTCTCTTCGAATCTGCTCCG
>SKOH01000077.1 GCA_007120165.1 Clostridiales bacterium
CGACCGTGTTTTGCTGCTTTTTCTAATTTCCTATAGTTCGTATATATCATTTCACCGTTTTCATTCCATTTATTTGTATTTTCTACTGTATTTCACCTCCAAATCAAAAATCTAAAGAACCAATAAAGGCGATATAAATTCATCCCTCTATACAGTCTGTTTTACGGAGTGAGTAACGATGTATCGGTTAAGTTGCTTTGTCCAGTCGTTGATCTCTTCTCTCGAATGGGATATTTGTAAATCTTCAATGAATTCCCTATCTAAGCGGGAAACAATGGCTCTGCCTTCCTGCTCTGTCTTTTTGACAAGGGTGCCCAAATAGGGAGTTAATTGACTTTTTACTTTCATCATATGTCGCTCGGTATTATCTCTTACGGATTCTTTATTTTTGCCTTTTTTCAACCATCCGGAAACTGCACCTGCTGCTGCACCGGCAATCAATAATGGTGGAAGCATTGCGGTAAGTGCCGAACCAATAGTAATATAAGCCGCTCCCGGCCCTAACCATGCGGCATAACCTGCCAGTACGGCTCCGTAGGTACCGGTAACGGTGGCTCCTTTTTTCACGCCATCGGTTAAATCCTCTTTCAGATCATTGTTCCCGCCGCTGGGATTGTTATTAAATTCTCCTCGGTAATAATTAAAGTTCATCTCATAATCTTCCTTCAGGGTGATTTTTATATCCTGTACTGAATCTCGCCATTCATGATTGAACATCTCGACAATCTTTTGTGCCTTCTGTTCCACCACACTTCGGATATAACTTTCTGAAAAATACTCTTTTAATGATTTCTGTATGGCTTTTTGATCTTTTAACGTGTACAGATACTCCATCTCGCTTTTGAAAAACTCATGATCCAACCAATGGGTAAGGTCATTTTTTATCAGATGGGTAATTCTATTATGATGATGCATAAGGAGTTCCTTGTTTTTATCAATTTGACCGATGAAGTTGTCACTGAAATTCTTATAATCATTGTGACAGCGCAGATCTTTATCGAATAAAGCTTTCATTGAAGTAATAATACTTTCATTTTGAACTTGTCGGGCGTTATTTTCTATCTCATTGATGATATAATCCCTAAGTTCTACAAAGCCACTTTCTTTTAAGAGCTCTTGGTTCATCGACTGTAAAGCCGTATAGGCATCAAATGCGGACAGAGGAAATACTTTTTTAGCATAAATACCAAGATGCTCTTCAATGTAGTCCAGTATTCGTTCACTATCGCCGGCCACTTCATCAATACGGTTGGCCACAAGAATAATCGGCTTTCCCATTTTGGCAACTTCTTGTAAGGACTCTTCAATATCCATCTGGCCTAAGTGATTGGAATTTAATACCCAAATCACCACATCGGACTTTTGAATAAAATTCTTTGCCTTCTGGGCATTTTGAAAGGTAACGGTAGCAATCCCCGGGGTATCCACCAGAGAGATCTCTTTAAGGGTTTCAAGGGAAAGGTTGTACTTAATATGATCACACTCTTTAAAAAACTCCATATTTCCTCTTTGCCCATCAAGGATTTTTTTTATTTCCTCCGGCTTATCCTTTATAACGGATCCGTCCTGCTTATGGATCTCGCTATACTCTTCGTTTGAGTACCGCACTTCAATTATCGAAGCCGTCGCTTCAAGCACATCGGTATCCGACAGTTCACTGCCTACAAAACAATTTAATACCGTGGATTTCCCTGCCTTTACTTCCCCCATGAGGACGATTTTTGTGGATAAATCAATTTTCGATTCAAGGATTTCTCCTTCCCGGTCAATCTGACAAAGGGTATCACTAATCCCGTTTTCAAAAGGGATGTCTTTTTGTTGAGCTAGCGCTTTTCTAACCGGTGAGTTCTCCATTTTTCCCATACTTTCTTTAACAACATGAAATGCATCCATATAGTTTCTCCTCTCCAATAAGGTATTTGGTATTCACTAGGTATTGAGTGCCGCCGTAAATAAATTGCTTGACGAAATCTCTACTTCTTTTAAGAAAAGATCGGATCGTAAACTTTTAAGGACATTGACTTGGGCATCCACCCCGGTGGAGTTTCCATAAAGAGAGGTAAATGTCTCTTCTCTGACTGCGGTAACATCATTATTGGCTTCTTCCAGCACGGACTGTAATTGCCCGTGAAAGTTATTTTTAATTTTTTCTTCGGACTCACTCAGACTATCCTGAAGTTTTCTTTTCAGCTGGCTTGTTTTCCACTTAACAGCGATAAATTTACTAATCCCGGTAGCATGGGCCAATCCCCCGAGTATCAAACCCACCGGACCCAGTAGTGCGGCTCCTGCAAAAGCGATGCCCACTGTTGAAACCGTCTCTTCCTCTCCGGTATTCAAATTCATGTTGCTGATTGTTTCAAATAATTGCTTGGCTTGATTGTTCACAACTAAATGTTGATTTGATAGTGGAATATGCTGATATTCTTTAAATGTGGATTGTTTGATATAAAAGTCTTTCGTACTATTTACGTCCGTGATAATCTCCCGAAACTTTTTTTCGTAATTTCGGTTAAACTCTTTTATTTTAAATATTTCTTCCTGTATACGCTCCTGACTGGTTTCCTTCTCGATCAGCTTTTCTAAGCGATTGGAAATCCTGTCCATGGTTTTATCGCTGTAGTTTTTAATAAAACCATCGATTTGTTTTGTGTACAGTGCTTTTTTATTATTCATCTCTTTGTCGAAGTCATTTTTCACTTTTTTCCGCAATACCTCATCCGCTGTTAGCCGTTCTAGGTACTGATCAATGGAGTTTTTCATCAGATTAAAGTTGCTCTGTACCCCTCTTTTTTTACTTTCAATTTGAATGGATTGGGCCCGTTTATACAAATGTTGATCGATGGCGTGCTGCAAATCCTGGATCCGGCTGGCTTTAATTAAGTCTGTATTCCCTGTCATCGCACCCTCGAAGGCTTCTTTTGCAGAAATACAAACCACATCCAAGAAATAACCTTTGAAAATTCGTTTCGCCTCTGCCACAATTCTTCGAATGCCCTCTTCCCCTTGGGTCTTTCGAATACGATCAGCAAAATTGATTACCCCGATAATATTATTGGTACTTCCTCCTACTTCCTTCATGTAAACCTGAAGATCTTGAATCATTTCTTTTCCCTTAAGGGAGGAGAGCTTGGTGGCATCCAACATCCACAGTACCCCATCAGCCTTATGGTAATACTCCTGCAAACTGATTTTCGTCTCCCCAAG
>SKOH01000051.1 GCA_007120165.1 Clostridiales bacterium
TCCTCTTCTTTGTCGTCCTCTTCTTTTTTCTCTTCTTCTTTTTTGTCTTCTTTCTTATCGTCCTCTTCCGGCTTATCTTCCTCTTCCTTGTCTTCTACTTTTTCCTTGTCTTCCTTTTCCTTATCCGCTTCATCTTCTTTGCTATCTGCTGCTTCTTTTTCTTCTTCTTCCGGCTTATCTTCCTGCTGCTCGGTAAGCTGCGCTAACATATTTTCCAGCTTTTCCAGTCTTTCGGTAAGCTTCTCATTTTCTTTCTTTAAATCTTCCTGATCTTCTTCCTCGGAATCCTCAGCGTCCTCATTTTCGGATTCATCGCTGTCCTGGGGATCCTCTTCAGACTCTCCATTGCCGTCTTCATCTTCTTTACCATTACTGTCTTCTTCCTCGTTCTCCTCTTCCTCGATATCCTTGTCTTCTTCCTCAGACTCATCTTCGTCTTCCTCTTTATTAAAAAGACTTTTTGCTGAAGATTTGATGGAGCCCGCCGCACTCATTGATTTCTCTTTAGCCTGTTGTCCTAATTCCGTACCTTTTTCCTTTAACTTTTCCGGATCAAGCTTTTCCTTTATTTTATCAAGATCCATTTTGTCCTTTAATTTTTTACCGCTGTCTGAAGTAATTAAATACCCCACTGTGGCACCGATGAAAGCCCCTGCGAGGGTTCTTCGAATAGGTTTTGCCTTGGATTCCTCTTTTCCATTGTTCTCATTGCCGTTGTTATCATTGTTCTCTTCCTGATTTACCTTTTCCTCTTTTGCCATTATCAATACCTCCTTTTAAGTGTTTCCCTAATACTTTCTTTCCTCCTGGGCCATTCGGGCAGGAGTTATATTCTTTTCCAGCGCTTCCAGTCTTTTTTTCAACTGCTTATTTTCTTCCTCGATTGCCTTAGTGTTGTTCTTCGCAGCTTTTGAACTCAGGTACGGATCCGTTTCCCACCAATCCATTCCGATTTCCTTTGCTTTGTCCACCGAAGCGATAATCAGCCGTATTTTAATGGTTAACAGTTCCACATCGGCAATACCGACCGTAATATCACCCGCAATGACTACCCCTTTATCTAAAATCTTTTCCAATACATCTACAATCGTATCTGCCCGCACGGGGTGTTCGATTGACATTTAATCCCCTCCTCGTTCCGCCTCTTTACATTAATTTACCCAGAGGTCCCAAATCAATATTCAAGTCCTCGGCTTCCAGACCGAAAATGTCTTTCAGCTCTTCCATTTTTTCCTCCAGATTCATTAAAGCCTCTCCTAAATCCTCTATCTGCTCATCGGTGAGGGTTCCACCTTCAACCCGTCTTATGGCATGGCGCTCCACAATCTGTCTAAGCAGCTCAATAACCGTTAACACTAGCTGCGCCAATCCATCTTCTGCTTTATCAGGGTCTAAGTTGATCTTTCCCGGTGCCTGGTTTACTGGTTGCACGATCCAACACCTCCCTTTCTCTTTCAAAGTTTTCCGACGAGAGGACCTGCTGATTTCCTTCCTGGGCTTGAACAAGTTTTTCTACTGAGGCAATGAGTACTTTTAAGTCTAAATACACCAGATCGATTCCTGCAATAGAAATGATTAAGTCCGCTTTAATTGCCACACCCTTATCCAGGATAACGTCCAGGATATCAATTAATGTAATATTTTTATCTTCTGCGGATTCTTTTAGCGACATTTTTATCATCCTCACTTATGAAAAGCTTGAAAAGTGATAAGCCGGCCAAGGCCCGGTAGCCTCGAACTTCCATCCCGATTCCTCCATCTTCCGTTGATACTGCTGTATCTCCTGTAAAAAAGCCTCCACATTGGATTCAGCGATAAGATAGACACTGTTCCAGGTCATATTTTCCTGTCGGCCGGTGACATCTTTGTTCCAGTTTCTTTTAATGTCTCCCGCTACCACAAAGTCCTTAAGCTGCAGATGAATCTTCTCACTGATCTTTGTTTTTTCAGCCTCTACTTCCCCGTCGACGAGCTTATCAATTTTCTTCTTTTCAAAAAATTGTTTGCCCTTGGAGAGATGGCTGATCGCTTTCATCTTCTCCAGGATCACCGGATGATCCTTGCTTACCTTTTCCTTCAGAATTGAATCATCGCAGTAAATCTTTAAATTCCACTCTTCCTTTCCGGCCAGTAAAGCAAAGGTTTTTTCCATTTTATCCTGATTTGCCTTTACGGTTTCCGTTAAGTTGCGTTCATTCTTATAGATGGTACAAAACTTTAAGGGAAGGGTGGTGAATTTTTTCGAAAGATTTATTACCGTGTCGTGATGATGAAAAGCCTTTTCCTGCAGCCACTGCATATCATTTTCTATCAGGTCTTTTATTTTTTCCTCGGAATACTTTTCGCCGCTTAACCTGCAGACAACCGCCGTTGTGGATGCAATCGAAATTGGATAAATCTCACTTTCCTCATCAAATCCCTTTAACTCCGTCAGTGATCCCTCTATTAATTCTGCGGTCGGGATTAAACCGTATAGATAAATCAGATCCTCCATCGACTTCCCCCTTATTTTTTCTTTGTCATTTCTTCCCATTGCTGCATTTCTATCAGCTTTGCTTTTTCATAGCGTATCAGGAGTTCCTGTTCTTTGTTTTTATAGACTTCCTCGGGAATCTCCTCCAGTTCATACATCATTTGCAGCTGGATCAGTTTATTTTGTATCGTGGTAAGGTCATAAAGCTCTTTATCCGCTTCTTCTTTTACTTTTTCACCGACTTTAATGATTAAGTCAAAGGGTGCGGTAAACAGTTTAAACAACATTATTTATCCTCCACCTTTAATCGGATATTGACAAAATTATAGGCCGGCCAGGGGCCGCTATAATTAAAGTCCACCCTGTTCTCCCACTTTTCATAAACTTCATTCACTTTCCGATCAAATTCCTCTTCCTTTTCCTTATCGATTAGAAACGCTGCATTCAGGAGCATTTTTTCTGTTAGGGGTTCATTGATTTTGGCGGCCACCGCCAGGTTTTCCAACGGACGGAAAACCCCTTGCTGTACTTCCTGCCCGAGGGCCATGAAAAACTCTTTCGCCATACCGCCGATTTCAATTCTTTCGTAATAATTGGCAGCCTTCGATTTATCCGCTACCTGGGATCTTATTTTACTCAACTTCGGATTTTTGGATATCTGGGAGTCTAACCATTCCTGTTTTCCGAGGACTTTTAAGCCTACTTCTATTTTTCCTTTGATTTCAGGAAACAGCTTTTGGAACTGAGGATATAGATTTTCCAACAATACCTTAACATCCCCTTTGGAGTGAAAGACATTTCCAAAACTTACGGGTATTACGGTGCTGTTTTTTTTCATTACCTGGGAAACGGCCTTCTGATGCATCATTAAATTATCTTTATTTGGAGGGTATACTTTCATTGGCACCTCCATTGCTACGATGGATGCATCTTTATAGGGAATGGTAAAGAGTTTTTTGGCCACGCCTTCCACTTTTATCGTGCCGTAATCCTCTTTCTCCTCGGACTGAATCCCGCATACCATATAGATCCCATTTTTTGCTTTCTGGCTCATAATCCAACGCTCCTTTAATCTGTAGTAATATTTTGCTCTGAAAATTCGTGGTTAGCTGCAGATAATGCTTACCTTACCTGGTCCCTTAACGGTAGGAATACCCTATTTCTTCCATATAAAAAATCGTAATGCCACTGGAATTTTTACTCACTGGCACTATGCTCCATCTCAACAGAACTTCGTAAACGAATATCCCGTCGTTTAAAGGAGATGATTTCTTTATCCTTGTTAAGGAAAACCTCATAGACGCCGATCATTTCATCCTTTGCATACCGCTTCATATATTCCCGTTCTTCCACGGCTTCCACCACAAGTCTCCAGGCTTTGTTGCTATCCTCTTCCTGGTCATATTCTTCGACGGCAATGACCTTATGAAGCGGTGCTACATGGTCGTTGAAAAACTCCGTAACATTTTCGATGATCTTTTGTATTTCCATAGTTACCTCCTATTCTATAGGATGGTAGCCAGAGCAGTTACCCTGACTACCGTTCTTTTTTAAATGTTGAAAACTAAATCTCTATCCCGCTTTACAGCAAGTTGTTCTTCTTCCCGTTCTTCTCGCCACAGGCCCACAGCTTCTGCGTAACGCAACCATGTCTCTACGCTGGCAATCACTACTCTCGCCTCTACAGTGATAATCTCAAGTCCCAACAGTGATACAATCACATAGGCATCGATAACAATCCCTTTATCCAGTATTCGATCGATAACCTCCACAAGGCTTGAGCTCTCTGCATTTTCATGAACAGCCATTGTCTACCCTCCTTCCTTTTTTAAGTACCCATGGTTTTAATGTTATTGGAAGATTTGACTTGCTGTGAGCTTTTGATCTCGCTATGACTTTTCATGTTTTTCGAGCTTTTTATCCTGGTAAGTCCTTTGATATTTCTAATCCCTTTTACATCTCGGTCCTTTTCTTCATTGGCTTCACTCATTTTCTCCTGGAAATCTTCTCCGGCTTCCTTGATCTTTCCGAGTTTATCCCTTGCCGACAGTAAAATATCCTGGGTCTTGTCTTCAGCGTCATCTGCAAAGTCTTCTATTTTATCTTCTGTCTTATCCGCTTTGTCTTCCACTTTATCCGTGGCATCATCCGCCTGTTCCTGAGTCATTTCTACAAACTTATCTTTTCCCTTTTCAATCGCGGTATCCTTAATACTTTCTTTGACGGAGTCCGGGGTATTTTCAGCTACTTTTTTAACGATTTTTTTTCCTGCATCTTTCAATGTATCATCCATCCCATGCCCCCCTTTCTGCCGTTTGGATATCGGTCTATTCCTTTGAATCCACTAATTGATTTAATTTCTCTTCCAGCTTGCTTAGCCGTTCATCCAAATCCTGATTTTGACTTTCCTGCTTTTTGTCTTGTTCTTCGGAAGAATTCCCGTTTTCTTCTTCCCCAATCGGTATCATGGAGACTACCGGGTTATCCGCTTTGTTTTTATATTCCGCAACGGCTTGCTTAATACTCTTTGCCGCTGCCTGTTTAATACTGTTTACTGCCTGTTCGGTAAACATATCCTGGGCAGCTTTTTTGACTTCTTTACCGGCAACTTTCATGGCTTCCGATTCCTTTAATTTTTCCATGGCATTTTTCCTGATTTCCGAATTGGAAAGCAGGCTGACCCCGGCGCCTACCACGCCTCCGATAATGATCATATTAAGGGTCTTGAAAAAGCCGCTTTGGCCGCTATCGTCTTTTTCTTCTTTTTCTTCTTGTTCCTCATTTACTTCTTCATTTTCCATTTCTTCATTCTTTTTTTCTTCTTCTGCCATTCCTTTACACCTCACATTCTCATATACTGGAAATCCCCGAAATTACATTAGAAGTTGAATGCTGCCTGCTCTTGTTTTCTGGTAGTCATTAGCCGATTTTCCAGTCCTTCTTCCAGAACTTCATCTCTAAGAAGTCCCACGGCTTCTGCGTAACGTAACCAGGTATCCACACTGGCGATTACTATTCGGGCTTCCACCGTTAGAATTTCTATACCAACGAGAGATACTCTGACAAACGCATCAATAACAATACCTTTGTCTAAAATTCTTTCAACAACTTCTGCAAGACTTGAACTATCAGTACTTTTACGGACACTCATTTCTTCTACCTCCTTTTAATTTATACACGGAAAACTGTCAATTAATATATACCTGGTTTACGTAAACTTAAACAATAAATTGATATTTTCTGATTGCTTTGGGTATTTAGTATTAGGAAATTACCCCTTGTTAGCGAAGCAGCTGATGTAGACAAAAAAACACTTGAAGAAATTTCTTCAAGTGTTTTGCCTATTATCTATAAAGGAAATTGGGGTTATTGTGCTATTCTATTCGTTTTTCCGGTTTCGTCATCAGAGTTACCCCAATCAATACTGTAATGGCAATGGGTACCGATACCACGGCTGCATCATAGGGAATCAGGTTCCCGAATTCCACAATCAGCGTAGATAAGACCCCTGCAATCATCGATGATACTCCTCCGGCTTTGGTTACCCGTTTGTTCCATAAAAACACTGCTAAAATTGCCGGTGTAATTCCTGCAGCATACACGGTATAAGCATACATCTGCGCTGCCAGTATTGATGGGAAATACTGGATCAGTACGTAGGCCAAGACTCCGATAATCGGGATCATAATTCTGGTAAACACCAATTTTTCTTTACTGGTTGCATCGGGTTTAATATAATTCCCGTATATGTCCATAGTTATGTTTGTTGCCGCCGACAGTAGATAAGAACTACCGGTGGTAATGATAAAAGCGGTAATGGCGGCTAAGAGTAATCCTCCAACCATTAACGGCATAATGGTGGTGGTTGCAATTAATGCTTGACCTGCGGCGATATCCGGGAAGTTGACCCGGGCCGTGAAGGCAATAATTGCAATGGCGGGATAAATTACCACAAGGCCGATTCCCCAACCGATGGTGCCGAGCTTTGTCTCCGCATCTCCTTTGGAAGAGGCCAAACGCTGATACATATTCTGATCCCCCAGCAGTAAAAACACCGTGGGAATTACCAGCCCGATAAACTGCATAATCGATAAATCTCCTAATATGGTTAAACTGGTTTCCGGGACTTCCGCGACGATATTGCTCCAACCGCCGGCTGAGCCGATGGCTACCGGTACCCCGATGAGAATTCCGAATAAAATTAAAAAGGCGCTAAGAGCATCCGTCGGCGCCACCGACATCAGTCCTCCGATGGTTGCAAGAAAAATAATCAGCACCGCAGCAATGATGGTTCCAAGCTCCACCGACATGCCCGTGGTAACATTCAGTACCATTCCAAGACCGGTAAACTGGTAGGACACAATTCCTACAAAGGCAAGAATAATAATGGCACTGGCCAGCACCTTGGCCCCTTTCCCGTATCGATCTTCCATAGCCTCGGCTATGGTGTACTTCCCTGCTGCACGGATCTTTGGAGCAATAATATAAAGAATTCCTACTCCGAATAAACTGGTCAGCCCAAACAAAATCGCAGGCCACAGCCCAAAGTCATAAGCAATGGAGTTTCCGCCCCCGGTTACGGTCCCGCTGCCTACCCATGTGGCAATCAATGTACCCATTAACACGACCGGTCCCAACGTTCCTCCTGCCAGCATAAAATCTTTGCTGTCCTTTACTTTTTTGGAGTAATGCAGTCCGATTCCAATAATCACTAAAAAATAAATTCCTAAAAATACCAGCATCGCCGGATTATGTTCAAGTTCCATGTTGTCTCCTCCTATTAGTTTTGGTTATTAGCTGTCAGTCCATTTCTCTACTCTACAATCACAGGTTCCTTGGTCACATGATTCAGTACTTCCGCCCCTTGCTCGGTTACCAGTACCAAATCCTCAATACGAACCCCAACGTTTTCAGAAAGATAAATACCCGGTTCGATGGAAAAAATCATTCCTTCTTGCATCTCCTCCCGGTTGGTCCCGGAAACGTCTCCATATTCGTGAACTTCGATTCCGATGGAGTGCCCGGTTCGATGGGTGAAGTACTTTCCGTAACCCTTTTTCTCAATAACCTCCCGGGCTGCCGTATCAATGTCTGAGAAGGTTGCACCCGGGCGAACGGCTCTTATCGCCGAAGCATTAGCTTCCTGGACAATACGGTAAATTTCTTCCTGTTTTTTGGACATCCGCTGATAAAAAACGGTACGGGTCATATCCGCGGTGTAAGAATCCTTATGACAGCCAATGTCAATCAGTACACTGTCCCCTGCCTGGGGGCGGTCATCTCCCGGGGAGTGATGGGGATTCGCACCATTTTTACCATAGGCCACAATCGGGTCAAAGGAAAATCCTTCGGCGCCCAAATCCTGATAAATTTCTGCAAGACGCCTTGTCATTTGTTTTTCCGTTAATCCCTTGGGAATCTCTTTAAAGAGGGCCTCCATCGCCTGATCATTAATACGTGATACTGCTTTCATCTTTTCAATCTCCAGCGGATCTTTAATCATTCGAATCCGATCCACAATATAAGATCCATTTTCAACGGTGAGCTTTGGAAAGGTTTTCATCAATCCGATTAAAAAATGGGCGGACCAGTTCTTATCAATTCCGGTGATTTTTTCGTCCATAATGTACTTTCCTAGAATACGGATCGGGTCATCGGTATCCTTATAACGTACTACCCTTACGCTAAGATCCTTCCGTAGCGGGAAAAGCTCATTAACAATCAGAATGGGCTCTTTTTCTAAACTCAACACCAAAGCGAGCATTCTTTCCTGGGAATGAATCCATAAATCCGTCAGATAATAAATCGATGGGGCATCGGTAATGATCAGCTGTTCCATATTCTCCTGTTCCATGGATTGAAGAACTTTTTTCATTCGATCTTTTTTCATGTTGTAACCCTCCTTTGATATTCTGCTCTTAGTAAAACACTGAAAATGTTTCAAAAACGGTTTCAGTCTGAAAACCGCAAGTAAAAATAATACCATCTTCCCTGAAATTTTTCAACCGAATCCATAAAATAATTGAAAACAAGGGATTTCTTAATATTTTTTCTTTTCACAAAACAAGATATGGATTTTTTTTCAAATTGAGATCATTACTAAATATTTGTGCTTTTAAACAAATCCCTGCTTTATCTTCCATAAATTTCTTTGTCATTATTCTGCCGTAGACTTCCCAATCATCCTCATCCCCAAGACGGTGAAACAACCATTCTTAAGTATGATTTGAAGCACTGCTTCCGACGGTTAGTATTTATCAGGACTTATTATATAATTAAACCCAGGTATATATTCTACATAAGTACTGTTCGTAATTGAATAAACAATGTTTCACAAAGGAGGGCAAGAAAAAGATGAAAATGAAAAAAACAGTTTGGGTACTGGTCCTCTTCCTCGGTACAACTCTTTTAATGATGGGTTGTGCTGACGACGCTGAAGAGTCTAGGGCTTCGCCTGGGGAAAATGAATCAGCGGAAATTACAGAGGCGGCAGAGAAAGCATCGGAAACAGAAACAACGGTTGTAAAGGAAGATCCCAAAGGGGAGGAAAGCGCAGCAGAAGACCCCGAGGAACCGGATCTAACCGGTATCAAAGCCGCCTTTTTGATTGCCAGCGGGTTTCATGATACGGAAACCACCAATCCCTTAGCTTATCTAAAACGACATGGTGCAGAATGTATCCTTGTGGGACCGGAACTTGGTGAAGTGTCAGCGTATAATTCCAATACCACACTGGATATAGAAAAAACCATTAACGATACGGAAATCTCTGAGTATGATCTTTTGGTAATTCCCGGAGGCAACAGTCCGAGAGTCTTAAATCTGAACGAAGAGGCGTTACGCTTGGTTCAGGACTTTATGAAAACGGAAAAACCGGTGGCGACCCTTTGTCGTGGTCCTTACCTGTTAGCAGGCGCCGGTGTCCTGGAAGGAAGAACCCTTACGGCCGTTAGTTTTATTGAAAAGGACATCGTTGACGCCGGGGGCGTCTTCGTCGATGAAGCCGTAGTGGTCGACGGAAATCTTATTACCTCTCGGGAACCCGGCGACTTGCCAGTATTTAACCGGGCAATTATAGAGGTCCTAACTCCCAAGCAGTAAAGTCATGCTATAACTAACCGTACAGCACTCTAAAATGAAGCTTTTAACCTATTCAAAAAAACGCCTGAAGTCCAATTTTTGTTGGGCTTCAGGCGTTTTGATACTTCACTTCCTGTTTCTTCTAACATCTTCTTTTATGCAGATTCAACGCTGGAAAGTATGTAATTTTCCAAAGCCAGGGTTAGCTGATCGGGACAGGAAGTATCTTTCCCTCCACATTTAATACCCTTTAGTTTTTCAATGACTTCTTCCGGTGTCTTATCAATCACCATAAGCTGTATCCCTAATAAATTTCCGGGACAGCCCCCATCAAATTTCATTGCTGTGATTATTCCCTCTTTTACTTCAAAGGAAATTTCCTTCGCACAAACACCCTTCGTTTTGTAAGTAATCATTCTGATGTCTCCTTATTATCATATTTGTCCTCTATTATAATAAGGGATTCGGGGTGAGAATTCAATATGAAATCTTACTTTTTTCTAATACGTAAAAGGCCGCAATGATAAAGACCAGCGGTGGAAAAAACCATCCTCCATATCTTTATCAAAAGCGTTTTTCTTATCAAAACCTTTCTTTTCTCCCAAGAGATCACTCCTTATGAAAAAAGGCATCTCCTTTACCCTGCTGGAAGATGCCCCTATAGTTATTTTGTTTCGGTATTCGTAATCAGGGCGATGAATTTTAAGTCCGCCTCCCCGGTATTGGCAATACTGTGGCTGTCTCCATCTTCGCAAAGAGCAAAGTCTCCAGCTTTTAAGTGATGTTCCTGTCCGTTTTCCCTATAAAGGGATTCCCCTTCCAAAATAAAATAAGCTTCCTGCTCACCTTGGTGTTGATGGCAGCCGATGGAATCCCCCGGTGCAATGGTGCATAGGGCATAAAGCCTGCCCTTTCCATGAAAGTTTTCTGCTTCAAAGAGATGCTGCAGTTCCACGGTACCCTGGCCGTCTTTAAGCTTATGAACCGACTGTTTCGGAAGTTCCCCGCGTCTTTTAATCATCTATTTCTCCTCCTTGACAGCGCTCAGATAGGTTCCCACACTGCTTCCGAACTCCACCGGATAACCGATACGGTCCAGGGTCCGTTCAATTGCAGCGAGGACAGATACCATATCATGGGTATCGATATTTCCCATATGTCCCAGTCGAAACATCTTCCCTGCATAATCTCCAAGGCCGCCGGCAACCATTACTCCTTCCTCGGAAAGGATTTTTCTAAAATCAGCATCCTTTACTCCATCAGGATAAATCACATTCGACAGGGTGACTGCCCGACATTCTTTTTCTGCCAGAAGGGAAAAACCTAAAACCTCCAAAGCCTTCTGCAGGCCCCGGGCATTTCTTTGATGGCGCTGATATCGATTTTTCATCCCCTCTTCTTTGATAATCGCCACCGCTTCTTTTAGAGCCCAAATCATATTGATCGCCGGGGTGGCAAAGTATTTGGACGGATCGTGCATAATCGGCAGCCATTTTTCAAAATCAATGTAATACTCCGGAATGGTTCCCAATGTTTTTCGTCTATCCATTGCTTTGGAGTTTGCCCAGACGATAGCGATTCCCGGTGCTACACCAAAGGCTTTTTGGGAGCCGGTGAGTAACAGATCAATGTTCATCTCTTCCATATTTTCAAATTCTCCCGCAGTGGCGCAGACTCCGTCGACTATATATAGGGTATTTGGATATTTTGCCATCAGCTTGCCAATTTCCTCCACGGGGGCACAAACGCCGGTGGCCGTATCCACATGGGTTACGGTTACTGCCTGATAGTCGTTCTTCTCAAGCTTTTCTTCAATTTCTTTTACCGGAACAACCTGTCCCCATTCACTTTTCAGTACGTCCACCTTCAGTCCCTTTCGCTCACAGATCTCTGTGTATCGATCCCCAAAATAGCCATGGGATATGATTAAAACCCGGTCTTTGGACTTCATGGAATTTGCTATGGCCATTTCCATCGCCATGGTACCGGTTCCCGCCACCACAAATACTTCCCCGGAGGATTTCCAAAGGTCCTTTAAATCCCCGATCAGCCCTTTAAAATCCCCTACAAACTCCGGGTCTCCAAAAGCCACGGTTTCCCGCGCCATTTGATCCTGTATGCTTCTTGCTACCGGTGTCGGCCCCGGAATCATTAATAACTTTTTATTCTTCATCATGTACCCCTTTCTGATACCTATTTTTTTTCCTTCTTTCCCAGGATTCTTTTTCTTTACCATTTTATCATTGTAAGATTTATCCCGCAAATGAATTATCGAGGTGTGATCCCATCAGATCCTTTCCGATAAACAAAACTTTCTTCATAAGAGCATATAACGATTACAAAAGAGCTTTATACTGATATAATAAGCTTAAGTAAGGAGGGATACCGATGATAAAAGAGCAGGTATCATTAATCCAGTGTAAAGAATACGATTTCGAGGCCGTCAAAGCAGCCATTCTTCAAAGTTTTGATAACCTCGGAGGGATCGAGAAATATATTAAAAAGACCGACCGGGTTCTGTTGAAAATCAATTTACTGATGAAAAAAAAGCCGGAGGAAGCGGCCACCACCCATCCTGTCTTTACCAAAGCTCTCGCCCAGGTACTGATAGATTACGGCGCCGCCGTCATCATCGGAGACAGCCCCGGCGGACCCTTTAATGAACGGATGTTAAAAGGGGTCTATAAAGCCTGCGGCATGGACCAGGTAGCAGCAGAGACAGGAGCCGCATTGAACTTCAATACCAATAGTATGGAAGTTCAAAATCCCAAGGGAAAATATCTTAAGGAGTTAACCGTCGTGGAAATGCTGCGGGATGTAGACAAGGTGATCTCCGTATCCAAATTAAAAACCCATGGCCTTACCGTATTTACCGGCGCCGTTAAAAATATGTTCGGTATTATTCCCGGACTGAAAAAACCGGAGTATCATTTAACCATGCCCGAGGTCAAGGAATTCTCCGATGCTTTAGTGGATATCTGCCTCTGCGGCAATCCCGTCTTGTCATTTATGGACGGAATTGTTGGTATGGAAGGTGCGGGACCTTCTGCGGGGGAACCCAGAGAAATCGGTGCCGTACTGGCCTCCCCCAGCCCTTATCATTTGGATATTGTCGCCTCATCCATTATCAATCTGAAACCCGCCGAGGTTCCCACGATCCAGCGATGTATTGAGCGAAACCTTTGTACGGAGAATCCTGAGGACATTGAAATCCTAGGAGAGCCGGTCAGTACCTTTCGCCTGGAGGATTTTAAAATACCTGATACACGAAACAAAAGGCTGGTTGCCGATTGGATGCCGGACTTTTTAAAGTCCTTTATTGATAATCGCACCCGTCCCCGTCCTACTTTTCAGCATGATCTTTGCGTCGGCTGCAGGGACTGCGAAAAAGCCTGTCCTCCCAATGTGATCACCATGATTAATGACCGTCCGGAAGCAGACCTGCAGGAATGCATCCGCTGCTTTTGCTGTCAGGAACTTTGTCCAAAGAAAGCGGTTACGGTCCACCGGCCCTGGCTGCTTAGAAAAATGAGTAAATTTTAACCAAAAAAGAGCGGTCTTATACCCGACGGAATAACGGGACCATAAGTCGCTCTTTTTTTTATTATTTTTGCAGCTTTATTAGGGGATTTCCACACCGTTTCGTAAATCATGGTTTAATTGAAGCACCATAATCGTATGGACAAAGCTTTCGTCCTCCAGGACGTAACCCTTGTCAAGCGCTCTGAATAAAGCCTCTTGGATGGCATAGGCATCGCTCCGGTTTTTTTCCTGCAGGTAGTCTTCCTCGATAAAGAAATCAATAATTTCCCGATAGGGATAAAAGTGGATTTTCGGATCCATCAGATACACTTCCTGATAGGACTGCGATAAACCCTCAAAATAGACCGGATCGTGAATGATCCCCTCAGGATAATTACTGCCCTCCATCCCCATGGCATCAAGCTCTTCAAGTTCTTCTGCTTCCTCAAGTTCTTTCTTTGCTTCTTCCTCTGTACGGTTCTGCATACCCTGCTGATAATCAGAAAGCAGGCTTATGATAAATATCGCTCCTAACACACTGAAAGTTAGAATGATCCCGGCAACTACGGCTCGTAAAAAAAAGTCTCCCCTGAATTTTCTTTTCATCCCATTTGTCCCTATCCCCCTTTTTTGAATTTAAATCCATGGCTGCAATCCCCCCAAATAGCACTTGGTTAATTAATTCGATAAGTGTAGGAAAAAACCCTTTATATTTTGGAAAATTTTTTCTAAATTCTCTGTATTTTCTACCGCTATTGATTTCATCATTGATGAATTTAACTGGATCTTTGTAAATGTGATGGGTTAAAATTAAAGTATAATACTATTCGATATAAATAATACTCTATAAATATATTTACCCATTCATTCTAAGATCTTCAGGGCTATAAAAAGAATTCTGCATCAATTTCCTTCAGTCTTTTTAGCCATTTCAAAAAGTAGCCCTCCTCAATGGCTTTTAACAGCCCTCCGCCAGAAAAGCGCTCCGCCCCAATGACACTCATCATAAAAGCCAGTACGCAGTGTGCATCCAATGTATCCGCCGCTGCATTTTTTAAGGAGTCCCCATGCAGGGGAAACCCGCACTTCTCAATCACCATCAAATACCGGTAGATTTCATATTCCGGATGACTGTCGGCAAACTGAAAGAATTCCTTGACAAAGGCATTTGTCAGCTCACGGTACTGAACCTCGGACCGTTCAAAGGATTGTTCCCCTGAACCGCCACCCTCCTGGTAGCCCCCCCGCTGACCACTGGATGCCTCTTTTGAAAATTTATCTAGATATTTTGTCAGAAGATGGAATTTCCCCGGGGTGACCTCTCCACCTGAAAATCCCCTCCATTCCCGGTAAATTTTTAAAAGATCCTCATTCATATAAGTCCGTGCTTTTTCTACCATCCCTTGGGGAACGCCGTAATAGGCCTCGGCTATACCCCCGGCAATTGCCGCAATGGTATCGCTGTCTCCCCCCAGGGAGACGGCGATGCGAAGGGCATCTTCAAAGGACGCGGATTCCAAAAAGGCTTCAATTGCCTGGGGAACACTTCCCTGACAGGTTACGTCGAATTCGTAGGTATCCCGAATCTCCTCAATGGTAAAATCCAGGGGATAATAGTCTCCGGTGATCCTTTTACGGATCTCCTTTTTTGTTGCCCCCTTCTTTGCCAAAAATACCGCCATGGCCGCTGCTTCCCCGCCTTTTAAGCCCTCTTTATGGTTGTGGGTTACGCCGGTTATGCCTTTGGACAGCACCTTTACTTCCCCTTCGTCCCTGGCAACAAACCCGACCGGACTTATCCGCATCGCCGCTCCATTTCCGAAACTGTTGTAGGGTTTCGGATCCGGATTAAACAGCCATTTATAAAACCGTCCTCCATAACCGGCATTGGGATAACGCCGGCCGATTTCCTGCATATATTTTATCGTCATTTCTTCCACAGCGGCCATATAGGCTTTATCGGTCTTTTCTTCAATTCCTTTTGAAGATACTGCCTTTTCCGCCTCCATCAGTCCTTTTGCCACGGCCATAGTCATTAAGCTGTCATCCGTCAGCCGACACTCCTTCGTAAAAAGTTCAAATCTTTTACTTTTATGATTATCCTGTTCAAACCTGGATCCGATAATATCGCCAATCACTGCACCAATCATGGTTTACCCCCTTTTTTCTATCTCCCTTCGAACATCGACAAAACAGACAACTGAAGGATTTGCTGATAAAGCAGTACCCCGAGGATCGTCAAAAGAATGCTCAATAACGTCCCGATTAAATAATACTCCGCAAAGTTTTTATGGCTAAGCTGATTAAACCGGGTGAGGGATTTTGCCGCTATTACAAAACCAACGGCGGAGAACTCCCCATTAATCAGAAAAATAAATAAAATACTTCGCTCCATAATCCCCACGTATTTGCCAACGCGCACTTCTTTAATCGGATCCCTCTTATGCAGATCTTCAGGGGCAATCGCCTGCATATAATTATCCACATGTCGATAAATTACATCCAGAGTAAGCCGAATCAAAATTGCACCGCCGAAGCATAGATATATCAGTATAATCAGTGCTGTCAGCAATCTATTAAAAAATAATAGGCTCAATTGTACCGGAACAATATTTACAAACAGATCCGTTAAAAAACTATGGGCATTCAAAGAAAACCAAGAGGACAGGAATAAAATAATTAGGATATGTAAGACCTGATCCCCTACAAAGATGATCAGTTTCCCAATAGCCCTTTTCGATGAGATAAATTCTTTTCCATAATCGATCAATAGATGCACCAATGTCACTATCAGAGAGAACAGGACTGCGGAAGCGGCGCTGTAAAGGGTAAATAACAATAGGGTTTGCAGAATGAAAAGGATCATACCATGATAGAAAAAACCTTTTAATTTCCTGGACTTTTTCAAATAAACCAGTTGATCCCATTGCAGTACAAAGTCTGTCAGCACATGGGCCAACAGCATTAATTGGAAGGCAGTCATGGGTATCCTCCTTTGCACCCGTAAGGTCTAAAACACGAATGTTAACGGCATCCGTACTGTAGACCTAACGATATTTTGAATTGTTTAATTCGATATAATTTTATCCCTCAGAAATTCCCACAAGATATTTCTGCACCAGAAGATGGGAAAGTTCATTTTCCGTCTCTCGAAGGATATCCCATTTTGCACTGGAACATCGCTGATAAAAAGAGCTTTTACTGATGCCCAGTTCTTTTGCACCGGCTTCGTAGGATTTCAGCTGATTATAAAGCTGTACCGCTTCCCATTGTTTGTCGCTCCAGTCCCCTACTATGGTATCCATCAGCCGCTGGACGAGATTAAAGGTTTGATTGCCTTCACTGTTTGGACTATGGAGAAGTACCCGGGATTTTTTCGTGGGGTTAAGCTGATCCAATGCAACCCGGGCCTTTTGAAAAGCCTCGCCATTCAAATCCCAGGAGCTCCTCCCCGGATCCTCTTTAAAAGGCTGTCCTCCCTCTTCTATCATGCCGATGCCAAGCCCGATACGAACTTTGACAGGATGAAATGTATGGCGGACATTTCGGATCATATCAAATATCTCCGGCCCGATTAAAAAAACCCCTTGAAATTCGTCCCCCCGGGAGGAACTAAAGGGCACAACCCCGCTGTTCCTTTTTTTCATGTCCTCATTCAGTTGACGTACTTTGGTCTCTAATACTTTACCGGTGATTCTGTGCCGCTTGGAATCGATTATATCCCCAGTCACCACAAGATAATTTGTAATGGAGGGGTTTTTAACGCCTTCCTTATCGATCCCGTCTTTCCCCAGCTGATAGACCCCGGAACGGATCCTTATGATGATCTTTTCTTTTTTCAGTATAGCCACCCGGGTATTCAGCAAATTCTTGGATATCTCCCCCTCGTTATATTGATAAAATCGGTAGAGGTCTTCATAAGTAAAGGATGGCCAATTACTAAAATAATTCTTCAGCTCCGTTATTCCCAGTTTTTTATCCATAATGCATGCTCCTCTGTCTTCAATTATTTAGTTGATGCTTTTACTATAAAGTTATACCCTTTTATTCAGCAGTTCCACCGTTTTTCTGGCAACCTCCGCTGCCACTCCTGCACACCGCTCTTTTCTTTTGTCATTGTCATAACCACAACCCTGCACCCGCATATACAGTTCTACGGAATCATTGCAGATCACTGATCCGGCAATTGTTGTGGCTAAATTCATACCCCCGGGCTGATACTGGGGAAAGGGATGGTCTTTATACCACTGGAACAGTTCGCTGATTAACTCCTTTTGGACGGCGGCTTCACTTACGCTTCCGATGCAGGTCGCCGCAACCCCTAATGGGCCGCAAAGACTGTTTTGCAGAGAATATCCCCCTAAGGCTCCGATAAAAGCTTCCGGTGGAATTTGATTAAAGGGATACCCCACATCCTCCGCCAGGGTACCAAAGAAACCTTCCGATACCCCAATGCCGCATCCGCCTTTTTCTTTAAAGGCCTTATAAGCCCTCCTTGCAACTTTTTCACCATCCAGGGGACTATAGGAAAAGGGCCACGCCGGACGGGAGGCACCACCTTGATCCTCTACCCCCGCCTCTTCGCATCCCATTAAGACCGAACCCACTCCACCGAGGACCGTCGCCCCGGCTAAGGCTGAACCCATTCCCTTTAAAAAATCCTTCCGCGACAGTTCTTTCGGTATTTTTTTCATAAAAACACCCTCCTTTTCAACAGGATTTTTCCCAGCTGCCTATCCTCCGAACAATGGTATTGTTAACTCTTATAATCATATTATACTGTGTATTGGTTTTAATATCCAATGAATTTTCCCAATATTCTAAGTTTTATCCCTCGAAAAAAGAGCACGGCCAATTATGGCGATGCTCTTTTAGTTTCAGTATATATTCCGTTCCTCAGATCCTTATACGCGGGCAAACTGCATTGTCGTATTTATAGCCGGTGTGGTTTTCACCACGGCCAGAGCCTGATCCAGATCAGCAATTAAATCATCCACATCTTCGATTCCTACGGATATGCGTATCTGCCCGGCTTGAACCTCTCATGACTAAAGTCATGAGATTCTTGGGAACAGAGCGTACTTGCAGGCGTATTTCTTTGCTTACAGCGGTTTCTCTTATTTACCAAGCTATCCCCGTAGTACCTACGGTTCTGGATTCTATTTAATTTTGTGCTTGTATTCGCAGACCTTCTCTCAGAATATTTTTACTCGCATTAATATCCCGATCATGATGCGCATCACAAACAGAACAAGTCCATTCCCGGATATTCAGGGGTTTCTTGCCATCCTTGTGTCCGCATTCCGAGCAAATTTGACTGGATGGAAACCATTTGTCCACCTTGATGACTTTCCGACCATACCAGTCCGCTTTGTACTGTAACCTGGACACAAAACCGGACCAGGATACGTCGGAAATGCTTTTCGCCAGTTTATGATTACGGAGCATCCCTTTGGTGTGTAAGTCTTCCATACAGATAATATCGTGATTTTTGATCATTTCTGTACTCAACTTATTCAGAAAGTCGCTCCGTTGATTCATTACTTTTTCGTGTAACCTTGCAACCTTGCCTTTTTGTTTCTGATAATTTTTGGCTTCCAAGAGATTGATCCCGTTCTTTGTAGCCTGTAAACCCCGCCTTGACAGCTTCCGTTGTTCGCGTTGCAGTCTCTTTTCCATGTTGGAAGTAAATTTATGGTTATCGATCTTTTGCCCGTCAGAAAGAATGGCAAAGTCCGTAATACCCAGGTCCACTCCAATCGCAGAATTGGTTTTCGGCAAGGGCTGAATGTCTTCTTCCAACAGAAGGGAAACAAAGTATTTACCGCTCGCATTTTTCCGGATGGTTGCATTCAACACCCGACCCTTAGGCTCCTGACTTTTAGCGAACTTCATAAGTCCGATCTTGGGTAATTTAATGGAGTGATGCACAATTCGGATACTGTTATTCACATTTTTCGTTGTATAGCTTTGCACCGGGTTCTTTTTACTTTTGAACTGCGGTCTCTTATTTTGTT
Organism: Clostridiales bacterium; assembly: GCA_007120165.1. Taxonomy (GTDB): domain Bacteria; phylum Bacillota; class Clostridia; order Peptostreptococcales; family T1SED10-28; genus Isachenkonia. The sequence goes on from SKOH01000051.1 coordinate 19,093, forward strand.
TTTTGAAAAAACGGGAAAAAGCGTCGGAAAGGTTTTTTACTGAGGACTGAAGAGAAATGCTATCCACTTCCTGTAACCAAATGGTCTGTTCATCTTTTTTCATTTGAGGAATCATTGCCGAGCAGGCATGATAGGTTAACCCTTTACCGGTTTTAGTATAGGCTTCATTCCACAAACTTAAAAAATGATTGTAGACAAAACGGGAACATCCCATGGTTTTAGCAATTAAGATCTCCTGCTCCCGATTCGGATAGATTCGAAATTTATAGGCTTTATGGCGCAGCACGGCTTTAACCTCATTTCTTTTTCTGACTTTTTATGTAGCTCCGGATCTGTTCTTCGGTATGATCACTGACGGTTGCTACAAAGTAGCTGGGATTCCATAAGTGGCCGCCCCAAAGGCGTTGTTTAAGTTCCGGATGTTTTTTAAACAGTAATCTGGCGGAGACCCCTTTAAATGCTTTAACGACACTGGGGATAACGTGCTGCGGCTTACAGTCGATCAGTAAATGGATATGATCTTTATCGGATTCCATCTCAATAATTTGGATATCATTATCCGAAGCGATTTTTGCTAATAATTGTTTAACATCTGCATCAATTTGTCCATGCAAAATAGGATGCCGATATTTTACGCACCAAACCAAATGGTACTGAATAGAGTAGACGTATCCACGTCCGTAATGCGTTGTAGCCATCCGAATCACCTACTTAATTATAACATATGTAAGGGATGAATTCCATCTTAAAGAGTCTATTTATAGGGTTAAACAAACAACATATTACGATTGTTGTCCATCGCTACAGCGATGCCACAACCGAAGCCGATTCATCTACACGACTAAAGTCGCGAGTATTCTCGGCTATTTTATAAATTTCCACGGCTTCCCGCTCCTTTTTTGTCATATCAAAATGACTCATGGAGGGAGAATGCTGTACTAAGGAATCCACATTCCCGAGGCTGGTGGCCAGGCTGAAGATTTTGACGTTGTTCAGCACTGTTCGGGCAGCTTCAAGTCCGCCTTTAATGTCCGCACTGATCATTCCTTGGTTTTTCGGTTACATCGATGCCGCTTTACAGCTTTTACAATCCCGCTTATGGGAAATGACATCGATCAGTTCCACATCGGGGGAAAGGAAGTGATCCTTTACCGGCTCTTTTTCCATTAAATCGGTGCTTAAGTATTTTTTGTTGTCATCGGAAAACACCGTGGTGATAATTTTGTCACTGCCCAGTTTGTTTTGGGCAAGAATTGCCCCCAGCATATTGGCTCCCGAGGAGATGCCCACACCAAGTCCCAGGACCGATGCCAGCTGCTGGGCCATGTTGATCGCATCCCCGTCGTCCACCCCCAGGATATCGTCCAGTTTAGCGAGATCCACAATGGAGGGGATAAACTCATCGGAAATACCCTGGATCCGGTGTTTTCCAACCCGGTGGCCGGTGGACAGCGTCGGAGAACTTGACGGTTCCAGGGGATATACCCGGATATTTTTATTTTTCTCTTTTAAAAATTTCCCAACCCCCATCACCGTGCCGCCGGTCCCTACCCCGGCCACGAATCCGTCGGGGGTTAAATTTAATTTTTCCAGCTGATTCCAAATCTCCTGAGCTGTGGATAAATAATGGGCCCTGGAGTTATCCTCATTGGAGAACTGATTGGTTAAGAAAACCTTCGGGTCTTCCGTTGCCATTTTTTCTGCCAAATCGATACTCCCCAGAAATCCCCCTTCTTCCCGACTTACCAAATGGATCTCGGCGCCGTAGCTTCGAATAATTTTTTTTCTTTCTTCACTCATCCAGTCCGGCATGAAAATTGCAACTTCATTGCCCAGGTTTCGTCCCAGGGCCGATACGGCAATACCGGTGTTTCCGCTGGTAGCTTCTGCGATTTTATAACCGGGTTTCAACACCCCTTTATGGTAGGCTTCTTTAATCATATGAAAAGCCATACGGTCTTTGATGCTTCCGGTTAAATTGTAATACTCGGCCTTCGCATAGATTTTTCTATCTTCCCCTTTATATTTAAAATGAATCTCCAGTAAGGGGGTATTTCCGATCATTGCGGAAAGTGCCTGCAGTCTGCCTTCAAAAAGTTCCTTTTCCATGGTCATCCTCCTTTTATCTGCGGGGAAATGCGTACCGTTATATTCCCATTTTTTTATGTACTGCACCGCATCTTATGTCCATGATAGCACTATTATTCGTTAATATCCAACGTATGAACTGAAAAGCCGTACCACCCTAAAACCGCAGTGAACACCACTACACTAAAGACACTAAAACGTTCCATTACACCAAAGTATTCTATGGGCACCAAAGCCATTCCAATGGGTCCCGCCACCATTAAAAGAAGGGTAATTCCCGCCCATAGGGACAGGGTTTGAAATCTTTTGTGACCCCTCAGTCCTCCAATAATTATTAATGTGATGGATACAATCGATAACAATACGACGGTTATCGTTACTGCATATACATGCATAATATCCTGAAAGGTTCCGGCGTAGCCGGCCTCGGACAGCGGAAACAGGGTGTATCCTATGGCAGATATCCAGATCATTAGGGCAAAAGTATAAATCCCCAGGCGCAGTACTTTATTCCCTTTTTGCTGCATGACAACACAAACCATTACAACACAGAGCCCTGCAAATAAGTGGTGCACCGAGGACAGTCCGCTGGCGACCACAAAGGAGGGGGCGCTGGTCGCCGTTAAATCACTTACCGCCTGACTTTTCCAATCATAGCCGGGATAATGCATTGCCCCGATAATCGTATGCAGAATATAAACCATCAGACTTATGATGCCCGATAGGCATAGCCAGTTCGTCAGCGTTTTTTCCTTCATTCCATCTCCCCCGATAATAATAATTTGTACTGAAGTTTTTTACAAAAATCCATAAGCCGCCAGCGGGTAATGCTTTTTATAAAACCGATTTGATTGTTTTAATCATGGCGCTGCTTGCCAGCCGATGGCCTTTTCCGTTAATCTGGTTGGTGGTGCCGGTAAAATACAGGTCCGACCGGGGATTATAAAAGGCAAAGGAGCCGGTTTGTCCCCAAAAACCCAGAACTTCCTTTATCGGCTTTCCCGGGGATACAATGCCCGGTATCCATAAATTTTCCAATCCTACGCCGAATTGAAACAGTCCCGGCGGGGGCAGAATCATATTCCACTGCTTTAACTCTTCGATTTTTTCCACAGGGAAAAACTGTCCATTAAAAAAAGCTTTTAAAAAGATCATTACCTCCGCCGCCGTGGAAACAATCCCGCCTTCCACACCCACGGAGGCCATATAGTTGGGCAGCCATAATTGTTTAGACTTAAAGTAAAAAGGCGCCGGGGTATCATCGTGAATATCGGTGTATATGTAGGTATTGGTTAAATTCAATTTAGTAAATATATACTGGTTAAAAACCTCGCTGATCCTTTTTCCCGTTACCTTTTCAATGATGGCCCCGAGGAGCTGGTAATTCGAATCGGAGTAGGCGGCTTTCCCCCTGGCTCCGGGCTTAAACTTCGGCTTGAGCTCCTTTATCAGCCCAATGGTTCTGTCTAAGGGCCAGGCTTCGTCCTTTCCTTCCATCAAATCATCCGCAACGGTTCTTCCTCCCTGCTGTTTATGAAAGAAATAGTCAGGGATTCCCGAGGTGTTTGATAGTAAATGGGTAATGGTAAGCTGATCGGAATAGTCTGTTCCCTTTAACACATGAAGCCCGTTACAGATATCCTCCGACAGGTGCTTTGAGATTTTGTCCCTCAGTTCTAAGCGTCCCTCCTCAATCAGCTGCAGTATAACCGCTGTTACATACAGTTTCGTAACACTGGCAATAAAGTATTTACTGTCCTTTTCCATCTCACCGGCGGCACCGGTCCAGGAGAAACTTCCATCCCTGCTTTCCACGCAGAGCACAGCACTGAAAATACTCTTATTTACTTTCATTCGATCCATTAAAGAATTCAGTAATTTTTCATCGACCATTAATCCACTGACCTCCCTGTTTAGGTTTCGGTTCCGGTAACGCCTCTGCACTGACCGAATGCCATCATTTTTCCCTATCGGTATAATCTTACTGTTTATTATATCAAAATATTGTACTTCAGTACTGATATATTTTTAATTTTTTATGAGATCTGAATCTTCACTTTATGGAGCGTGTATAAGTTAAACTTTATAATAATACCGCCCACGGATTTCATAGAGCAATGATCTGTAGGCGGCTTAATGATTTAACTATATCTTTTATTTCCTAAGCTTTAAAATCTCCCCACGGCTTCCCTTCGCTATCCTGGGTCCCCCCGCCCCGTTTATAGTCTTTGTAGTGGGTTTTTTGCCGCTTGATTTTCGCTTTGTCCACCTTTTTTTGCAGGGTTCGCTGTTTACGCCGGTGCACTCTTTCTTCGGCAATGAGCTTTAGGTAGTTCTCCCACCGAACCTTTGAAAGTTCTCCCGTAGCCATGGCCTTTTGCACGGCGCACCGGGGTTCATCCTGATGCTTGCAGTCGGCAAACTTACAGTTCTTCGCCAACTCCGCTACATCAGAGAAGGCTTTGTTCATTCCTTCATAATTAAATAAGCCTACTTCCCGCATCCCCGGGGTATCAATATAAACCGCGCCGTTTTTCAGGATAAACATCTGCCGATGGGTGGTGGTATGTCTGCCTTTTTGGTCTTCCTCCCGGACCTCTGCGGTTTTCATCATTTCCTCACCCATTAAAAGGTTTAACAGGGTGGATTTACCAACCCCGGAGCTTCCAAGGACCATATAGGTTTTATTCGCTTCCAGAAAGGGCAGCAGTCCCTCAATCCCTTCCTTGGTAACCGATGATACGGCTAAAATGTCAATTCCGGGAAAAGCATCCTCCAATGCCTTCACTTTTTCATGAACCTCCTTTTTGGATACAAGGTCCGTCTTTGTCAACAAAATCAGAGGCGCGGAGCCCGCATCCCATACCATAGCAAGATACCGATCAAGCCTCGGAATACTGAAGTCTCCGATTACGGACTGGATGAGTATACAAAGGTCCACATTGGATCCGATTACCTGAGCTTCAATCCCATCGGCTTCCTGCCGCTGAAGACAGCTTGTCCGGGGTAACACTTTTTGAATCAGCGAGGGCCCCAAATCATTGTAGTCGATTACTACCCAGTCCCCCACCGTTGGATTATTTGCTGCATAAAGGGTTTCAAAGAGCATCTTTCCTGATACCTGGGCTTCCCTTTCTCCTTTTTCGGTCTGTATCCGGTACCGATCGGAAAACACCGCACTCACCCGGGCCGGCTCTAAATTTTTACCTGTACAAGTCTTTTGAAACTCCTGAAAGGCTGATGCCCATTTTTCATTCCATCCATATTTCGTTAATCCCATTCGATTCCTCCTTAAATAATTGATAAGTAACCACAAAAAAACCACAGAATAACTCCTGTAGTTTAGGCATACAAAAAACACGATAACCTTATCGTGCCCTCGTTTAAAGTCGATAGCTATAGGCTGGGGGTTATTTCTTCGGCTGGTCAACACAACAAAGCCCGGACAAGTTGGAAAACTTCCCCTTTCCTGAAGTGTATGGACCCGGTATTCAATTTGTTGGATTCACCTCAATTGTTGTATTTTTCATAGTAACCAAAACCCCTTTCTTTTTAAGATTTACTTAGCATTATAATTATATAGCATATCAATTGTGTAGTCAATTGAGAATATTAAAATTTATAGCTTATCCCGGAATCCCCTGGCAGGAAGCTTTAAAACATGCATTAATTCACCACTGCAACTTCAAGTTGACTAAGCGAAAAGGGGAAATGGTTGGTTGCAACCTATAAATAAAGTATAATCAGATTAAGAAAACAGTTTAAGGAGGGATTACCCGTGATTGCCCAACAGTTAATCGAACTGCGAAGGAAAAAAGGCATCAGCCAGGAAGGACTTGCCAACGAACTGGGAATTAGCCGGCAGGCAATATCAAAGTGGGAAACCGGTACCGGCTACCCGGATACCGATAATCTGATCAAACTGGTTTCCTTTTACGACACCTCTGCGGATTATATTTTATTTGGAAAGGATCCCCACAACAAAAAAGAATCCATCTTCTCCGATACAAATTTTGTCAAGGCCTTAATCTTTTTCGGCATGATCACTACTATTATGGCGGTTACCCTGCTGATTGTATTATTCTTTATTTTTCCGTAACCCTTGAGGTTTCATTTTCCCATTCTCATACTTTTATCCTTAAGATCTGGAGAGGAGTGAAAAAATGAATACGCGACCCGATACGAACCGACGGCTGGAGAAACTAGGCGGCCTGGCCGCAATTTATGGGGCCCTGGTCTATCTGCTGACAATGACCGTTTTTTTGTTGGTTTTGGACTACCCCAGCCTTACGAACCCTGCTGATAGAGCAGCGATGATCATAAATCATCAAGGCCTGGTGATTATCCTCCACTGGCTTTCATACATCCTATTCGGACTGGCTTTAACCGTACTTTCCTTTGCACTGTTTAAAACCATTCATCTAAAAGATGCTTCGGGGATGATATTTGCAACAATATTTGCAGTAATTTGGGCAACCCTTCTAATTGCCAGCGGTCTGATATTCAACCATGGAGCGGCCGCCGTTGCCGCCCTTCATATTGCTGACCCGGAGCAGGCGGTTTTACTGTGGCAGGGCATTGAAGTCATTTCTTCAGCCCTGAGTTTTGCTGACGGAGAACTGCTGGGCGGTCTGTGGATGGTTCTTGTTGGCGTCAGTGCTGGAAAATCCGGACATTTTCATAAATTTCTTAACCTTTTAGCGGTGGGGGTCGGATTTCTTGGAATCCTTTCCATTGTTCCATTTTTAAATATCCTGAGTGCCCTGTTTGGATTAGGTCAACTGATATGGTTTATCGGCATCGGCATATCTTTGTTAAAAGGAACGGCCAAAGCCCACTGATTTTCATTTTTCAACAAGAAACCCCATCAAGACCCTTTAGCATATGGGGTCTTGATAGGGTTATTATTGGATTATTTCATTGAAGGATAAGCTTTACCCCTTTAAATACTCCAGCACCTCGTCGGCATGGCCCTTGGATTTTACTCCCCGAAATTCCTTAACAACCCTTCCATTTTCATCAATGACGAAGGTGGAGCGCTCAGTACCGAGAGCTTTTTTTCCGAACATGCTTTTCTCTTTCAGTACCTCATAGGCTTCGTGTAAGACTTTATCCTTATCACTGATCAGTTCAAAGGGCAGCTGATTATTCTCCTTAAACTTCTGATGACTTTTTAATCCGTCTTTACTGATCCCATATACTTCATACCCCAAACTTTTAATTTCTTCATACCGGTCTCTGAACTCAGAGGCTTCCGCCTGTCAGCCTGCGGTATTGTCCTTCGGATAAAAAAACAGCAGATACTTTTGTCCTTTCAGGTCTTCCTTGGAAAGGTTTTTCTCCCCGGTGGCCGGTAAATCAAAGGCTGGAGATGGCTTACCTTCAATATTTTTACTCATACAGATTCCTCCTTGGCTTAGCCGCATTTTATAGTTGTAAGTCTGTTCCCTAGGATGTATACCCTTTTGATTGAAAAGTTCCCATACTTCCTATTCGACCTTTAAATTTTTTCTTCGCTAACTCCTTGGCAAAGGCTGCCCACTCATCACTCATCTTCCTTTCCATAATATGCCCTTATACGAAGGATCTGAAATTCTTCCGATACAATTACAGGCCTCTTCCTTTGATTCTAAGTCACCGTTATATCCTATGTATATCCAAATCCGAGGACTTTACGCATTTACTGAAACGGTCCGGGGGTTCATTAATTACGTTCCTTAACGTAATCAATGCGTAAAAATAATGTAACCGATTATTTTAAATGGAACTGCGAGGATTTGATAGAAGAAAGGAGGAGATGATAATGACGGTTCAGTTTCGTAATCTCGTTTTCGAAGGCGGGGGCGTTAAAGGCCTTGCCTATGTAGGGGCGATGCAGGTGCTGGATCAGCGGGGTCTGCTTAGGGATATTGACCGGGTGGGCGGTGCCAGTGCCGGAGCAATCAATGCTCTGATTTATGCCCTGGGGTATGATATTCCCACTCAACGGGAACTCCTGGACAGCACCGACTTTAAGGACTTTATGGATAATTCCTTTGGATACCTGCGGGATTTTAAACGGCTCTGGTTGGAGTTTGGATGGAATAAAGGGGATTTTTTCAAGGAATGGACAGGCCGACTGGTCAAGGAGCGTCTGGGTAATGCGGAAGCTACCTTTCAGGATCTGAAAAATGCCGGCCATCCGGATTTATATGTCATCGGCACCAATTTATCTACGGGTTACTCCGAGGTTTTTTGCATTGAAAGAACCCCGGATATGCCTCTGGTAACTGCACTTCGCATCAGTATGTCCATCCCGTTATTTTTCCGTGCAGAACGGTTGGGTAAAAAGAATGACGTTTACGTGGACGGCGGCGTTATGATGAATTATCCGGTAAAGCTTTTTGATCGCCTGAAATACATTGATATGCAGTCCGAGGCAGCGGCGGCTCGTTTTGTGGAATACTACAACAAGGAAAATGCCCGTTTTCTGTTGGAGCGTCCGGAAAGCTCTCCCTATGTATACAATCGTCAAACCCTGGGAATGCGGCTGGACACCCAGGAAGAGATCGGTTTATTCCGTCATGGCGAGCCCCACCGGGGACGGGAAATCAGCACTTTCCCCAATTACGCCCGGGCCCTGATCAGCGCGCTGATGCAGGTTCAGGAAAACAAACACCTTCATAGCGATGACTGGCAGCGAACAATATACATTAATACCTTAGATGTGAAAACCACGGATTTCGATTTGTCCGATGAAAAAAAACAGGCCCTGATTTTACAGGGCATTGAAGGTGCTGAAAACTATTTTAAATGGTTTGAAAACCTTAAGGAAGACCCGGCAAATCGTATTCTGTAAAAGGCAGTGCCAATACCTTTGCAGTTTCAAGTCAGCCCTTACTCCGTACAGCAGTCTAAACTCTCAAAGGGAAGATACTCCAGATCCTCCGGTACGGCTTCCAAATCCTTAATAACGGTAAACTGACCGGTAAGAACCCCTGCTTTACAGCTAAATTCTATATCCCCTTCAGCGGTGGGCGTAAATTCAATTAGATTGTGTCCCTCTACAAGGTCCTGCTCAACTCCGAGATTTGAAATAATCATCCCGTCGCTGCAGTCCATAGGCGCCTTCACATTAACCATCCATTTTACCGGGCGGCCGCTTTCCAGAATAAACCGGTTTTGCTGAAACTGATTGTTTTCAATTACCGTGGTAATAAACTGGGATTCGTTGATCACCTGGGGCAGTCTTAAAACATCGGGGTTGTCAGAAGACTCCATTGCCGTAACTCCCCCTTTCGGGAATGAAAGCCCCTGACTTACCATGACCAGTCCCAAAAGGATTACCAGCACCCCGCTGAGTTTTACAATCCGTTGGTTCAGCCCGCGGCTGATAAAGGCGCTGATACTGCCAAGACCGAGCATAAGCGGCACGGTGCCCAGACTGAAAACAAACATTGAAAGGGCACCGGTTACCATACTTCCAGTGCCCAGGGCATAAAGCTGGACGGTCTGCAGCGGTCCGCAGGGCATAAATCCGGTACCCAATCCGATCAGCAGCGGGGTTTTGCTGCTGTGTTTAAATCCCTTTAAACGAAACAGCCGGGGCAGTTTGATATAGGGTTTTAAAAACCGGAAGGACTCCAACATGCTGAGCCCCAGCAGTACCATAAATCCTCCGGCAAAGATCATAATCAGGTTTTTTATAAAGGGGGAAAAACTGACCACGGAGCCGATCCCTCCAATCATCCCTCCCAGAGCCGTGTAGGCTGCAACCCTGCCGATATTATACAAAAGGGTGGATTTAACCGGGTTTTTCGATGCAATACTTTGGGTCAGGACGATGCCTCCGCACATCGATAAACAGTGAATCGATGTTACAATGCCCAGGGCAAACAGCAACGGATAACCGACGCTTCCCTGCAGTGCGGAGGAATAGTTAAAAGCCGTCGTGCTTTTGAGAATTAAAAAGACCCCCAAAAAAATAATTATCCCGATCATCAATTTTTTGGTATAACCCGATTTTTTTTCTGCGGCAGCAAAGGCTTCTCCATGGTAGCCCATTTCTGCCAGTTTCGAAAGGATATCACCCAATTCCTTCCCGTAACAGATAAGCACTCCCTCTTCATAAGAGATCTTTTGAACTTCAATATTCTTCTTTTCCAAGGCTCTTTTAATTTTTTCACTGCAGCTTCGGCAGTGCATGCCGGATATCTTTATTATAAATTTTTTTCTCATGGTATTCTCCCCTATTCCATGTATAAACTCTACCGTAAGGCAAGTAAGTATTAAAAAAGACAGATACCCTTAAAGTATCTGTCTATATTGCTAAAGCATAACCTCTGAAGCCTAAGACTTAGTAAACTTATAAGGTTTCGTTTAACAACTCTACTAATTTCTTAGTGGTATCCGCTGTAACTCCTGCGCATCGTTCCTTACGTTCGTCGTCCCCGTATGCGCATCCTTGCACTTCCATAAACTTTCCTACTGAAACTCCACAAAGCTCGGATTCAGCAATGGTCGTCGGTAAATCCAGTCCTGCAGGCTGTACTTCCGGGAAGGGAAAATCTTTATACCATCGGATCATTTCGATCATTGCAGCCTTTTGTTCGTCATCTTCCAAAACCGTACCCAGACAGGCAGCGGCTGTTCCCAAACATCCACAAAGGGTTGCCTGTTGAAATCCGCCGGATTGATTGATAAAAGCTTCCGGAGGTACCTGGTTAAAAGGATACCCAACTTCATCTGCTAACGTGCCGAAGAAACCATCGGCGACACCGTAGCCTCATCCACGGCCTGATTTATAGGAATCGTAAGCTCTCTGAGCAGCTTTATCCGCATCAATTTTTTCGTACTCGAAAGGCCACGCCGGTGCTGCGGAAGCGGTTACTCCTGCTGCAGCGTCAGCGGAACATCCGGCAAGGACCGTTCCAACCCCTCCTAATACCGTAAATCCTGCAATGGTTTTTCCCATTCCTTTAAGAAAACTTTTACGGGATATTTCTTTCGATAACTTAAGCATGTCTTGTGATCCCTGCTCCATTTCTTTCTTTTCCATGAATTCTTCCTCCTTAAATTGATTTGATTAATAATATAATTGCTTTGTTGTTAATTAAATACCGTTAAATATTTAATTAGTATAGATCTATTATAATGGAAGCTCCATCGAATATATAATACTTGTTCCTTATATTATATAAGGATCTCTTATCCGTTTGGCTTTCATTATACTTTTTCCTTATACCGCTGCCGTCCTTCTGTCCTTACTTTTTGTCCGCTGCATTTTCCTTGGCGGCGGAATCTCCCATCAGGTTGGATGTTTCGGTTTTAAATTCTTTAATTCCTTTGCCCAACGCTTTCCCAAGCTCCGGCAGTTTTGCAGGTCCAAAGATCACCAGTGCAATTCCCACAATCAGGATCATTTCCATCGGTCCTATTTTAAACATGGTATACCCTCCTATTTTTAAATTCAGTTACGAACTGCTTTCACGACTTGATAATATTATAACATTTTCTTATCAAATTAGCGTTATTTATAACCCAAAACTATGTTATCCTGTATAAGCCTTTCCTATATTGATAATATTTTATTTTATCCGACAGCTGTTGCGGGAAACAAAACCTTTAGAAATTTTTGAGATTTTTTGCCATGATGGGGTATTGATATCATGGAGGTGTTAAAATATGTCAAATAAAATTGTACTGGAAAACCCTATGCGTTCCCTATGGTTAAAGGATGGAATCGGCGTGGAGCTTGAGTCCCTTGGGGAAAATCTAAAAACGGAGGTGGTTGTAATAGGAGCCGGGATTACCGGAATTACCACCGCCTACCTGCTTCAAAAGCAGGGACGGGATGTGGTGCTGATCGACCGGAGCACTCCTTTTAACCTGGCAACGGGTAATACCACGGCGAAGTTCACCTTTCAGCACTCTCTGATTATTCAAGGGATCATCGATAACTACGGGGTGGAACCGGCGAAGTATTTCTACAAGGCTCAAAAACAGGGGATGAAACTTGTAAAGGACATTATTGAACAACATGAAATCGACTGTGATTTTATGGAGACCTTCGCCTGTGTCTACGGGGAGGATGAAAAGGACGTAAAAGCCCTGAAAAAGGAACAGGAAGCCTATGAAAAAATTGATGTGAAAAGTGAACTGACCGAAGAAGATCCGCTGAAAATCGGCTACCGCGCCGCCCTTCGGGTAGAGGATCAGTTCGAACTGAATCCGGTTAAATACCTGAAGTTTATGATGAATTATTTACTGAAAAACCAAGTCCGGATCTACCGGGACACCCGGGCGGTGGATATCTCCGGCGAAGGTCCCTATACCGTGGAAACAAAAGAGGGCTATCAATTAGAAACCGAAAAGGTTGTTGTCGCCACCGGCTATCCGTTTTTCGATGCCGGCTCCAATTATTATTCCCGTCTGAAACCTCTTCGTTCCTACCTTACCGCCTTTAGGGCCGAAAATTTCAGCGAAGGGGATGGGATGTATCTGTCGATGGAAAAAATCGATCCCTATTCCCTACGATTTTCAGAAACCGACGGCCAGCGCTACCTCTTAGTCGGCGGACAGGGTCACAAGGTGGGACAGCGAAAGTCCGAGATGGAGGATTACAAAGCCTTAATTGATTTCGCCGTCAAACACTTTAACGTAAAGGACGCCGCTTACCGCTGGTCCGCCCAGGATTACCAGACCATGGATAAAATCCCCTTTATCGGCGGGATCTCCTCGGATTATCCGGGTATTTATCTCGGCACCGGATACAACAAATGGGGAATGGCCAGCGGCAGTTTTGCCGCTCTGATGATCTCGACTTTGATCGGAGAGGGCAAGGAAATTACAGAGGAAGCCATCAGTCAACAGGACATGAAACATTACCGAAAACTCTTCGATCCATCCCGTAAAGAAGTGACCGCCAATATGGGCGAGTTTTTAAAGACGAATATGAATGTGGGCAAGGAGATGTTAAAGTCCAAATTCTCCTCTTCAGACATTGATATTTCAGA